>JBGAIK010000168.1:0-11029 GCA_044225615.1 Acetobacteraceae bacterium | reverse complement strand
ATGAGCCTGCACCCGACCGACCGCCTGCCCGTGACCGTGCTCTCCGGCTTCCTGGGCGCCGGCAAGACCACGCTGCTCAACCACGTGCTGGCCAACCGCGAGGGGCGCCGGGTGGCGGTGATCGTCAACGACATGAGCGAGGTGAACATCGACGCCGCGCTGGTCGCGCAGTCCGGCGGGCTGTCGCGCACGGAAGAGCGGCTGGTCGAGATGAGCAACGGCTGCATCTGCTGCACCCTGCGCGAGGACCTGATGCAGGAGGTCGCCCGCCTCGCCCGCGAAGGCCGCTTCGATGCGCTCGTGATCGAGAGCACCGGCATCAGCGAGCCGATGCCGGTCGCCGCCACTTTCGACTTCAGGGCCGAGGACGGCAGTTCGCTCGGCGACCTCGCCCGGCTCGACACGATGGTGACGGTGGTCGATGCCAGGAGCTTCCTGCGCGACTACGCCAGCCGCGACAGCCTCGCCGGGCGCGGGCAGACCGCCGGGGACGGGGATGGCCGCATGCTGGTGGAACTGCTGGTGGAGCAGGTCGAGTTCGCCGACGTGATCGTGGTCAACAAGACCGACCTGGTCTCGGCGGCGGAGCTGGAACGGCTCGCGGCGATCCTGGCCAAGCTCAATCCGGTGGCGCGCATCGTCGCCGCGCATCAGGGCAAGGTCCCGCTGTCGGACGTCATGGACACGGGGCTGTTCGACATGGCGCGCGCCCAGCAATCGTCCGGCTGGGCGCAGGCGCTGTCCGGCGCGCACCTGCCGGAGAGCGAGGCGTTCGGCATCACCCATTTCGTCTGGCGGGCCAGGAAGCCGCTGCATCCGGCGCGGTGGAAGGCGTTCATCGAGAGCGACCTGCCGGGCGTGGTGCGGGCGAAGGGATTCTTCTGGTTGGCGACACGGATGCCATGGGCCGGCGCCTGGCAGCTCGCGGGCGCGGTCGGGCGGCATGAAGCGGCCGGGTTCTGGTTCGCCGCGGTGCCGGAGGCGCGCTGGCCGGACGATCCGGAGTGGCGCAGGGGCGTGCGCGCCCTGTGGCAGGGCGAGCATGGCGATCGCCGGCAGGAGGTGGTGTTCATCGGCTGCGGCATGGACGAGGCCGCGCTGCGCCAGCGGCTCGATGCCTGCCTGCTGACGCAGGACGAGATGCGGGGCGGCCCGCGGCGCTGGGCGGCGCTGCCCGATCCGTTCCCGCGCTGGGGCCAGGCGGCATGAACGACGTGACCGCCCGCGAGGCGATGTGGCGGCGGATCGCGGGCAACGACTGGGCCAGCTTCGATGCCCTGCCGCCGGCGATCCGCCGCCGGCTGCACGAGCACGCCTACGACGCATGGTCGGTGAACGCGCTGCATCTGTGGCGGGCAGAGCGCCGGCGTCTCGGCAGTGTCCGCGCCCTGCGGCATCTGCTGTGGTGGCTCGGCGAATGCGAGCGCGCGGAGCGCCTCGCCTTCGCCGCGGCCTATCGCCGCCGCTTCGACGCCGACCTGCCGCACGAGGCTGCGCAGGCGACCATCCTGCGCTACAAGCGGGGCCCGCACACCGCCCGGACAGGAAAGGGCACGGCCGCGCCGCATGACTGAGGTTTCCGCCGGCGGCCCCGCCCCGCCCTCTGCCGGCGTGCGCTCGGCCGCCTTCCTGCGCCTGTGGGCCGGCAGCACCGCGTCCGGCCTCGCCACCTGGGCGCTGCCCTTCGTCCTCGGCCTGGCGGTGCTGGAGGCCGCCGACGGCCGCGCAGTCGGCGCGGCCGGCGCACCGCCGGCTTCTCGCCGCCATGCCGGTCAGCGGCGTCCTGGCCGACCGCCATGCGCGCCGCGCCGTCGTGCTGTGGGCCAGCCTGCTCGCCGCCGCGGGGTCTTGGTGATCGTCGGGCGCCGCCGGGCCAGGCGGGCGGCCGGCCTGGTGTCGATGATGCTCGGCGTGCGCGGCGGTGGCCGGTACGGGCCAGGTATGCCCGCCGCCCGGCCTATCAGGCGCTGGTGCCGCTGGTGGTCGGGCGCGGGTCGCTCCAGGCGGCGAACGCGGCAATGAGCATCTCGGTGCGGGTGACCGGGCTGCTCGGCCCGGCGCTCGCCACCGCCGCCGCGCTGGTGATCGGCGCCCGCGCGACGCTGGGCGTGATCGTCGCGCTGTGGCTGGTCAGCGCCCTGGCCCCGCCGCACCCGGCCGGCGACCAACGCGCCGCGGCCGGCGCGGCTGCCGCGCCGCTCACCCTGGCCCGGTTCATGGGCGACCTTGCCGAGGGATTCCGGGAGGCGCGGCGGCATCCCTGGTTCGTGGCCGGCCTGGCGGCGCTGACGACGGTGATCTGTTTCGGCTACTCGGTGACCGGCGTGCTGCTGCCGATCCTCAGCCGCGCGCGTACCGGCGGGGCGGAACTGCTGGTGGCCGCCACCACCGGCTACACCGCCGGCGCGCTGCTCGGCGCCGTGCTGATCGCGCGCTGGCGGCCGCGCAACCAGGGCTGGACGGCACTCGCCGGCCTCGCGCTCTACTGCCTGGTCCCGTTCAGCCTGCTCTACCCGCTGCCCGTCGTGGTGCCGGTGGCGGCCTTCCTGCTGGCCGGCATCGGGATCGAGCTGTTCAACGTGCCCTGGTTCACCGCGGCCCAGCGCGAGGTGCCGCCCGCCCGGCTGGCGCGGGTGACCTCGATCGACTTCCTGTTCTCCTACGGGCTTGCCCCGCTCGGGCTGGCCGCCATCGCGCCGGCCAGCGCGGCCTTCGGGGACGCGGCGGTGCTGGCGGCCTGCGGCGCCGCGTGCCTGCTCTCCCCGGTCCTGGCGATGCTGCCGCGCACGAGCCGCCACTTCGCTGACCGCGCGCCCTGACGCCGGACAGCTCCGCCTCGCCTTGTCGCCGGCAGCGCGCGCCGGGCGATGCAGACGCGCCGGACCGCCTCTCCCGTGATCCGAGCATATCGCGGTGCTCCATGCGCAGGCGAACCACGCTGGACCACGGGCTTGCCGGCCCCCAGGGCGTACGGTTCGCCAGCCGTCATTCCGCCGGCCGTTCCGCGAGCGCGGGCAGCGGCAGGTCTGATGTCATGCGCAGGAAGCGTGCCCAGAGCAGCAGGGCGGCCACCGACAGCGACACGATCAGGCCCCACCACATGCCCGGGGCGCCCATGCCGAGCGGGAAGGTGAGCGCCCAGCCGAGCGGCATGCCGACGACCCAGTAGGCGATGGTGGTCATCACCATCGGCACGCGGGCGTCCTTGAGGCCGCGCAGGGCGGCCGCCGCGGTGACCTGGGCGCCGTCGGAGAGCTGGAACAGGGCGGCGAGAAAGAGCAGGCCGGCGGCGAAGGAGACCACCGCCGCGTCGCCCGAGTAGAGGCCGGCGATGCCCAGGGGCAGGCCCAGCATCAGGGCGGCGGCGCAGGCCTGGCTGGCCAGCGCCAAGATCAGCCCGGCGGCGGCGGCGCGGCGGATGCCGCCGGTGTCGCCGCGGCCGACCGCGAAGCCGACGCGGACGGTGGTGGCGATGGCGAGGCCGAGCGGGACCATGAAGGTGACCGAGGCGACGCTGAGGGCGATCTGGTGGCCGGAGACGGCGACCTCGCCGAAGCGGCCGATCAGCAGCGCGGTGGCGCTGAACATGCCGCTTTCCATCAGCAGGCTGACCGCCATCGGGCCGCCGAGGCGGAACAGCGCGCCGAGCGCCGGCCAGTCGGGCGCCCAGCCGCCCTGGTGCCAGCCCAGGCCGCGGTAGCGCGGGCTGAGCCGCAGATAGGCGAGGAAGGCGGCGAACTGGATCCAGATGGTGACGGTCAGCGCGATGCCGGTGCCGAGCGCGCCCATGTCGAGCACGTACATCAGCACCCAGCCGACCGGGGCGAGGATGGCGAGGCCGAGCAGGCCGAACACCATCGACGGGCGGGGCATCGAGAGGCCCTCGGTGAGGCCGCGGCAGCCGACATACATGGCCAGCGCCGGGGCGCCGAGGCTGGCGGCGCGGACGAAGCGGACGGCCTCGGCGGCGAGGCCGGCTTCGAGCCCGATGGCCGCGACCAGCAGGGGGCCGCCGAGCTGGAGGGCGAGCAGCGCGAACAGGCCGACGAAACCGCCCATCCATAGCGACTGGCGGAACAGCGGCCCGGCCTCGACCCTTCGGCCGGCGCCGTCGAGCTGGGCGACGCTGGGCGAGAGCGCCATCATCACGCCGATCACGCCCATGGCGGCGAAATGCCAGACATTGGTGCCGACCGCGACCGCGCCCATCACGCGCGGCCCGATATGGCCGGCGAGCATGATCTCGATCACGTTCACGCCGATCGCCGCGATCTGGGTGAAGACCAGCGGAACGGCGAGCCGGACCATGGCGCGCATCTCGGCGCCGAGGCCCGGCTGGTCATGCGAGGGGGACACGGAAAGCTCCCGAGGGGTGCAGCCCGGGGCACCGTGAGCCGGTTTCCCCCAGGATGGATTTGCGGCAGTTTCGCCGATGGCGGCAGCGGATTCAACGCGGCGGAGCGGAGGGGAGATATGCAGGCGCACATCGCGACGGGCGGCAAGGCGGTCTATGGCGCACCGCTCGGGATACTGATGCTGGAGGCGAAATTTCCGCGTATCCCCGGCGACATGGGCAATGCCGGCACCTGGCCGTTTCCGGTGCTGTACCGGGTGGTGCGGGGGGCGAGCCCGGAGCGCGTGGTGCTGAACGGCGCGGCCGGGCTGCTCGACGATTTCCTGGCCGCCGCCGCCGATCTGGTGGCGCAGGGGGCGGAGGCGATCACCACCAATTGCGGCTTCCTGTCGATCTTCCAGCGCGAGATCGCTGATCATGTGAAGGTGCCGGTGGCGACGAGCGCGATGATGCAATTCCCCTGGGTGCAGGCGACGCTGCCGCCCGGAAAACGGGTGGGCATCGTGACGGTCAGCAAGTCCACGCTGACGCCGCGCCACCTGGAGACCGCGGGCGTGCCGCTCGACACGCCGATCGTCGGCACCGAGGGCGGGCGCGAGTTCTTCCGGGTGCTGATCAAGGCCGAGAAGCAGGACATGGACGTGCGGCTGGCCGCCCGGGACATCCTCGATGCCGGGCGGGAGCTGCTGGCCATGGCGCCCGATATCGGCGCGATCCTGCTGGAGTGCACCAACATGCCACCCTATGCCTGGGCGCTGCGCGAGGCGCTGGGGCTGCCGGTCTACGACATCCACTCGCTGGTCACCTGGCTGCACGCCGGCATCCGGCCGCGCGAATTCGGCTGGCCGGCGGACCGGGCGGCCTGCCTTGGCTGAGCCGATGTCGCGCCGGCACAGGATGCTGCTGCAATTCTATGCCGGCGGCGTGGTGATCCTGTTCGCGGCGATGGAGCAGGACTGGCGGGTGCTGCTGGTGGGCGCGCTGCTGCTGCCGGTACTGGCCGAGTTTCCCTCATTGCTGCCGCAGGCGGACATGCGGCCGCGCCCGGAGGGCTGGACCCAGGCCGACGAGATCGTGCTGCGGGCGCGCGAGGGATGGGCGCTGCTGCTGCGACGGGCGTTCTGGGTGGCGTGGGAGCTGGGCTGGATCGCCGCCGACCGGATCAGCGCCGTGCTGCCCGCCGACGAGCGCGTGATGGCGCGCGCGCTCAGCATCGGGGGCGGCATGGTGCTGCTGATGGCGGTCGGATACCTGTCACGCGGCTGGGTGTCGCTGCGCGTGCTCCGCCGCGTGGAGGCCGCGGTGAAGGCGGAGGGGCGGTATCCTCCGCCGGAGCCGGTCAGCCAAGCCCGGCGATGAACTGTTCGACCAGCCGGTTGAAGGTGGCCGGCCGCTCGAAATAGGCGGAGTGGGCCGCGTCCGGGATATGCGCGGCGGTGGCGTTGGGGACCACGGCGGCGATGCCGTCGGCGACCAGCGGCGGGATCACCGCGTCCTCGTCGTTGCCGATGACGAGGACCTTGCAGTTCGCCCTGGCCAGTTCCTCCGGCGCCCGCACGCGGCCCTGCATCAGGCGCAGGCGCAGGGCCTGCTTGTCGAGAGCCGCGTTCTGGTCGTCGATATGCTTGTAGAGCAGGTGCATGGCGGGCTGCTCGGCGGCCATGCGGGTGCCGGCGGCGGGGTGGATGCCGGCGGCCATATAGCCGGCCAGCGTGGTGTCGCTATGGGCCTGCCACGCGTCCAGCGCCGGATGGAAGCTGGCCGGCAGCTTGCGCGGGTCGATCGAGCCGGAGGTCGCGGCCAGCACGATGCCGCGCAGGCCGGGCGGGTTGCGCAGCGCGTATTCCACCGTGGACCAGCCGCCCATCGACTGCGCGACGACGACATGCGGGCCGAGCGCCAGGTGCTCGATCAGCGCGGCGAGGTCATCGACATAGTCCTTCGGGTCGGGGCCGCCGGGCAGTTGGGTGGACGGGGCGAAGCCGCGATGGGCGAAGGTGACGCAGGTGTGGCGAGGCGCGAAATGCGCGACCTGCTGGAACCAGGACATGTGGTTGCCGCCGAGCCCGTGGGCGAAGACGATCGCCGGCCCCTCGCCCGTGACCTCGTAGGCGATGGTGCAGTCGGGGCGGGCGAGCTTGCCCAGGCGGCGGGGGATGGCATTCATGTCAGGTTCCTAGTTGAAGCGCGCGGGATCGAACGGCGCGATCGGGATGGTCGGCGGCTTGCCGGTGATGATATCCGCGACCAGCCGCCCCGTCATGGCGCCGGAGGCGAGGCCGATATGGCCGTGGCCGTAGGCGTGCACCACGTCCGGGCAGCCGGAGGCCTTGCCGATGCAGGGCAGCCCGTCCGGCGTGGAGGGGCGGTGGCCCATCCACACCTTCACCCGCTCCGCCGGCAGGTCGCGCGGCAGCGCCGGCCAGGTGCGCAGCGCGTGGTCGCGCAGGATCTCGGCGCGCTTCCAGTTGGGCGCGGCGTCGAGCCCGGCGATCTCCACCTGGCCGGCGATGCGCAGCCCGTTGGTCATGGGCGTGTGCACCATCTTGCCGTCCGACGGCATGATCGGCGTGCGCGGCCCGACATCGGCGCCCTCGATCACGGCGTGGTAGCCGCGCTCGGTTTCCAGCACCACGCGGTCGCCGACACTGTGGGCGAGGTCGCGGGAGCGGGCGCCGGCGGCGATCACGGCGGCGTCGCAGGCGATCGTGGCGCCGGCGCTGCGCACGCCCCTGAGCCGCCCGCCCTCGATCGCGAAGCCCTCGGCGGTGCCGCGGACGCGCATGGCGCCGCGCTCCTCGGCCAGGCGCACCAGGGCGGCCACGTATTCGCCCGGGTTGGAGCAGTGGCCGCCATCCTCGCAATAGAGCGCGAAGGTGTAGCGGCGGTCGAGGCCGGGCTCGCGCTGGCGCAACTCGTTCTCGTCGAGCTCGATCCACTGCACGCCGCGCTCGCGGCGGATCGCCCAGCTTTCGGCGCTCTCCTCGAAATCCTTGCGGCTGGGAAAGATGTAGAGCTGGCCGGTGCGGTGGATCAGCTCCGGCACGCCGGCCTCGGCGGCGAGCCTGGCGTGCAGCAAGGGGGCGCCGGCGACCAGCGGCCCGAGGCCCCTGGAGACGCCGCGCACCTTGTCCCAGCTGGAGCTGGAGGTGAGCAGGCGGGTGAGCCAGGGCAGCGCCTTCAGCAGGTAGCCCCAGCGGATGGTGAGCGGCCCGAGCGGGTCGGCCAGGTAGCCCGGCACCTTCTTCCACAGCCCGGGCGAGCCCACCGGCAGCACCGAGCTCGGCGACAGCCAGCCGCCGTTGCCGTAGCTGGCGGCCTGCTCGCCGCCGGGCTCGCCGGGCTCCAGGATGGTGACCGCGTGGCCGTCGCGCAGCAGCTCCACGGCCGAGACCGCGCCGGCGATGCCGGCCCCTATGACGACGACATGCATGAAGCCACCTCCGCCGGGGCGGGGGTTTCCGCCCGCGCCCGATCGCGCCACGATAGCGGCGTCCCGGGCCGGTGAAAGCCCATCAGCGAGGAAACCCAGCATGATCTACGAGCTTCGCGTCTATCGCACCCTGCCAGGCCGGCTGCCGAACCTGCTGGCGCGGTTCCAGAACCACACGCTGCGCATCTGGGAGCGCCACGGCATCCGTCAGGCCGGGTTCTGGACCACGCTGGTGGGCGAATCGGCCAGCGACCTGACCTACCTGCTGGCCTGGGAATCGCTCGCCGAGCGCGAGGCGAAATGGGCGAAGTTCCAGGCCGATCCGGAATGGCACCAGGCCCGCGCCGAAAGCGAGAAGGACGGGCCGATCAACCTCAACGTCAGCAACCAGCTGCTGCTGCCGACCGCGTTCTCCTCGGTGAAGTAGGCGGCCGCCGGGTCGGTATCAGGCGCCGACCCGGCGCAGCTCCGCCTCGTAGATGCAGGACTGGCTGTCGTTGAGCAGGCTCGGGTAGTGCGTGATCCTGCCTTCGAAGCCGCCGGCGGCGAAGCGGCCGAAGATGTTGCTGCGCCCGAAGCGCGCCACCACGCTGCCGTCGGCCTGCACGGTGCCGCGGAAGCCGCCGAACCGCAGCTGCCCGCCATCGACGCGCAGGCCGCCCAGCGCGATCCGGGGCTCGCAGGCCAGGTTCATGTTCACCGACACCCGGGCGGCGCCGGCATAGAGCCCGTCATGCGGGCCGGCCACCGCCACCTGGACCGGCGCGACCGGAAGCCCGCCGCCGAAGGCGGGCGGGGCGACATCGGGCGCCGTGGCGCAGCCGGAAGCGGCAAGCAGGACGGCAAGGACGGTCATGCGGGTCATCGGCGGGGCTCCCGGCATTCGATCACGCCGCCCTGGCCTGCGCGGCGATGCGGTTGAGGTTGCCCACGATGTCGCGCGCGGTCCGCATCCGCTCGGCCACCGACATGTCGCGCACGATGGCGAGCTTGTGGTCGGGCCGCAGCCGCACCGCGCCGCCCTTGCTGGCCAGCCAGCTGATCAGGCCGGCCGGGTTGCGGAAGGCGTTGCCGCGGAAGCTGATCACCATGCCCTTCGGCCCGGCATCGAGCTTCTCCACCCCCGCCTCGCGGCAGGCGCGCTTGAGGCTGACCACCTGGAGCAGGTTCTCCACCTCCTCGGGCAGCTTGCCGAAACGGTCGACCAGCTCGGCCGCCATCGCCTCGGTCTCGGCATCGTCGGCCAGCGCGCCGATGCGGCGGTAGAGGCCGAGGCGGACCGGCAGCTCGCGGACATAGGCCTCCGGGATCAGCACCGGCAGGCCGAGGCCGATATTCGGCGTCCAGTCGCGGTCCTCGGCGCGCTTGCGGTCCTTGGCCGCCTGCATCTCGGCCACCGCGTCCTCCAGCATCTGCTGGTAGAGCTCGATGCCGACCTCGCGGATATGGCCCGACTGCTCGTCGCCCAGCAGGTTGCCGGCGCCGCGGATGTCGAGGTCGTGGCTGGCCAGCGTGAAGCCTGCGCCGAGCGCGTCGAGCGTCTGCATCACCGTCAGCCGTTTCTCGGCCGCGACCGACAGCCGGTGGTTGGGCGGCCAGGTCAGGTAGGCGTAGCCGCGCTGCTTGCCGCGCCCGACCCGGCCGCGCAGCTGGTAGAGCTGGCCCAGGCCGAACATGTCGGCGCGGTGGATCAGCAGCGTGTTCACCGCCGGCATGTCGAGCCCGCTCTCGACGATGTTGGTCGAAAGCAGGATGTCGTAGCGGCCGTCGCTGAACTCGGTCATCACCCGCTCCAGCTCGGTCGGCGGCAGGCGGCCATGCGCCTGCACGGTGCGCGCCTCGGGCACGATCTCGGCCAGGCGCTCGGCCATGCGCGGCAGGTCCTCGATGCGGGGGACGACGCAGAACACCTGGCCGCCGCGGAAGCGCTCGCGCTGCAATGCCTCGCGGATCACCACGCCGTCGAACGGCATGATGAAGGTGCGCACGGCGAGGCGGTCCACCGGGGGAGTGGCGATCAGGCTCATCTCGCGCACGCCGGACAGCGACAGCTGCAGGGTGCGCGGAATGGGCGTGGCGGTCAGCGTCAGCACGTGCATGTCGGCCTTGAGCGCCTTCAGCTTCTCCTTGTGGGCGACGCCGAAATGCTGCTCCTCGTCCACGATCAGCAGGCCGAGATGGGCGAAGCTGATGTTCCTGGCCAGCAGCGCATGGGTGCCGACGACGATGTTGACCGAGCCGTCGGCGATGCCGGCGCGCACCTCCGCCGCCTCCTTGGCCGCGACCATGCGCGAGAGCTGCGCCACCCGGATCGGCAGGCCGGCGAAGCGGGCGGCGAAGGTGCGGGTGTGCTGGCGCGACAGCAGGGTGGTGGGCACCACGACGGCGACCTGGCCGCCCGCCATGGCGGCGACGAAGGCGGCGCGCAGCGCGACCTCGGTCTTGCCGAAGCCGACATCGCCGCAGATCAGCCGATCCATCGGTCGGCCGGAGGCGAGATCCTCCAGCACGTCGGCGATGGCGCGGGCCTGGTCCTCGGTCTCGGCATGGGGGAAGCGGGCGCAGAACTCGTCCCAGGCGCCCTCGGGCGGGGCCATGATCTCGGCGTCGCGCAGCTTGCGGGCCGCCGCGGTGCGGATCAGCTCGGAGGCCATGTCGCGGATGCGCGACTTCATCCGCGCCTTGCGCGCCTGCCAGCCGGAGCCGCCGAGCTTGTCGAGGGCCACGCCCGCCGTCTCGCTGCCGAAGCGCGACAGCATTTCGATGTTCTCGACCGGCAGGAACAGCTTGTCGCCGCCGTCGTAGATCAGCCGCAGGCAGTCGTGCGGGGCGTCGTTGACGGTGATGGTGACGAGCCCGTCATAGCGGCCGATGCCGTGGTCCTGGTGGACCACGAGGTCGCCCTCGGCGATCTCGGTGGCCTCGGCGATGAACTGGTCGGCCCGCTTGCGCCTTCGCGGCGGGCGGGAGATGCGCTCGCCCAGCAGGTCCTGCTCGGCGACGACCGCGACGTCCTCGCCGACGAAGCCGCGCTCCAGGCCGAGCGTGACCAGCGCGACCGCATTGCCCGGGCCGGGCGGCCAGGCATCGAGCGGCTCGACCCGGAAGCGGTGCTCGCGGAGCAGGTTGGCAAGGCGCTCACGCGAGCCCTGGGTCCAGGCGGCGACGACGAGGCGGCGGCCGGCGCCGGCCCAGCCGGCGGCGGCGGTGCGCAGCTGCTCGAAGACCGTGGTGCCCGGCCC
>JBGAIK010000167.1:0-11044 GCA_044225615.1 Acetobacteraceae bacterium | reverse complement strand
TGGCCGAGGTCGGCGGGCAGTGCACCGCGCTGTATCCCGAGAAGCCGATCTACGACATCCCCGCCCACCCGGCGATCGAGGCCGGCGACCTCGTCGCCCAGCTCGAACGCCAGATCGCCCCGTTCGAGGCGCCCCGCCTGCTCGGCCGCCGGGTCGAGGGCCTGTCCGGCAGCAAGGGCGCCTTCACCCTGACCACCGACCAGGGCGACACGGTGCGCGCCAAGGCCGTCATCCTCGCCGCCGGGGCCGGCGCCTTCGGGCCGAACCGGCCGCCGCTGGAAGGGCTTGCGGCCTACGAGGCCAGCGGCGCCGTGCAGTATTACGTCCGCCGCCGCGAGGACCTGCGCGGCAAGCGCGTCGTGATCGCCGGCGGCGGCGATTCGGCCGTGGACTGGGCGCTCGCCCTGCGCGGCATCGCCGCCTCGATCCAGGTCGTCCACCGCCGCGCCAAGTTCCGCGCCGCCCCCGAATCCGCCGCCCAGCTCGACGCCGCCGCGGCGCGCGGCGAGGTGGAGATGGTCATTCCCTACCAGCTCCACGCCCTGCATGGCGCCGGCGGCACGCTCGCCTCCGTCGAAGTCGCCGATCTCGACAACAATACGCGCCACCTCCAGGCCGACGTACTGCTGCCGTTCTTCGGCCTGTCGATGGATCTCGGCCCGATCGCCGCATGGGGAATGGCGCTGGAGCGCCACCATCTCGCAGTGACGCCCGCGACCTGCGAGACCAGCACGCCCGGCATCTTCGCCATCGGCGACGTCGCCACCTATCCCGGCAAGCTGAAGCTGATCCTGCAGGGCTTCTCCGAGGCGGCGATGGCCGCACATGCGATCCACCCGATCGTGTTTCCCGACACGGCGCTGCATTTCGAATACTCCACCACGAAAGGCGTGCCGGGGTGAGGGCGCTGCTGCTGCCGGTGAAGCGGATCGAGAACGCCAAGCAGCGCCTCGCCACCCTGCTGTCGCCGGCGCAGCGCCAAGGCCTGATGGCGGCGATGACCGCCGACATGTTCGCCGCCGCCGCCGCAGCAACCGCGCCGGAACGGGTGTTCGTGGTCACCGCCGATCCGGCTGCCACCGTGGCCGCCGAGCGCCATGGCTGGACCGTGCTGCACGAGACGCGGCAGATTTCCGAAAGCGCCTCGGTGGACGACGCCTCCGCCCGCTGCGAAGCGCTCGGCGTCACCGCCCTGCTGCGCCTGCCGCTCGACCTGCCGCTGGTCACCGGCGCCGATATCGACTCCGTCTTTGCCCATCCGATGCCGGCGCGCGGCGTGCTGATGGTGCCCTCCCGCGACGGCACCGGCACCAACGCCATCCTGCGCGCCCCGCCGACGCTGTTCGCCTCCCAGTTCGGCCCGGGCAGCTACGCCAAGCACCAGGCCGCCGCCGCGGCGGCAGGCGTGGCGCCGGTGGAACTGCGCAATCCGCACATCGAGATGGACGTGGACGATCCCGAGGATCTGCGTGCCCTCCTCGCACGCGGTCCGGTCGGCGGCGCCACAGGCGCGTGGCTCGCGGCGAACCGCGTGCCGTAGGTGGTGCCCCGAACGCCGGGCCGTGCTACACTCCGGGAACAATTCGCAACCAGCGGGGCAGGCGGCCATGGACAGCGACACCGTCGTGATGGGCAGCATGGAACTGCGCTTCCTGGTGGACGAGAGCCAGGGCTCCGGTGACCTTGTCATGTTCGAATGGACCATCCCGCCCCAGGCCCGCGTGCCGGTGCCGCATTTCCATCGCGAGGTGGACGAGGTGGTCTACGCCCTCGCCGGGGTCACCACGTCAACCCTGGACGGCACGGCGCACGCGCTGCGCCCCGGCCAGCATCTGGTGGTGCCGCGCGGCGCGGTGCACCACCATGCCAACCTGCATGAGGAGACGGCGCGGGTGCTGATCGTGCTGAACCCCGGCACGATCGGGAAAGCCTATTTCACCGCCATGGCCAGGGAGGTGAACGGCCCCGGCAAGCCGGACCTGGCCCGCATGAAGGAGATCATGCTGGCCCACGGGCTGATCGCGGCCTAGCCGAGCGCGGCGCGAAGCTCCGCCATCCCCTTCTTCGCGGTGCCGTCCGGCGCGAAATTGGACGCGTCGAGCCAGGCCACCATCGCGTCCCGAACCCGCGGCCAGTCCTCGGCGGTGATGCTGTACCAGGCGGTGTCGCGGCGGCGGCCCTTGGTGACCATGTGGGCGCGGTGCTCGCCCTCATACGTGAAGCCCAGCCGCTCCGCCGCGCGCCTGCTCGGCGCGTTCAGCGCGTTGCATTTCCACACCAGGCGGCGATAGCCGAGATCATCGGCGGCAAGGCGCAGCAGCATCACCATCGCCTCGGTCGCGGCCCGGGTGCGCTGCATCGCCGGGCCGAACCAGATGTTGCCGAGCTCGATGGCCGCGTTCCTGGGCTGGATGTCCATCAAGGTCAGCCAGCCGCTGGCCACGCCGGTCGCCACCGGCCGCACCGTCCAGGCCATCGGGTCATGGGTGGTGCAGAAATCGCCGATGAACTTCGCCACCGCCGCCTCGCTGTCGAACGGGCCATAGGCGAGGTAGGTCCAGGACGCCTCGGCGCCCGGCGCGTTCATGGCGCGCCACAGCTCGGGCGCGTGGCGCACATGCATCGGCTCCAGCACCACATGCTGGCCGCGCATCGGCACGCGGGAGGGCAGAGGACGAGGGGTGACGTCGACCTGGGGGCCGATGGGAAGTTCGCTCATGCCGTCAGCGTGGACCAGGGCGCCGCGCCCCGGAAGTCCAATTCCGCACCCCGCGATCAGACAATAGCGGGCACGCGCTCCGCCGGCGGCGTATTGCGGCTGCGGCCGCAGCGCACCATGCCGTCGATCACCACCATGCCGATGCCCGGCAGGTCGCCCTTGCGCACGCTGTCCAGCAGGTCGGTGCCGGCCGAGTGCTGCGCCCGGTCCATCAGCACGAAATCCGCCGCCCGCCCGACCTCGATCAGCCCGCAATCGAGCTTGCGCATCCGCGCCGTGTTGCCGGTGGCGCAGCAGAACAGCGTCTCCGCCGGCATGTCCCCCAGCGAGGACAGCATCGCGATCATCCGCAGGATGCCCAGCGGCTGCACGCCCGATCCGGCCGGGCTGTCGGTGCCCAGGATCACCCGCTCCAGCTGCCCCAGCTCGCGCGCGAAGCGCAGCGCCGTCAGCCCCGCCAGCTCGTTGCCGTTATGGACGATCTCGATGCCGCGCCCGCAGCCCTCGCACAGGCAGCGTATCTGGCTGAGCGGCAGCGCCGTGTGCCCGCCGTTGATGTGGCCGATGATGTCGGCATCCGCCTCCAGCACCGTATCGGCATCGATATAGCCGGACCCGGGCACCGACGGTCCGCCCGTATGGATGGTGCTCTGGATGCCGTATTTCCGCGCCCAGGCCACCATCTGCTTGGCCTCGTAGCCCGCCTTCACGGTGCCCAGCCCGACCTCCCCCAGCAGCCCCACCCCGGCCGCCGCAAGCTCGGCGAAATCGCTCTCCACCATGCCCTGCTCGATCACCGGCGCGCCCCCCAGCACTTTCACGCCGCCCGGCCGGAACCCGGCATAGGCGCGCTGCGCCGTGATCGCGAGCGCCTTCACCCCCAAGATATCCCGCGGCCGCCCCGGCAGGTGCACCTCGCCGGCGGAGATCATCGTGGTGACCCCGCCGTTGAGGAAGCTCTCGATCCAGCCGAACTGGTTCTGCCGCGGCGTCCAGTCGCCGAACACCGGATGCACGTGGCTGTCGATCAGCCCCGGCGCCAGCGCAGCCTGCGCGTCGATCACCACCCGCGCCTCGTCCGTGTCGCAGTCCTTGGCCATGCCCACGGCGGTGATGCGGCCGCCCTCGGCCACCACCGTGTCGGCGTCGAGCAGCGGCGCGGCTAGATCGCCCGAGAGCATCAGGCCGACGTTGCGGATGACCAGCTTGCCTTGCTGCTTTTCGGGTCCGGCGGCGAGAGCCATAAGAAAGCCTCCTAAAGAAAGAATGTTCTTTTTTTGAAAAAAAAGAACCAAAAACTCTTGTCCGTTTGGTGCGGAGACAATCAGCAGCCCCGCAAAGGATAAACGGATAAAAAGTCTTTTTGCTTCTTTTTCTTCAGAAAAAGAAGACCCTTACCCTTTCTTCCTGATCGGCGGCATCACTTCCTTCGGCATAGGCGGCACATAAGGCGAATCCTTCGTCCGCTCCGCCAGTTCCGCCTTCGCCGCGGCGATGATGCGCTGGTCCTTCAGCGCGTCCACGGCGGTTCCGGCCATCACCTTGGCCACGTGGATCATGCCCTTCTTCGCCAGCGGCGACTTGCCCTGGGCGGTGAGCTGCCAGGAGTGGAACGGGGTGCCGATGGCGATCGTGGCGCCGTCGGCCTGCACCAGCGGGACTTTCCAGCTCACGTCGCCCACGTCGGTGGAGCCGAGCATCGGGTCGCCCCGGAGGCCGAGGGGGACGATGAAATCGGCCAGCGGCTGGTCCTTGCGGATCGGCAGGCCGGCGCGGCGGTACTGGGTGGCGATGTCCTCGTCGGTCAGGGTGGCGCGGATCTCCTCGGCGAATTTGCGGTCCTCGGCGTCGAAGGGCGGCGGGCCCAGGCGCAGCAGGTTGTCGTGCATGGTCTTGTCGAGCGGGCCGTTGGCCATGAGGTTGGAGACGGCGGAGACGATGTTGATCTCGACCCGCGTCTCGGTCATCAGCGCCGCACCCTGGGCGATCTTCTTCACCCGCTCGTTCAGCGCGTGCAACTCCGGCAGGTCGCGGGCGCGGACGAGGTAGCGCACGGTGGCCTTGGCCTGCACCACGTTGGGCGCCACGCCGCCGGCATCGAGCATGGCGTAGTGGATGCGCGCCTCGGACGGCATGTGCTCGCGCATGTAGTTCACGCCGACATTCATGAGTTCCACGGCGTCGAGCGCGGAGCGGCCGAGATGCGGCGCGGCGGCGGCGTGGCTGGCGCGGCCGTGGAAGGTGTAGTCGGTGCGCATGTTGGCCAGGCTCATCGCGTCGTTCACGCCGGCGAAGGGCATCGGGTGCCAGGTGATGGCGATGTCCACGTCGTCGAAGCAGCCTTCGCGCACCATGAACGCCTTGGCCGCACCGCCTTCCTCGGCCGGGCAGCCGTAGTAGCGCACGCGGCCCTTGATGCCGTTCTCCTTCAGCCAGTCCTTCACGGCCGACGCGGCCATCAGCGCGGCGGAGCCGAGCAGATTGTGCCCGCAGCCATGGCCCATGCCGTCGCCGGGGCGCGGGCGGGGCTCGGCCACGCCGGCCTCCTGGCTCAAGCCGGGGAGCGCGTCGTACTCGCCGAGGATGGCGATCACCGGGCCTTCGTCGCCGGCCTCGCCCATCACGGCGGTCGGGATGCCGGCGAGGTCGCGGGTGATGCGGAAGCCTTCCTGCTCAAGCATCGCGGTGTGCTCGGCCACCGCCTCGTATTCGTTGTAGGCAATCTCGGGCTTCTCCCAGATCCGGTCGCTGAGCGCCTCGTACTCCTCCCTGCGGGTGTCGACGAGCTGCCAGATCCGTTCGCTGTTCTGCATCGAAGCCTCCTCTGAACCGCCCGACCCTAGCGCCGGGCGCCGGTCCTGCCCATAGCTTGCCGGGGCCGGTTCGCGGGCCATACGATGCGGCCAAAGAGGAGACGCAACGGCCGATGAGCTGGGAACCCGAGCTGGAGGAGCTGCGCGCGCGCCTGGCCATGGCGCGCCGGATGGGCGGGGCCGAGCGCGTGGCGCGGCAGACCCAGGGCGGGCGGCTCACGGTGCGGGAACGGATCGACCGCATGGTGGACAGCGGCAGCTTCCACGAGCTCGGCGCCATTTCCGGCAAGGCCAGCTACGATGCCGACGGCAAGCTGGCCGACCTCACCCCCGCCAACTGCGTGTTCGGCCGCGCCCGGGTGGACGGCCGCAACGTGATGGTCTGCGGCGACGACTTCACCGTGCGCGGCGCCTCCGCCGACAGCTCGATCAAGGGCAAGGTGCGCATGTCGGAGGAGATGGCGGCCCAGTTCCGCATGCCTATCATCCGCATGATCGAGGGCTCTGGCGGCGGCGGCTCGGTCAAGACAATCGAGACCACCGGCCGCGCCAACCTGCCCGGCGGCGTGTATTCGATGACCGGGCTCGACATCTGCGCCGACAACATGGGGCAGATCCCTGTGGTCGCCCTCGGCCTTGGCTCGGTCGCCGGCCTCGGCGCCGCTCGGCTGGCGGCGAGCCACTACTCGGTGATGGTCAAGGACATCTCGGCCGTCTTCGTCGCCGGCCCGCCGGTGGTGGAGCAGCTCGGCGAGCCGCGCAGCAAGCAGGAGCTCGGCGGCTGGGAAATCCAGCTCGCCGCCGGCGCCGTCGATGCCGCGGTGGACAGCGAGAACGAGGCCTTCGCCCATGCGCGGCGGTTCCTGTCCTACCTCCCCTCCTCGGTGTGGGACGTGCCGCCGCGCGCGCAGCCGCGGCTCGACCGCGAGCGGCGGGAGGAGAAGCTGATCTCCGTCGTGCCGCGCGACCGCCGCCATGCCTACCACATGCGCCGGATCATCGAGGCGGTGGTGGATCCGGGATCGTTCTTCGAGATGGGCGCGATGTTCGGCCGCGCCATCATCACGGCGTTCGCCCGGCTGGACGGCTGGCCGGTGGCGCTGATGGCCGGCGACCCGCTCTATGGCGGCGGGGCGTGGGATGCGGCGGCCTGCCAGAAGATCATCCGCTTCGTCGACATGGCGGAAACCTTCCACCTCCCTGTCGTCCACCTCGTGGACTGCCCCGGCTTCGCGGTGGGCCTCAACGCCGAGCGCACCGCCACCATCCGCTACGGCGTGCGCGCGCTGTCGGCCATCACGCAGACCACCGTGCCGTGGTGCAGCGTCATCATCCGCAACGTGTTCGGCGTCGGCGGCGTCGGCCACCAGCCGCAGAACCGATTGGCCATCCGCTACGCCTGGCCTTCCGCCGCCTGGGGGTCGCTGCCGCTGGAAGGCGGCGTGGAGGCCGCCTACCGTGCCGAGATCGACGCCGCCGACGACCCGCAGGCGCATCTGGAACACATCAAGGCGCGGCTCGAATCCCTGCGCTCCCCCTTCCGCACCGCGGAAGCCTTCTGGATCGAGGAGATCATCGATCCCCGCGACACCCGCCGCCTGCTCTGCGAGTTCGCCCATCTGGCGGCGCCGCTGCGCACGCCCGGACCCTCGCGGTTCGCCATGCGACCATAGTCGCCCGTCCCCAAATCGGGGGCAGACAGCCCACGACCTTCGCACTACGCTTTCCCGCAAATGATCGCAGGAGGACGGACATGCTCAAGATCACCCCGAGCGGCGGCGTGCTCGGCGCCACCATCGAAGGCTTCGACGCCTCCAAGCCGATGGACATCGTCGCCTTCGGCACCATCCTCGCCGCCCTCGGCCGCTACGGCGTGCTGCGCTTTCCCGACCAGAGCCTCGACCCGCCGACGCTGAAGGCCTTCTCCGAGCGCTTCGGCGAGATCCAGGGCGGCATCGGCGAGAAGCGCAAGTCGGGCGTGCCGGAAGTCGGCATCCTGTCGAACGTGCGCGAGAACGGCGAGCTGATCGGCCTGCCCGATGCCGGGCAGGACTGGCACACCGACATGTCCTATCGCGACGTGATGGGCTTCGTGAACGTGCTCTACGGCGTGAAGGTCCCCCGCCGCGACGGCCGCGTGCTCGGCGGCACCGAGTTCGCCGACATGCACGCCGCCTACGAAGGCCTGCCGGCCGAGATCAAGGCGAAGCTCGACGGCATGACCGTCACCCACGATTTCGACAAGTTCTGGTCGATGATGGTCGCCAGGCCCGGCAGCGTGCGCAAGCCGATGACGCCGGAGCAGCGCGCCCTGCGCCCGCCCGCCATCCACCCGGTGTTCCTGACCCATCCGATCTCGGGCCGGAAAATCCTCTACTGCAACCCCGGCTACGCCATGCGCATCAACGAGCTGCCGGAAGACGAGAGCAAGGCCATGCTCGACTTCCTGTTCGAGCACCAGCTCAAGCCGCAGTTCCGCTACATGCACAACTGGACCGAGCGCGACCTGCTGGTCTGGGACCATATCGGCACCATCCACCGCGCCATCGCCGACTACCGGCCGGACGAGGAACGGCTGATGCTGCGGTGCCAGGTGATGGCGACACGCGTGTTCGACAAGGCGTTCACGGCGCCGGCGAAGGAAGTGGCAGTGTAGGAAGAATCTTCTTTTTCTGAAGAAAAAGAAGCAAAAAGACTTTTATCCGTTTGGCATGGTGCCTCGGCGGCGGCGCACGCACACTCCAAACGGACACAAGTTTTTTGGTTCTTTTTTTCAAAAAAGAACACGCTTACTTTTGGGGGAAACAATGATCCGCATCCTGATGCTGGCGCTCCTCTGCGCCGCACCCGCGACCGCGCAAACCCTGCGCATGGGCGTCGGCGCCCAGGTCACCTCGGCCGATCCGCACTACCACAATATCGGCCCGAACAACGCCTATTCCTCGATGGTCTACGACCGGCTGCTCGAAATGTCGCCCACCGGCCGCCCGGTGCCGAACCTGGCGACAAGCTGGACCCCGGTGCAGCCCAACGTGTGGGAAATCAAGCTGGTGCCCAACGTGAAATTCCACGACGGCACCCCGTTCGAGGCCGCCGACGTGGCCTTCACCTTCAAGCGCATCCCCACCGTCGCGAACTCGCCCGGCTCGTTCACCACCTACCTCACCGGCATCAGCAAGGTGGAGGTGATCGACGCCACCACCCTGCGCATCCACACCGACGCGCCCTCCCCGCTGCTGCCGGTCAACCTCGCGCAGGTCCCCATCATCGGGCGCGGCGGCGAGGGCAAGGCGTCCGAGGAGTACAACGCCAGCCGCGCCAGCAACGGCACCGGCCCGTTCCGCCAGGTGGAGTTCGTCTTCGGCAGCCGCGCCGCGCTGGCCCGGTTCGATGGCTACTGGGGCAGGAAGCCGGCCTGGGAGAAGGTCGACTACCGCATCATCACCAGCCCGGCCGGCCGCACCGCCGCCATCCTGGCCGGCGACGTCGACATCATCGACCAGGTGCCGACCGCCGACATGGCGCGGCTGAAGTCCGACCCCAAGGTGCGCCTGTCCGAGATCGACAGCCTGCGCCTGATGTACATCGCGCTCGACCGCTCGCGAACCGGCTCCTCGCCCTTCATCACCGACCTCGACGGCAAGCCGCTGGACAGCAACCCGCTCAACGACATCCGCGTGCGCAAGGCCCTCGCCCTGGCCATTGACCACGACGCCATCGTCTCGCGCGTCATGGAGGGCGTGGCCGCCCCGACCGTGCAGTTCATGCCCGAAGGCGCCTACGGCTACGTGCCCGACCTCAAGGCCGGCAAGGGCGACCCGAACGAGGCCCGCCGCCTGCTCGCGGAAGCCGGCTTCCCCAAGGGCTTCGCCATCACCCTGCACGGGCCGAACGACCGCTACCCGAACGACGCCCGCCTCGCCCAGGCGGTGGGCCAGATGTGGTCGCGCATCGGCGTGCGCACCACGGTGGAGGTCTCGCCCTTCGCCAGCTTCGTCACGCGCGCGTCCAAGCAGGAATTCTCGGCCTTCGTCGTCTCCTGGGGCAGCGGCACCGGCGAGCCCTCCGCCGGGCTGCGCTCGGTGCTGGCATCCTACAACCCCAAGGCCGGCATGGGCTCGGTCAACCGCTTCCGCTACTCCAACCCCGAGTTCGACCGCCGGCTGCTGGAAGCGGTCACGGTGCTGGACGACGCGAAGCGCGAGGCCCTGCTGCAGGATGTCACCCGGCTTGCCATGAACGACGTGGCGATGATCCCGACGCATCTGCAGCGCAACGTCTGGGCCATGAAGCCGGCCTTCGTGCACGACGCGCGGGTGGACGAGCGCAGCCTGGCGCAGGACGTCCGTCCCGCGCCGTGAGGCAGGGCGCCGGCCGGCGGGGCCGGAGGTATCCCGCCGCCGGCGTCACCTGCCGCCCCGTGCCTGCGACCAGCCGATATACAGCCCGGCGCACATGATCACCGCGGCGCCGAGCCAGGTCAGCGCGTCCGGCAGGTCGCCGAACACCACCCAGCCGACGGCAACCGAGCCGAACAGCTGGAAATACTGGAACGGGGTGACGATGTTGGCCGGGGCATAGGCCAGCGCCCGGGCGACGCAGTAGTGCCCGGTCGCGCCGAGCACGCCCATCGAGCAGAAGAGCGCGAGGTCGAGCCCGGTGACGGGCGTCTTCCAGACGAACGGCATCACCAGCAGCATGCCGAAGGCGCCCACGAGCGAGCTGTAGATCGCCGAGGTCGCCGCGGAGTCCTGGGTCGAGATGCGCCGGGTCAGGATCTGGTAGACGGCGTAGAAGGTCGAGTTGGCGACGACCAGCAGCGAGGCCCAGTGGAACACGGCGGTGCCCGGCCGGATCACGATCAGCACGCCCACGAACCCCACCACCAGCGCCGCGACCCGCGCCGGCGTGGTCCGCTCGCCCAGCATCGGCCAGGCCAGCAGGGCCACGATCAGCGGCGACGTCATACTGATCGAGGCCGCCTTGGCCACCGGGATGAAGGTCAGCGCGAAGAAGAAGCACAGGTTGGACAGGAACAGCATCAGCGAGCGGACCAGCTGCACCCCCGGCCGCCGCGTGCGCAGCATGCCGATGCCGTGGCGCGGCGCGAACGCCGCCAGCATGAACACGATGTGCCCGAAGGCCCGCGCCCACGAGACCTGGAGCGAGTTGTACTCGGCCCCCAGCAGCTTCGCGGCCCCGTTCATGATCGGGAACAGCACCCCCGAGGCGCAGATGAACAGGATGCCGAGGATCACCCGGCGATCGAGCGCCCATTCCCGCGCGGTCACGGCCGCGGCGCCGCCGCCCGCTGCAGCCGGTCGTTGATGGCCAGCCCCAGCCCGCCTTCCGGCACCGTCATCGCGGCGATGCCGGCGAGGCCCAGCCGCGCGCCCTCGGCGTCGAGCGCGCGCAGCCCGGTGAACAGGTTGGCCGCCGCCTCCACCAGGTCGCGCCCGGCGCTGAGCTGGAACACCGCGCCGGCGCCCGCCAACGGCGGCCCGAAGGCCAG
>JBGAIK010000166.1:0-10888 GCA_044225615.1 Acetobacteraceae bacterium | reverse complement strand
ACCACCCTCACCGTCGCCGGTGCGGCGATGGGCATGATGCTGTTCCTCATGGCCTCCGGCCTCACCCTCGTCTTCGGCCTGATGGACGTGCTGAACTTCGCCCACGGCGCCTTCGTCACCATCGGCGCCTTCATCGCCGTCACCGTGTTGGGCCGCCTGTCGGGCCTGGCCGGCGCCGACAGCCTGGCGCTGAACCTGCTCGCCCTCGGCCTCGCCGTCCTCGCCGGCGCGCTCGCCAGCGGCGGCGTCGGCTACGCCTTCGAGCGGATCATCATCCGCCACGTCTACGGCTCGCACATGCAGCAGATCCTGATCACCATGGGCGGCATGATCGTGGCGAGCCAGCTCGTCATCGTCCTCTGGGGCGCCCAGCCCTTGCAGGTCCCCAAGCCCGTCACCCTGCGCGGCAGCCTGCTGCTCGGCGGCTCCGCCATCGAAAGCTACCGCCTCGTCGCCGTCGCCCTCGGCGTCGCCCTTTTCGCCGCCATCCACACCGTCCTCAACCGCACCCGCATCGGCCTGCTGGTCCGCGCCGGCGTCGAGAACCGCGAGATGGTGGAGGCCCTCGGCTTCCGCATCCACCGCCTGTTCATCGCCGTCTTCGTCGCCGGCTCGGCGCTCGCCGGCATCGGCGGCGTCATGTGGGGCGTCTACCAGGAGATCGTCACCGCCACCGTCGGCGACGAGATGACGGTGCTGGTCTTCATCGTCGTCATCATCGGCGGTCTCGGTTCCATCACCGGCTGCTTCCAGGCCGCCATCCTGGTCGGCCTCACCGCCAACTATGTCGGCTACCTGACGCCGAAGCTCGCGCTGGGCTCCAACATCCTGCTCATGGTCATCGTCCTGCTCTGGCGCCCCCGCGGCCTGTTCCCGGTGGCCCGCCAATGATGCGCCTCGTCTCCAACGACCGCCCGGGCCACCCGCTCGCCACCGCGCTGCTGCTCGCCTTGCTGGTCGCGCTCGCCTTCGCCCCGTTCCTCTTCCCCGGCACCAGGTCGATGGCCGCCGCCTCGCGCATCTGCATCTTCATCGTGCTCGCCGCGTCCTACGACATGCTGATCGGCTACACCGGCATCGTCTCCTTCGCCCACACCATGTTCTTCGCCATCGGCGCCTATGCCGTGGCCGTCCCCCTCTCCCGCGGCTGGGTGGGGTGGGACGCGGTGATCGCCGGCGCGATCGGGGGCGCCGCGCTCGCCGCCGCCATCGCCGCCCTGATCGCGCTGCTCAGCCTGCGCGTCCGCCGCATCTTCTTCTCCATGGTCACCATGGCCGTCGCCAGCCTCGCCCTCATCGTCGCCGCCCAGTGGCGCGATATTACCGGCGGCGAGGACGGCCTGACCTTCCCCCTCCCCGCCACCCTCAGCCCCGCCTTCCGCCTGCTGCCGGAGCCGTTCCTCGGCATCCGCTGGGATGGCCGCCTGCTGCTCTACTACCTGATCTTCGCCACCTGCCTCGCGCTGTTCTGGCTCATGCTGCGCATCGTCAACTCGCCCTTCGGCCGCGTCCTGCAGGCGATCCGCGAGAACGAGTTCCGCGCCGAGGCGCTCGGCTACCGCGTCGTCGTCTACCGCACCATCGCCTCCGCCCAGGCCGCCGCCATCGCCGCCCTCGCCGGCGCGCTGATGGCCCTGCTGCTGCGCTACAACGGCCCGCAGGCGACGATGAGCTTCGAGATCATGGTGGACCTGCTGCTGATGGTCGTCATCGGCGGCATGGGCACGCTCTACGGCCCCGCCCTCGGCGCCACCGTCATCGTGCTCGCCCAGTACTACCTCCAGCCCGCCCTGCAGACCGCGTCGGACGCCGCCGCCGGCATCCCCATCCTCGCCGCCCTGCTGCATTCCGACCGCTGGCTGCTCTGGCTCGGCACCGGCTTCGTCCTGATCGTCTATTTCCTGCCCGCCGGCATCATCGGCAGCCTGCGAAAGCGAAGCGCATGACCCGCCAGATCATCATCGACTGCGACCCGGGCACCGACGACGCCACCGCCCTCTTCCTCGCCCTCGCGAGCCCTGAACTGGATGTCCGCCTGGTCACCGCCGTCGGCGGCAATGTCGGCCTCGCCCACACCCTGCCCAATGCCCGCGCCCTGGTCGGCCTCACCGGCCGTCCCGTCCCGGTCGCCGGCGGCGCCGACCGCCCGATGCTCGGCAGCTTCATCACCGAACCCCGCGTCCACGGCGAGAACGGCGTCGGCGGCGTCACCCTGCCCGAAGGCCCGCCCGCCATCCCCGCGCTCGCCGCCGACGCGATCCGCGCCATCCTGCGCGCCGCCGGCCCGGCCGAGATCACCCTGGTCGGCATCGGCCCTGCCACCAATCTCGGCTTGGCCCTCGCCACGGAGCCCGCCCTCACCGACCGCATCGCCGAGATCGTGCTGATGACCGGCGCCTGGGCCGAAGGCAACATGACCCCCGCGGCCGAGTTCAACGCCTGGAACGACCCCGAGGCGCTCGCCATCGTCCTCGCCTGCGGCCGCCCGATCACCCTGGCCACGCTGGAACTGACCGCCCAGGCCCTCTGCACCCCGGCCCATGTCGCCGCGCTGCGCGCCGGGGGCCAGGGCAGATGCCTCCAGGCCATCTGCGACATCATGGCCAGCGTTCCCAATGCGAAGCGTCTCGGCAACACCGGCCACCCCGAGCACGACGCCACCACCATCGCCTGGCTGCTCGCCCCGCACCTCTTCACCCACCGCCCGGTCCACGCCACCGTGGACCTCGGCGAGGGCCCCGGCCGCGGCCGCACCGTCATCGACCGCTGGGGCCGCCTGCCCCACGCCCCCAACGCCCGCCTGCTGGACACGCTGGACACGGATGGCTTCTTCGCGCTGCTGGCAGAGCGCCTGCCGCTGCTGCGATAAGGCAGGGAGCTCCGGCGGCCCTGGGCGTCGCGGCCCGTGCCCCCGGAGGCCCTTCCCTACGCCGCCGCCTTCCGAGCCTCCGGCGCCACCAGCGCCTCCCGCAGCCGCGCCCGCTCCGCCTCATACAGCCGAATGTTCCGCTCCTTCACGTGGCCGAAGCCGCGGATCGTGTCCGGCAGGTTGGCGAGCCTGACCGCGGTGGCGAGGGTCTCGGCAGAGAGATGGGCCAGGATTTCGGCCACCTGCGCCTCGTAGTCCACGATCAGGCGGCGTTCGGCCTGGCGTTCCTCGGTGCGGCCGAAAGGATCGAGCGGGGTATTGCGCAGGAATTTCAGCCTTGCCAGCGCCCCGAAAGCGCGAAGCATCCAGGGGCCGTAGCTCTGCTTGACCAGGTGGCCGGTGGCCTTGTCACGTTTGGCGAGCATGGGCGGGGCCAGGTGGAACTCCAGGCGCTCGGGCTGCTCGAACTGGGCGGCGATGGCCGCGCGGAATTCGGGCGCGGCGTAGAGGCGGGCAACCTCGTATTCGTCCTTGTAGGCGATCAGCTTGGCATAGTTGCGGGCGACGGCCTCGGTGAGGGCGGAGGCGCCCGAGAACATGCGCGCTTCGGTCTCGCGCACGCGGTCCACCAGCTTGCGGTAGCGGCGGGCGGTGCGGCGGTTCTGGAAAGCGGTGAGATGGGCCTCGCGGGCGGCAACGATGTCATCGAGCGTCCTGGGCGGCCTGGGCGCGGTGGCGATCCCGGCGGCGGCGGCGACGGCGGGGTAGTCCACCGCGGCGCAGCGGCCCCACGCGAAGGCCGCCTTGTTGGCCTCCACGGCGGTGCCGTTCAGCTCGATGGCGCGCAGCAGGCTTTCGAGCGTCAGCGGGATGCGACCCTTCTGCCAGGCGTAGCCCAGCAGGAACGGATTGGTCGCGATGCTGTCGCCCAGCAGGGCGGTGGCGAGCGCGGTGGCGTCGAACTGGTCCACCGCCTCGGCGCCCGCAGCCTCGGCGATGGTGCGGCGGAGCTGCGCGCTGGGAAGCCGCGTGGTGGTGTCGAGCACGAAGTCGCCGGTGGGGATTTCGTGGGTATTCAGCACCACATGGCTCGCCCCGCGGCGCAGCGTGGCCAGCGTGTCCTTCGCACCGCCCACCACCATGTCGCAGGCCAGCAGCAGGTCGGCCTCGCCACGGCCGACGCGCAGGCCGTGCAGCTGGTCCGCGTGCGCCGCCAGCCGGATGTGGCTGGACACGCTGCCGCCCTTCTGCGCCATGCCCATCTGGTCGAGCACGGTGACGTGCTTGCCGTCGAGATGCGCGGCCATGCCGATCAGGGCGCCGATGGTGACGATGCCGGTGCCGCCGATGCCGGTGACGAGGATGTCGCAGGGCTGGTCCAGACCCGGCATCACGGGATCGGGAACGGTGAACTCGGACGCCGCGGCGCGCCCGCGCTTCTTCAGCTTCGCGCCATGCACGGTCACGAAGCTCGGGCAGAACCCCTCGATGCACGAGAAGTCCTTGTTGCAGCTTGACTGGTCGATCCGCCGCTTGGTGCCGAACTCGGTCTCCACCGGCTGAACGGAAAGACAGTTGGACGCGCGCGAGCAGTCGCCGCAGGCCTCGCAGACGGCCTCGTTGATGAAGGCGCGGCGATCGGGATCAGGGAAGGTGCCGCGCTTGCGGCGGCGGCGCTTCTCGCTGGCGCAGGTCTGGTCGTAGATCAGCAC
Source organism: Acetobacteraceae bacterium (assembly GCA_044225615.1). GTDB lineage: Bacteria > Pseudomonadota > Alphaproteobacteria > Acetobacterales > Acetobacteraceae > CAIYPH01. Next base: position 6,307 of record JBGAIK010000166.1, on the reverse strand, counting down.
CGTGCAGCCCGGGGTCGCGCGCAGCTCGCGCTCCACCGCCTGCATGTCGCGGCGGTGGCGCACCGTCACCCCCGGAGCGAAATCCTTCTCGTCGGCATGCTTCTCAGGCTCGTCGGTCACAACGACGACTTTCACCGCGCCCTCGGCGGCCACCTGCCGGGTGATCTGCGGCACGGTGAGCTGCCCGTCCACCGGCTGCCCGCCGGTCATCGCCACCGCATCGTTGAACAGGATCTTGTAGGTGATGTTGACCCCCGCGGCGATCGCCGCGCGGATGGCCATGTAGCCGGAATGGAAATAGGTCCCGTCGCCGAGATTGGCGAACACGTGCGGCTCCTCGGTGAACGGCGCCTGGCCGATCCATTGCAGCCCCTCGCCGCCCATCTGGCTGAACGTCTCGGTGTTGCGGTCCATCATCAGCGCCAGCGTGTGGCAGCCGATGCCGCCCAGCGCCCGGCTGCCGTCGATCACCTTGGTGGAGGTGTTGTGCGGGCAGCCGGAGCAGAAATACGGCCGCCGCACCGCGGCCGGCTGCAGCTGCTCCAGCGTGCGCGCCTGCTCGCGCAGGAACCGCGTCCGCGCCTGCAACTGCTCGCTGTCGGCGAACTGCGCCAGCCGCGGCGAAAGCGCGAGCGCCAGCTCGGCCGACGAGAACTCCCCCGTCTGCTTCAGGAACGGCACCCCGCGCTCGTCGCGCTTGCCGATGATGCGCGGGCGCACGGCGCGATCATACAGCGCGTCGCGCACCTGCTGCTCGATCACCGGCACCTTTTCCTCGATCACCACGATCTCGGTCAGCCCCTCGGCGAAGCGCGCGATCGTGCCGGGGTCGAGCGGCCAGACCAGCGCCAGCTTGAGCACCCGCACACCCTGCGTCACCCCGAGCTCGGCCAGCGCCTGGCAGGTGTCGTGGTACGACTTGCCGGTGGTGATGATGCCGAAGGTCGCACCCGGCGAATCATGGGTGATACGGTCAAGCCGGTTGGCGCGGGCATAGGCCTGCGCGGCCGGCAGCCCGATGTTGAAGGCGCGCGCCTCCATCTCCAGCGGCACCCAGGCGGTGCGATAGCCGGCGTCCGGGTGCGGCCCCTCGGGATTGCGCGCCTGGAAATCGGCCAGGCTGAACGCGACGGAGGCGGAGGAATCCACCACGTCGCCCACCGTCTTGAAGCCGATGCAGCGGCCGGACCAGCGCGACATCGCCCAGCCATGCAGGCCAAGCTCAAGCAGGTCGTGCAGGTCGGCCGGCACCAGCACCGGAATGCCGCCGGAAATCAGCGCCGGCTCCGACTGGTGCGGAATGGTGGAGGATTTGCAGCCATGGTCGTCGCCGGCCATCAGCAGCACGCCGCCGGTGCGCGCGGTGCCGAAATAGTTCATGTGCCGGAACGCGTCGCCGGCCCGGTCCACGCCCGGCCCCTTGCCGTACCAGTAGGCGAACACCCCGTCGTATTTCGCCCCCTGCAGCGTGGGCACCTGCTGCGTGCCCCAGATGGCGGTGGCCGCGATCTCCTCGTTCACCGCCGGCCAGAAATGGATATGGCTGGCCTCGACCTGCTTGCGCGCGTGCCACATCTGGATGTCGATCTGGCCGAGCGGGGAGCCGCGATAGCCGGCGACGAAGCCGGCGGTGTTGAGCCCTGCGGCAAGGTCGAGCTGGCGTTGCAGCATCGGCAGGCGGACAAGGGCCTGCGTGCCGGTCAGGTAGAACCGGTCGGTGCCGATCTCGAACTTGTCATCGAGGCTGACTGCCGAGTGCTTCATGCCCTGGTTCCGTTCCGCCCAAAATGGAAGAGTAGGGTGCGGCGGACGGGTTCGCCAGATCGCCGCGCGAGAACGCAAGCCGGCCGGGCCGGCGCGACGCCGCCGAGAAAGAAAGTTTCGCCACGCCGGCGGCCAGGCAGCCAGGACAGGAGCCATGCGCCTGCGCCTTCCCTGCCTGCCGCCCCCGGTGGCGAGGCTCGCGTGTTTTCCGGCGTCGAAACCGCCGCCTTCCCGGGCTACAAGGTCCGGCATGCGCCGCCTGCTCGCCCCCGCCCTCCTGCTCGCTCTCGCCCTGCCCGCCGGCCCCGCCCGCGCGCAGGAATCCTGCTACGCCGACATCACCGGCCCCTGGCTCGGCGAGGTGCGCAACGAGGGCGAGATCCAGAAGCTCGCCACCGAATTCACCCTCGACGCCGAGGGCCGGCCCGAAGGCCGCTACCACGTCTCGGCCGAACAGCCCTTCGACGGCACGCTGAGCGATTTCGAGGAAACCGGCCCCTGCGAGGGCGACTTCACCTGGACCGACCGCTTCGGCAGCGGGATCGTCCATATCCGCTTCCAGCCCCAGCGCGCCCGCTTCCACGGCACCTGGGGGCGGGACGTGCCGGAACGCGGCAACATCTTCAACGGCCGGCGGGTCACGGTGGCGCCGACCAGCTGAGCGTCACCCCAGCCGGGCGATCAGCGCCATCGCCGCCGCCGGGTTGCGCTCCTTCGCCCCGCTGATCACGAACAGGAACACGTCCTGCCCGGCCTTCGCCAAGGCCCGCGCCTGCTTCGCCCAGCGGTCCAGCCCCGCCGCGTCGTAGCCTTCCGCCGCCGCCGCCTGCGTGCCCATCACCCGCAGATAGGCGAACGGCGCCGTGGTCGCCGCGATCTCCGGATACTCCGAATCCCCCGCCCGGATGATCGCCGCCCCATGCCTGCGCGCCAGGTCAGGGAATTCCGGCACGTCGAAACTCGCATGCCGCACCTCCAGCGCGTGGCGGACCGGCCGCCCCCCCACCTCCCGCGGCAGCAGCGCCAGGAACGCCGCGAAATCCGCGGGGTCGAATTTCTTGGTCGTCGCGAACTGCCAGTTCACCGGCCCCAGCTTGTCCTTCAGCTCCATCACCCCGCTGGCGAAGAACCGCCCGATCGACTCGCCCGCCTCCGCCAGCACCCGGCGGTTGGTGGTGAAGCGCGGCCCCTTCAGCGCGAACACGAAATCGTCCGGCGTCTCGTCATGCCATTTGCGGAAGCTCTCCGGCTTCTGCGAGCCGTAATAGGTGCCGTTGATCTCGATGGAGGTGAGCTTCGACGCCGCGTGCGCCAGTTCCAGCCGCTGCGGCAGCCCCGGCGGGTAGAACGGCCCACGCCATGGCTCGAACGTCCAGCCGCCCACGCCCACCCGGATGCGCCCCGGCTTCGCCTTCGCCATCATTCCCCTCCGTTCATAAACCTGGCCTTAATCCCGGCGGGCGAGTATTGCGGTGTGTAACAAACCTCACGCCCCCGCAAAGGACCGCCCGCATGCGCCGCCTCGCTTTCGCCGCCCTGCTCGCCGTCGCCACCCCCGCTTTCGCCGCCCAGCAGGATTTCACCCTGGTCAACCGCACCGGCTACACCATCGCGAGCGTGCATGTCAGCGCGAACAACACCAATTCGTGGGAGGAAGACGTGCTGGGCCGCGACACGCTTGACGACGGCGAGCGCGTCAACATCAGCTTCGAGAAGGGCACCCGCGGCTGCATGTACGACCTGCTGGTCAAATACGACGACGGCGACAAATCCGAATGGCACGGCGTCGACCTGTGCAGTATCTCCACCATCAGCCTCTACTGGGACCGCAAGGCGGGCACCACGCGCGCAATGGCGGAGTAGCCGGGGCCGCGGATCATACGCCGGCCAACAGCACGCCCACGGCGGCGACCACCTCGCTGCGCTTGTCCAGCAGCGAGGTGACCACCCGGCCCAGCTCGCGCCGCCGGATGGCCGCCATCAGATGGGTGGCCATCACGAAGGGCTCGCCTTCGATCTCGAAAACTGGATGCAGGCCCCGCGCCCTGCGTCCGAAATCGCCTTCCCGCACCAGCGGCACCACCACGCGCGTGTCCAGGTCACGCAGCAGATCGGCCTGGACGTCCAGCAGATAGGGCGTGCTCGCGGCGCCCGTGTGGGCGTGCACGTCGCACTGCATCAGAACTGCCGCTTCCCGTCGCTCCACAGCCCTTCGCGGTCCAGGAACGCATTGGCGTCCTTCAGCGCGCCGCGGTTCTCGTCGAGCCAGGCCGCCTGCCGCCGCTCCGCCAGCTCGGCCCGCAACCCCGCCTCCAGCAGCGCCGAAATGTTCAGGCCCGCGTCGCGCGCCTCGGCAAGCAGGGTCGCATCCACCGAAACATTGGTCCGCGACTTCATCGCACACGCTCCCTACACATCACACTACACATCATATGTATGCAAAACGCCGAACACAAGTCACGCACGGCGCTGCTGATGTCCAAACGCCAGCAAATCCGGCTCCGGCATCGCCGCCCGGCCACCCAGCGCGAAGCTGAACAGCCGGTCCTTCCCCAGCAGGAAGGCCCGGCCCCCGGCCGGAAACAGTGCCCGGATCGCGGCATCCCGCACATCGAGCCCGCCGGTGTAGGCCCCCAGCGCCGGCAGCATCAGCCGCCGCCCATCGGCCACGAAGCACGGCCGCGTCACCACCGTGCCGCGCACCGGCACCGCGGCCTTGGGGTGGAAATGCCCCGACAGCTCCCCCGCCGCGCGTCCCGCCACCGCGATATGGCGGAACACCAGCGGCCCCTCCGCCCATTCCGCCACGCTCTCGCCGCGCAGCCCCTGCCCCACCGGGTCGTGGTTGCCCAGCACCCAAATGAAATCCACCGCCGCCGCCATCGCCGCCAGCCGCGCCGCATCCCCCGGCAGCAGCCGCGACGCGCCCCTGGCGTCATGGAACGAATCCCCCAGCGCCACCACCCGCGCCGGCCGATACCGCCGCAGCAGCCCCGCCAGCACGTCGAGCGTCGCCCGCGTGTCCCACGGCGGCAGCAGCGAGCCCTTCACCGCGGCCGCCGACCCCTTCTCCAAATGCAGGTCCGCCACCGCCAGCAGCTTCCGCCCCGGCCAGAAGGCCGCCCCCGCCGGGTCCAGCATCAGCCGCTCGCCCTGCACATGCACCGTCGCTGCCGTCATCCTAGAACAACATCCCTTGCCGCAGTTTCACGCCACCCGGCGGCTCCCGCCGCCCCATCGCCTCCTCGGCGAGCTCCTCCGCCTCGGCCAGCAGATCGTCGTCCTGCTCGCCCGAGCGCACGCTTTCCCGCCCGATCTCCAGCAGCACCGGCACCGCCAGCGGCGACACGCGGGACAGCGCCATGTGCCGCACCCGCCCCTTCACCCGCGCCAGCATCGCCGCGATGCGTCCCACATCGGTCAGCCCGCCCGCCGCATCCGCCCGCGTCGCGCGCAGCAGGATATGGTCCGGCTGGTGCCTGCGCAGCACGTTGTAGATGAGGTCGGAATTCACCGTCACCTGCTTGCGGGTCTTCTCCGCTCCCGGATGGTTGCGCTCGATCAGCCCGGCGATCACCGCCACATTGCGGAACGTCCGCCGCAGCATGGAGCTTTCCGCCATCCACGCCTCCAGGTCGTCCCCCAGCATGTCCTCGGAGAACAGATTCGCCATGTCGAGCGGCTCCCGCGCGCTCCACGTCGCCAGCACGTAGTCGGTGGCGACGAACCCCAGCGGCTGGAACCCGGCCCGCTGCAACCGCCGCGTGAGCAGCATGCCCAGCGTCTGGTGCGCGTTGCGCCCCTCGAAGCAATAGGCGACCAGGAACCACTTCCCGCCGCGCGGAAACGTCTCCACCAGCAGGTCGCTGCGCCCCGGCAGGCGCGAGATGCCGCGCTGCAATTGCAGCCACTCCCGCACCGGCTCCGGAAACGCCCCCCAGCTCGTCGGGTCCTGCAGCATACCGCGCACCCGGTCGGCCAGGTTCGTCGTCATCGGCATCCGCCCGCCCGCATAGGCCGGCACCTTCGGCTCGCCGCTGCCGCCATCCGCCACCTCGCACACCGTCTCACGCAGCCGCACGAAGCGCAGCAGCTTGCCGGCGAACATGAACGTGTCGCCTGGCGACAGCGTGTTGACGAAATACTCCTCCACCTCGCCCAGCGGCGCGCCCCCACGCCCGGCATAGCGCACCTTCAGCAGCGGCTCCTCCACGATGGTGCCGATATTCATCCGGTGCTGCCGCGCGATCCGCTCGTTCATCACATGGATCAGCCCCGCCGCATCCCGGAACAGCTTGCGATACCGCTCATAGGCCGCAAGCGCATACCCCCCATTCTCCACGAACTCCAATACATCGTTGAAATCCTTGCGCGAAATCGCGGCATACGGCGCCGCCGAGCGCACCTCGTCGAACAGCGCCGCCTCCGTCGCCGGCCCGGCGCAGCACAGCCCCAGCAGATGCTGCGCCAGCACATCCAGCCCCCCCGGCCGCGGCGGGTCCCCGTCCAGCTCCGCCGCCGCCACCCCCAATATCGCCGCCTC
>JBGAIK010000165.1:0-11153 GCA_044225615.1 Acetobacteraceae bacterium | reverse complement strand
CGAGCTTCACGTTGGTCAGGTCGGTCTCCTTCGGGCTCGCCTCGATCCACACACGCTCGCTGGAGACGAGGCCGAAGCCCGGCGTGGCGGCGGCGAGATACATGCCGGGCTGCATCGCCTCCACCTGGGTCGCGATGCCGGCGAACGGGGCATGCACCTCGGTATGGGCGAGCTGCCGCCGCGCCTCGTCCACCTGCGCCTTGGCCTGGAGGTATTGCGGCATGCTGGCCGGCTCGGCCTCGGCATTGCCGCCCAGGCGGGCCAGCTGCACCTGGGCCAGGGTCTTGAGGCTTTCCACCACCGCCTGGTTGGCGGCCAGGCGGAACCGCGCGTCGTCATACTCGGCCCGCGTCACCCCGCCGCCCTTCACCAGGCTGGCGTAGCGGTCGAACGCCGCCTGGTCGGCCTGCACCTGCGCCTGCTTGGCGTCGATGTCGCGCAGCATGCGCTGGTAGTCCTTCTTCATCGCCTCGACCGAGAGGGCCACCTGGGCGAGGTTGGCCTCGGCGCCGGCCAGGGCGATGCGGAACGGCGCGGGGTCCAGGCTGAACAGCAGGTCGCCCTTCTGCACCCGCTGGCCTTCCTTCACCGCGACCGCGGCGACGATGCCGGAGACGTCGGTCGCCACCGCGAGCTTGGAGGCGCGGACATAGGCGTTGTCGATCGAGACCACCCGGCCGCCATGCAGCCAGTAGTAGAACGAGCCGACGGCCACCACCGCCACGCCGCCCAGCATCAGCAGCGGGCGCAGGATGCGGGCCCGGGCGGCCCGCTGCGCGGCGGTGGGCGCGCTGGCACGCGGCGCGATCGGGGGCGCCTGCGGCGCGGGGCCGGGTGCGGTGGCGGCGGTCTGCGACATCAGGCGACGTCCCTTTCGAGCGACTTGGCGCGCAGATCGGCGACGACATTCGCCTTCATGCGGGCAAGACCCTCCTTGACGGTTTCGAGCATGGCGGGGTCGAGCCCCTCGCCCACCATGGCCAGCATGTCCTCCCGCTCGGCATGCAGCTCGCGCAGCACCGGGAACGCGGAGGGAAGCAGATGGAGGCGCCAGATCCGCCGGTCGTCCGGATCGGCGCGGCGCTCCACCATGCCGGCGCCCTCCAGCCGGTCGATCAGCCGGCCGACGGTGATCGGCTCGACCTCGATGATCTCGGCCAGCTCCTTCTGCGACAGGCCGGGCCGGGCCTCGAGCCGCGAGAGGATGAACCACTGCGCCCGCGTCAACCCGTAGGCGGAGGCGCGGCGGTCGGCGTCCAGCCGCAGATGGCGGGCGAGGTCATGCAGCAGCAGCAGCAGGTCAGGCTGATTGGGCACGGCTGCGATAATAAGCAGCGTTATCTTTCCGCGGCAGCCCGGAAGCCATGCACGATTCGCACCGCAGTCGCGCAGGTTCTGCCGGCATGGCGGCAGCCGCCGCGATCAGCTATGCCCGACGCACCGGAGGACACCGTGACCCCCAGCCCCGCCCTCGACCGCCGCCTCGACGCCGCCCTGGCCCTTGCCACCGAGGCCGGCGCGCTGGCCCTGCGCATGCGCCCGCCGCCGGGTGCCGCCGCCGCGACGCTGAAGGACCGGCAGGACTGGCTGACCGAGGCTGACGGCGCGGTGGAGGGTTTCATCGCCCGGCGCCTGGCGGAGCTTTTCCCCGAGGATGGGTTCCAGGGCGAAGAGACCGGCACGGGCCGTGCCGGCGCGCTGCGCTGGGTGGTGGACCCGATCGACGGCACCTCCAACTACGCGCGCGGCGGCCCGCGCTTCTGCGTCTCGATCGGGCTGATCGAGGACCGTGAGTCCCTGCTGGGCGTGCTGGTCGCCCCGGCGCTGGGCGAGACCTTTGCGGCCCGCCGCGGCGGTGGCGCCACGCTGAACGGCGCGCCGATCCGGGCGGCCGCGACCACCGAGCTGTCGCGCGCGATGGTCGAGTGCGGCTGGTCGCACCGGCGGCCCAACGCGTCCTGGTACCAGCTGGTGCAGGGCGTGATGGAGGCGGGGGCGATGCTGCGGGCCGGCGGCTCGGGCGCGCTGGGCCTGGCCGACGTCGCCGCCGGGCGGATCGACGCCTATCTGGAGCTGCACATCAACCTTTGGGACGTGGCGGCGGTGCTGGCCATCCTGCACGAGGCCGGCGCGGTGACGTCGCGCTTCATGGACGGCAGCGGGCTCACCGACGGCAACCTGATCTTCGCCGCCGCCCCCGGCATCGCCGGCGCGCTGCGCCAGGCCACCGGCTTTCCGCCCGCTTGACGCCGCTCCAGCGCCAGCTCGGCATCGCGCTCGGCCTCACCCAGGTCCTGTCCTGGGCGACCACCTTCTACATCCCGGCGACGATGATCGGCGTGGCGAGCGAATCGCTGGGCCAGTCGCGGGCGGTGCTGCTGGGCGGGTTTTCCTGGTCGCTGCTGGTCTCGGCCGCCTGCGCGCCGCGTGTGGGGCGGTATATCGACCGCCATGGCGGGCGGCCGGTGCTGGTGGCGGGGGCGCTGTCACCGCCGCCGGGCTGGCGCGCTGGCGGCCGCGCAATCAGTCGTGCACTGGTACCTTGCCTGGACGGTGCTGGGCCTCGGCATGGCGATGGGGCTCTACGACGTCGCGTTCTCGACCATCGGCCGGCTGCTGGGCCGCGAGTCGCGCCCGGCCATCACCGGCGTCACGCTGATCGGCGGCTTCGCGAGCTCGGTCGGCTGGCCCATCGGGACCTGGCTCGCCCATGCCCATGGCTGGCGCGCGGCGGTGCTGCTCTATGCCGCGGTGCAAATCGTCGCGATCCTGCCGATCGTGCTCGCCTTCGTGCCGCGCGCGACGCCGGCGCCGTCCGACGCCGCGCCGCAGGCCATGGCGGCCGCGGGGCCGCTGCCGCGCAAGGGGGCGTTCCTGCTGCTGGCGATCTTCTTCACCACCCGCTCGGGCCTCGGCGCGCTGGTCTCGGTCCACGCGCTGGTGCTGCTGGCCGGGCTGGGGCTGACGCTGGAGCAGGCGGTGCTGGTGGCTTCGGTGATCGGCCCGGCCCAGGTGGGCAGCCGCATCATCGACTACCGCTTCGCCCGCGGCGTCAGCCCGGTGATCTCGGCCTGGTTCGGCGCGGCGCTGCTGCCGCTGGGCGTGGCCCTCATGCTGGCCGGCGCCCCGCCGCTGGTCTTCGCGCTGGGCTACGGGCTCAGCAACGGCATCTTCACCATCAGCCGCGGCACGCTGCCGATGCATGTCTATGGCCCGCAGGGCTACGCCACCCTGCTTGGCCGCCTCGCGTTGCCCAGCCTGATCGCCCAGGCGGCGACGCCGACCCTCGCCGCACCGCTGATCGAAGCCTGGCCGGCCAGCTGGGTGTTCGCGCTGATCGGCGCCCTGTCGTTCGCGGCGCTGTGCTGCCTGCTGCCGCTCGGGAAGTAGGCGACCGCTAGCCCTGCGCGTGCGGCTTCGGCGCCGCCGGCCGGCGCGGCTTGTGCGCGGCGACCTTGGGGGCGGCCGGCTTCTTCGCCTTCTTCTTGCGCGTGGCGGCTTCGGCCGAGGCCGCGGAGAGCGACAGGCCGAGGGTGGCAAGCAACATTCTGCGATTGAGGATCACGGCGCGGCTCCGCTGGGGGAAAGTGGGACGGCGTTACGCTTGAGTTCAGCCAAAAAGATAACGACGACCGATAGCTGACTGATAAACCTAAGCACATTTCCCGCGATGCGTGCAAGGGCCGTGTTGCGAATTGCGACGGAACGCTACAGCAGGCCCAATTCGCGCAATGCGCGGCGCATCGGCTCGGGCATCTGCTCGCTGCCTTCGGCCAGCGCGGCCGCGGCGAGATCGGGAGGTGCGGCATCCGCCTCCAGATAGCGCCACCCCTGGAAGGCGCGGACCGGCCGCCCGGCGACGGGCACCAGCGCGGGATCGAGAAGGAAGGCCGCGCAGGCGCTGCCGTCCTGCCACCGGTCGACGATGACCTCGATGAGCCGCTGGCGCACCAGCACGGCGCCGGGCACGACCCAGTAGAGCGAGCCGCCGTCGGCGATCTCCGCCGCGCGACGCGGGAAGTTGCGGGTGCGGTGGCGCAGCGGCGGGTCGGCCGCCAGCCGGGCCGCCTGCACGGACTGGAGATGGGCCAGGTCCCTGATGCCGACGGCGAGCTTCATGATGTGCAGCATGCCCCGATGTGCCCGGCCGGCATCGCAGCGGCAAGGGCGCGAACAAAGACTCGCCCACGGCCGATTCTCCGCTACCATCGGGGCACGGCGCCCGGATGCGCGCACGGGTGTCATGAGGCGCCGCAAACCAACGAGGCCGCGAGCCGGCCCGCATGGAGGCGCCCTGTGTCAGGACCATCACCGGGGGGCGGCGCGTCCCGCCCCCGCTCCGTCGCCCTTGTCGGCCCGTACACGTCGGGCAAGTCCACCCTGTTCGAGGCGCTGATGCTGGCCGGCGGCGCCAGCCTCAAGCGCGGCGACCCGCGCAACCGGCGCATGGGCACCGAGCTGCGGGTCGGCCATTGCAGCTTCCTCGGCGATGCCTGGTCGATCCTGGACTGCCCCGGCTCGGTCGAGTTCGCCTTCGAGGCGGAGGCGGCGCTGTCCGCGGTGGACATCGCGGTGGTGGTCTGCGAGCCCTCGCCCCAGCGGGCGGCGGCGGCCGGGCCGATCCTGCGCCTGCTGGACGATCGCGCCATTCCGCACATCGTCTTCATCAACAAGATCGACACGCTGGAAGGCCGGGTGCAGGACACGCTGGACGCGCTGCAGGCGCAGTCGCGCGTGCCGCTGGTGCTGCGCCAGGTGCCGATTCATGAAGGCAGCGCCGTGACCGGCTATGTCGACGTGGTCAGCGAGCGCGCCTACCGCTACCGCAAGGGCAAGCCATCGGAGGTGATCGCGGTGCCGGCCGACATGGCGGCACCCGGCCAGGAGGTGCGCGGCGCGCTGCTGGAGCGCCTGGCCGACCACAACGACACGCTGCTGGAAAAGCTGATCGAGGAGGTGGTGCCCTCGACGGAGGAGATCTACGCCCAGCTCCGCGCCGACCTCGCCGGCGACGCGGTGGTGGAGGTGCTGCTGGGTGCGGCCGAGTCCGACAACGGCGTGCAGCGGCTGTGGAAGGCGCTGCGCCACGACACGCCCTCCGCCGCCGAGACGGCGGCACGGCTCGGCGTGCCCGAGGGCGCGGAGCCGGTGGCGCAGGTGTTCAAGACCGTGCATGCCGGCCATGGCGGCAAGCTGTCCTATGCCCGCATCCTGCGCGGCACGGTGAAGGACGGCGCGACGTTGAGCGGCAGCCGCGTCGGCGGCGTGTTCCGCTTCCCCGGCGCCGACCCGGTCAAGGCCGCGTCGGCCGAGGCCGGCGAGGTGGTCGGCCTCGGCCGGCTCGACGAGGTCGCGACCGGGGCAACGATCGGCGCCGACAGCCCCGAGGCGCTGCCGTTCCCGACGCCGCCGGCGCCGGTCTATGCGCTGGCCATCGCCACCACCGACCGCAACGACGACGTGAAGCTGTCGGGCGCGCTGCACAAGATCGTGGAGGAGGACCTCTCGCTCACCGTCACCCACGATGCCGACCTGGCGCAGACCGTGCTGCACGGCGCGGGCGAGATGCACCTGAACGCGGCGGTGGATCGGCTGGGCAAGGCCTACGGGCTGAAGGTGACGACCTCGGTGCCCAAGGTCGCGTTCCGCGAGACCATCCGCAAGCCGGTGCACCAGCACGGCCGGCTGAAGCGGCAGACCGGCGGCCACGGCCAGTTCGCCGACGTCAAGATCGACATCGCGCCCCGCGAGCGCGGCGAGGGCTTCCTGTTCATCGACAAGGTCGTGGGTGGCGCCGTGCCGCGCAACTACATCCCGGCGGTCGCCGAGGCGGCGGAGGACGCCGCGCGCAAGGGCCCGCTCGGCAACCCGGTGGTGGACATATCGGTGACCCTGGTCGATGGCGGCTTCCATTCGGTGGACAGCTCCGACATGGCCTTCAAGACCGCGACCCGCATGGCCATGGCCGACGGGCTCGCCGCCGCCGACCCGGTGCTGCTGGAGCCGGTCGACAACGTGACCATCTCGGTGCCGAACGATTATACGGCCCGCGCCCAGCGCCTGCTGACCGGACGGCGCGGCCAGATCCTCGGCTACAGCGAGATGCCCAACCGCCCCGGCTGGGACGACGTGGAGGCGCTGGTGCCGCAGGCGGAGCTGCACGACCTGATCATCGAGCTGCGCTCGCAGACGATGGGGCTGGGCACGTATCGCCGCGCATTCGACCATCTGGCGGAGGCGCGGGGCGGGCAGAAGTAGCGTCACGGACGGGAAGCAAGGCTCCGCCGGCCAAGGGCCATTGGCCCTTGGAACCCGCTACTGCTTGCGGCTGCATCGATGGTCTTCGGTGATTGGCCGAAACGTTGGCTGGGTTGCGCCTTGCAACCCGGCATCGTGCGGTTCCACGGTTCGATTGCCTGCGGCGCAAGGAAGGCGGCTGTTTCAGCCATTCACCGAAGGCCGGCGCCCCAGCCGCCAGCAAGAATGGGTTCCAAGGGCCAATGGCCCTTGGCCGCCGGAGGCTTGCTTCCTTGCTTTCGCGCCTGCTTGGCTTCCCTTCCCCCGTGCTTCGCGCCATGTTGCCGCGTTCCCGAGGGAGAGAAGCGATGTACCCGACCCCGCGCAGCCATCGTCCGCTGATCATGGGCCGCAACGGCGCGGTCGGCGCGAACCATCCGATGGCCGCGCAGGCCGGGCTCGACATCCTGCGCGCCGGCGGCAACGCGATCGACGCGGCGGTGGCGGTCTCGCTGGCGCTCGGCGTCTGCGAGCCGATGATGTCGGGGCTTGGCGGCGACGGGTTCTACAACGTCGCGCTGGCCGACGGCACCGCCTCGGTGTTCAACGGCACCGGTCCCGCGCCGGCCTCGGCGACCGCCGAGCGTTTCGCCAGGGGTGTGGCCGTCGCCGGGCCGCTCAGCGCCTCGGTGCCGGGATGCCTGGCTGGGATTGCCGCGATGCATGCCGCCCATGGCAGGATGGCGTGGTCGAAGCTCGCCCAGCCGTCCATCGCGCTGGCCCGCGACGGCTTCGCCGCCACCCATGGCTACCGCTATTTCACCGCCAACTGCCAGAAGCTGCTCGAGGCCGACGCCCGCAGCGCCAGGGTGTTCATGGGCAAGGAACTGGGCGGCATCGTGCTGCAGCCCGACCTCGCGCGCACGCTGGAGGAGATCGCGGCCGACGGGGCCGAGACCTTCTATCGCGGGCGGCTGGCTAAGCGGCTGGCGCAGGGCATCGCCGAGGCGGGCGGCATGGTGACCGAGGCCGACCTCGCCGCCTGCGCGGCGGAGCGCACCGCGCCGATCGCCATCACCTATCGCGGCTGGGAAATCCGCCAGACGCCGCCGAACTCGACCGGCTTCACCATGCTGCAGACGCTCAAGATCGCCGAGCGCTTCGACCTGGCGAAGCTCTCTCCGGCCGAGCGGGTGCATGTGCTGGTGGAGGCCAAGAAGCTTGCCTTCCTCGACCGCGAGGCATGGGGCGGCGATCCGCGCTTCGCCGCGGTGCCGCTCGACCGCCTGCTGTCCGACGCCTATGCCGATACGCTGGCGGCGAAGATCGACATGCAGCGCGCCGCGGTGATCGGCCCGATTGCCGATGCGGCCGCCGGCGACACCACCTATTTCTGCGTGGTCGATGCCGAGGGCAACGCGGTCTCCGGCATCCAGAGCATCAATGGCGCCTATGGCTCGGGCGTCACCGCCGGCGATACCGGCGTGCTGCTGAACAACCGCATGGCGTACTGGCACGTGGCGCCGAACCACGCCAACCGCCTCGTGCCCGGCAAGCGCGTGCGCCACACCATGAACGCGCCGATGGTGCTGAAGGACGGCAGGCTGGTCGCCGTGCTCGGCACGCCCGGCGCCGACAACCAGGTGCAGGTCAACGCGCAGGTCGTGGTCAGCATGCTCGACCTCGGCGACGACCCGCAGGCGGCGCTGGAGCGGCCGCGCTGGACGTCGAGCCAGGCGGGGCAGGGCGCCAACTGGCCCCATGCCGGCGATGGCGCGCTGTCGATCGAGGTCGATCACGGCGAGGACGTGCTGGCCGACCTCGCCCGCCGCGGCCACAACATCACCCGGCTGGCCCATCTCGACGGCCCCTGCGCCATGCAGGCCATCCAGGTGCTGCCGAACGGCGTGCGCATGGCCGGCAGCGACCCGCGCCGCGACGGCTGGGCCGGCGCGTATTGAAGGGGGGCGCCTGCTGATGTCGGCCACCAACCAGAAGATCGACGGCAAGCGCCTCTGGGACAGCCTGATGGACATGGCCCGCTTCGGCGCCACGCCGAAGGGCGGCGTGAAACGCCTGACGCTGACCGACATCGACCGCCAGGGCCGCGACCACTTCAAGGCCAATTGCGAGGCCGCCGGCCTCACCGTGCGCGTCGATGCGATCGGCAACATGTTCGCCCGCCGCCCCGGCCGCGACCCGAACCGCCTGCCGGTGCTGATGGGCAGCCATCTCGACAGCCAGCCCACCGGCGGCAAGTTCGACGGCGCGCTCGGCGTGATCGCGGGGCTCGAGGTCATGCGCAGCCTCAACGACCTCGGCATCACCACGGAAGCCCCGGTCGAACTGGTCAACTGGACCGACGAGGAAGGCAGCCGCTTCGGCCACTCGCTGATGGGCAGCGGCGTCTGGGCCGGCATCTACACGCTCGACAAGGCCAGCGCCCTGACCGACCTGGAAGGCGTGACCGTCAAACAGGCGCTGGACGGCATCGGCTATGCCGGCCCCGAGAAGGCGCAGCCCTTCCCGGCCGACGCCTATTTCGAGCTGCATATCGAGCAAGGCCCGATCCTGGAGAAGGAAGGCAAGCAGATCGGCATCGTCACCGGCGCCCAGGCGCAGGTCTGGTACGACCTGACCTGCACCGGCCAGGAAAGCCATGCCGGCACCACGCCACCCTCCGCGCGCAAGGACGCGCTGGTCTGCGCCGCCCGCATCATCGATCTCGTGGACCATCTGATGCGCGCCCGCGGCGAGGATGGCCGCGGCACCGTGGGCCAGCTCACCGTCAGCCCCAACAGCCGCAACGTGATCCCCGGCGAGGTCCGCTTCTCCGTCGAGTTCCGCCACCCGAACCCCGACGAGGTCGCCATCCTCGCCGACCAGTTCAGCACCCGCGCCCAGGCCCTGGCGCTCGCCGCCGGCGTGACACTCGACATCGCCGAACTGTTCCGCATCCCCGCCCAGCCCTTCGATGCGTCCTGCGTGGAGCTGGTGCGCCAGGCCGCCACCCGCCTCGGCCTCTCGGCCCGCGAAATCGTCTCCGGCGCCGGCCACGACGCGGTCTACGTCGCCCGCCACGTGCCCACGGCCATGATCTTCACGCCATGCAAGGACGGGCTGAGCCACAACGAGGCGGAAAGCATCGAACCCGGAGAGGCCGAGGCGGGGTGCCAGGTGCTGTTCGAGGCGGTCGTCGCGAGGGCGAACAGGGCGATCTAAGGGAAGGGCCTCCGGCGGGCAAAGGCCGGGGGCCTTTGCAAACCATCACTGCTCGCGGCTGGAGGTTTGTCCTTCGGCGATTGGCCGAACTTGCTTCCTTGCGCCGCAGGCAGTCGAACCGCGCCACCATTCCCGGCACGGTGCGGTGGTATGGATTGTTGCCTGCGGCGCAAGGAAGGCAGAGCCAATCGCCGAAGACCGGTGACACAGCCGCGAGCGGGATCGGTTTGCAAAGGCCCCCGGCCTTTGCCCGCCGGAGGCCCTTACCCTGCCTTTGCCCTGCGGCTTTCCGTCCGCAGCTGCCCGCACGCCGCCAGGATGTCGCGCCCGCGCGGGGTGCGCACCGGCGAGGAGAACCCGGCATCCGTCACGATGCGCGAGAACCGGTCGATGGCCGCCGGCGTGCTGGTCTCGTAGGGGCTGCCGGGCCATGGATTGAACGGGATCAGGTTCACCTTGGCCGGCAGGCCGGCGATCAGGCGCACCAGCTCGCGCGCCTCGGCCTCGCTGTCGTTGATGCCTTTCAGCATCACGTATTCGAAGGTGATGCGCCGCGAGTTGCTGGCCGAGGGGTAGCGGCGGCAGGCGGCGATCAGTTCCCTGATCGGGTATTTGCGGTTCAGCGGCACGATCTCGTCGCGCAGCTCGTCGCGCACCGCGTGGAGGGAGACGGCGAGGTTCACGCCGAGCTCGTCGCCGCAGCGGTCCATCATCGGCACCACGCCGGAGGTGGAGAGGGTGATGCGCCGGCGCGACAGGCCGATGCCCTCGCCGTCCATGATGATGCGGCACGCCCTGGCGACGTTCTCGTAGTTGTAGAGCGGCTCGCCCATGCCCATCAGCACGATGGTGGAGAGCAGGCGCGGCGTGTCGCCCTTGGGGCTGGGCCATTCGCCGTAGCTGTCGCGGGCGGCCATGAACTGGCCGACGATCTCGGGGGCGCCGAGGTTGCGCACCAGCGCCTGGGTGCCGGTGTGGCAGAAGCGGCAGGACAGGGTGCAGCCGACCTGGGACGAGATGCAGACGGCGCCGCGGTCTTCGTGCCGGTCGGGGATGTAGACGGTCTCGGCCTCCTGCCCGTCGCGGAAGCGGAACAGCCACTTGCGGGTCTCGTCGGTGCTGGTGAGCTGGGTGGCGATCTCGGGCCGGCCGATGGCGAAGCGTTCGGCGAGCTTCTGCTGGGTGGGCTTCGCGATGGTGGACATGCGGGCGAAGTCGGTCACGCCCTGATGGTAGATCCAGTGCCAGAGCTGCTTGGCGCGGAACTTGGCCTCGCCGATTTCGGCGAGTGCCGCGGCAAGCTCGTCCCGGTCCATGCCGACGAGGTCGCGGCGGCCGTCGGGCAGGGTGGCGGGCGGCGGGGCGAAGCGCGCGGTCTTGGCCAGGATGCGGGCGCGTTCGACCTCGGTCAGGTCGAGCGGGGCGTTCATTTGGGGCAGGCCTTGTTGATCGCCTCGTAGGCCTTGCTGAACCCTTTCAGGCTGAACGCGTCGGTGACGGCAGTCTTTTGCGGATGCGGCGACTTCACGGTGGCGCGCGACGCCTTGATCAGGGCCGCGACCACCTGGCGCCCGTCGCGGGCGAAGGCGGAGCGCCTGGCCGACTTGTCGGTGTAGAATTCGAGCTTTGCCTTGTCGATCTCGACCTCGACGGCGGCGTTGGCGGCGTATTCGAAGCCGGCGCTGAGCGCCACC
>JBGAIK010000164.1:0-11142 GCA_044225615.1 Acetobacteraceae bacterium | reverse complement strand
CTGGAACGCCAGGAAGAACGCCAGCACCGGCACCAGCGTGAGCACCGCCATGGCAAACATGGCGGCCCAGTCCGACTGCCCGGCGGAATCGAGGAAGCCGCGCAATCCGAGCTGGACGGTGAAGTTCTCGACGTCGGTGAGGTACACCAGGGGCCCGAAGAAATCGTCCCAGGTGAAGATGAAGGTGAAGATCGCGCAGGTCCCCAGCGCCGGCAGCGACAGCGGCAGCACGATGTTCCAGTAGATGCGCCACGGGCTGCACCCGTCCATCACCGCCGCCTCGTCCAGCTCGCGCGGCAGGCCGCGGAAGAACTGCACCAGCAGGAAGATGAAGAACGCATCCACCGCGAGGAACTTGGGCACCACGAGGGGAAGGAAGGTGTTCACCCAGTCCAGATGCAGGAACAGGATGTATTGCGGGATCAGGGTCACCTGATACGGGATCATCAGCGTGCCGAGCATCAGCGCGAACCAGAAGTTGCGCCCCGGAAAGCGCAGCCGGCTCACCGCATAGGCCGCCAGCGAGCAGGTAAGGGCGTTGCCGATCACCGCCAGCACGGAGATGATCGCCGAATTCCAGAAGAAGCGGCTGAAGCCGATCTGCAGCCCTTTCCAGCCACGGGCATAGGCCGACAGGTCGAGGTGGTCGGGCCACAGCGAGGCCGACTGGAAGATCTCCTCGTTCGGCTTCAGCGAGCTCGCGAACATCCACAGCAGCGGATACAGCATCACCAGCGACACGGCGCAGAGCACGACGTGATACAGCAGCGAGTAGGGCCGCGGCCGGCCGACCTCGGTGCTAGGCGTCATAGTGCACCCACAGCCGCTGGGTGACGAAGGCGATGGCGGTGACGGCGACGATGGCCAGCACCAGCAGCCAGGCGAGCGCCGCCGCATAGCCCATGCGCAGGTAGCCGAACGCCTCCTGATACAAATAGAGCGTGTAGAACAGCGTCGCGTTGATCGGCCCGCCGGTGCCGCCGCTGATGATGAAGGCCGGCGTGAACGCCTTGAACGCCTCGATCGTCTGCACCACCAGGTTGAAGAAGATCACCGGCGTCAGCAGCGGCAGGGTGATGCGCCAGAATTGCTGGCGGGGGGTGGCGCCGTCGAGGCTCGCTGCCTCGTAGAGATCGCCCGGCAGCTGGCGCAGCCCGGCGAGGAAGATCACCATCGGCGAGCCGAACTGCCAGACGCTGAGGGCGACCAGCGTATACAGCGCGGTGTCCGGGTTGCTGACCCAGCTCGTGCCATGGATGCCGATGAGGCGCAGCGCCTGGTTGAGCAGGCCGTCGCCGGCGAAGACCTGGCGCCAGAGGGCGGCGATGGCGACCGAGGCGCCGAGCAGCGAGGGCAAATAGAACAGGGCGCGGTAGATCGGCAGGCCGCGGATGCCGCGGTTCAGCACCATGGCGATGGCCAGCGCGAAGCCGAGCTTCAGCGGCACCGACAGCACCACGTAGATCAGCGTGGCATGCACCGAATCGCCGACCTTGGTATCCGCGGTCAGGATGCGCGCGTAATTGGCAAGGCCCAGGAAACGCGGCGCCTCCATCAGGTCGTATTCGGTGAAGGACAGGTACAGCGTGGCCAGCGCCGGCCCCAGCGTCAGGCCGAAGAAGCCGATCAGCCAGGGCAGCAGGAAGCCGTAGCCGGCCCAGGACACGCGGCGCCGGCGTGCCGCCCATGGCCGGCCCACGGTCGCACTCATCGCTCGAAGCCCGCCCCGTGGGGAAAGCAAGGCAGATTCACATAGAGGCAGCGAGGCGGCGAGAAGAAAACCCAGCCGCCGGATTGAGGACCGGCTCCAACTGCGGAGACGGCGCCCATCCTGTCCTTCTTCTCGCTGCCTCGCCGCCTCTTTGTGAATCTTGCTTTCATGCCTGCACCAGCACGGATCCCGGCGGCCAGCGACGTGTCAGCCGCGCGCGATGATGGCCTCGCAGTCCTTCATGAACTGCTTGGCCCCGTCGGCCACGCTCGCCTTCTTGAACCCGATCGTCTCGTTGGTGCGCACCATCAGCGCCAGCACTTCGCCGGCGCCGCGCGGCGGCGGGGGCGGCAGCGGCGTCACCTTGTCGGAAATGAAGGCGACGTAGTTGGAGGCACGCTTGCCCATGTCGTCCAGCAGCGGATCGAGCGCCTGGCGCACCGGCGCCGAGGCCGGGATGCCGCGCTCCACCCCCAGCGCCTTGCCGGCATTGATGTCGGCCACGAAGTAGCTGAGCAGCTTTGCCGTCGCCTCGGGGGATTTGGTGGTGGAGGCGATGCTGAACATCTGCGAGGGCTTCAGGTACTGGCCCGATTTCGTCTTCGATTCGCCCGCCGGATACATGGCGATGTCGAGCTTGCGCTTGTTCGCCGCCTGGAAGCCCACAAGCTGGTTCGAATTGGCGAAGGACAAAGCGGAGCGGCCGAGCGTCAGGTTGTTGGTGTCGATGTCCTGCTTGTCCAGCGCCTGCACGTCGGGCGGCAGGCAGCTGCCCTGGCCGCGGAAGCGGTCCCACATGCCGAACCAGTCGGCCATGTCCTCGGCATTGGCGCCGAACTTGCCTTCGCCCGTGTACATCTCCTTGCCGCGCTCGCGCAGCCACACCTCGAAGGCGGGGCCGGAACCGCCGGCGTCGTTCATGCCCCAGAAGCCCTGCTTCGCGGCGGCCTTGGTCAGCGCCGCGCAGCGCCTGGCCAGCTCGTCCCAGGTGCAGGGCCAGTCGGGCAGAGCGATGCCGAACTGCTCGAAGCTCTCGCGGTCGTAGATGATCGAGGTGGAGTTGAGCCCCAGGCTCACGCCATACACCTTGCCGTCCACCTTGCCGCCGTCGATCGAATCCTGGGTGAACCCGCTCAGGTCCAGCTCCTTGCCCACGAACGGGTCGAGCGGCATCAGAGTCTTGCGCCGCGCGTAGTCGAAGATGTAGCCGTAGTCCATCTGGATCAGGTCAGGCAGGTTGCGCCCGGCCGCCTGGGTGGCCAGCCGCGTCCAGTAGTCGCCCCAGCCCAGCGTCTCGCCCGAGATGGCCACGGCCGGGTTGGCCTGCATGTACATCTCGATCACCTTGTTGGTGCGGTCGGCCCGTTCCTTGGCCCCCCACCAGTAGACGCGCAGGCGCGTCTGCGCCTGGGCGCGGGTGGCGGAGGCGGCGGTGGCCGCGGCACCCGCGAGGAAAAGCCGGCGATGGAGAGCGCCCTGCATCATGTCGTTTCCCTCTGCTCGCGGCTCGCGGCCGCGCTTGTCATGGTTCTGCAATCGATTGCCGGGCACGATTGCGGCCCGGCTGGATAACGCTATCATCGTTGCACCACGGCATTCTTGCAAGCCGCCCGCGCGGTGGCAATCCTGGGGAAGCGCATGAAAACCTACGCCATCGTCGGGCTCGGGCACCGCGCCTACATGTATCTCGGCGCCCTGGCCGGCCCGCACGCGGCGGATGGCCGGCTGGTGGCCCTGTGCGACAGCAATCCCGGCCGCCTCCAGGCCGCCGCGTCCCATGTCGCGGCCCTCGCTCCCCGCCTCTACGACGCCGCCGATTTCGACCGCATGATCGCCGAGCACCGTCCCGATCGCGTCATCGTTACCGTCCCCGACAACATCCACGCCGAGTACATCGTCCGCGCCTTCGACCACGGAAGCGACGTGATCACCGAGAAGCCGCTGACCATGGATGCCGCCGCCTGCGCCCGCATCCTGGAAGCGCGCCGGCGCACCGGCCGGGCCATCATCGTCGGCTTCAACTACCGCTACTCGCCGGTGCGCACCCTGCTCAAGCAGGTCCTGATGTCCGGCATCATCGGCCATGTGAAGTCGGCCAGTTTCGAATGGCTGCTCGATACGCACCACGGCGCCGACTATTTCCGCCGCTGGCACCGCAACAAGGAAAACTCCGGCGGCCTGTTCGTGCACAAGGCCACCCATCATTTCGACCTGCTGAACTGGTGGCTCGGCACCGTGCCCCGCCGCGTCACCGCGCTCGGCCGCCGTGTCTTCTACCGCCCCGAGATGGGCGACGCGCTCGGCCTCGCCAGCCGCAGCGATCGCTGCACCACCTGCCCGGAATTCGCCGGCTGCGGCTTCCGCCTCGACATGAAGGCGAGCGCCCACCTCACCGCGCTCTACGCCGAGGCCGAAGCGCACGACGGCTATCTGCGCGACAAATGCGTCTTCAGCCCGGAGATCGACATCGAGGATTCGATGAACGCCATGATCGAGTACGAGAACGGCGTCGTCGCCAACTACACGCTGACGGCCTACAATCCCTGCGAGGGCTATCGCGTGGTGTTCGACGGCACCCGCGGCCGCGCCGAGCTGCACAATGTCGAGCGCGCCCACGTCCAGCCCGACGGAAGGCTGGTCGCCCCGCCCCTGCCCGAGACCGACCGCCTGACCGTGCAGCCGCATTTCGGCCGCACCTACGAGCTCGCGCTGACCAAGGGCTCCGGCCTGCATGGTGGCGGCGACCAGGTCATGCTGCAACGCCTGTTCGGCGAGGCCACCAACGACCAGTACGGCCACGCGGCCGACGACCGCGCCGGCGCCTGGTCCGCCATGGTCGGCATCGCCGCCAACGCCTCGCTCGCCACCGGCCGGGCGGTCGACCTCGCCGGCCTGGTGCCCGACGTGCCGCACCCCGACTACGCGGCCGAACCCTTCGGCCCGGCGCAGGTCTGGCAGCACTTCGACCCGGCCCGCTACCCGTTCCTCGAAGGCGCGCGGGTCGTCTGACCGGCGTTGCGCGGCCCTACCCGCCGCCCCTATCGTCACCGCCTGCATCAGGGGTCCGGCCCGCGCATGTCCGCCGCCATCTTCGACACCATGGCGGTGCTGCCGCCCGCGATCGCCCCTGCCGAGGCGGAGGCTTTCGCCCGCGCCGCCTGGGGCATCGCCGGCACCGCCCGCCCACTGCCCGGCGAGCGCGACCGCAACTTCCGCCTTGCCGGCGCCGGCGGCGAATGGGTGCGCAAATTCGCCAACCCGAAGGAGGATGCGGGGTTCCGCGCCATGCAGATCGCCGCCCTGCGCCACATCGCGGCGGCCGATCCCGCCCTGCCGGTGCCGCGCGTCGTGGCGCTGCCGGGCGGCGCCGACGAGGCCGACTTCCCCCACCCCGACGGCACCATGCTCAAGGCGCGGCTGCTCACCTGGCTGCCCGGCCTGCCGATCATGGAGGCGGTGCCGACGCCCGGCGTGCGCGCCGCCTACGGTGCGGCCGTTGCCCGCATCCAGGCCGCGCTGTCCGGGTTCGACCATCCGGCGCGCGCGCACGCGATGTCCTGGGACCTCCAGCAATCCCCCCGCCTGCGCGAGATCGCCTTCGCGATCACCCATGACCGCGCACGGGCGACGCTGCTGGAACTGCTCGACGAGTACGAGGCCCGGGTGCTGCCGCTCTGGCCCGCGCTGCCGCGGCAGATCGTCCACAACGACCTCAACCGCATGAACGTGCTGGCCGACCCGGCGGACAACGCCCGCCTCGCCGGCATCATCGATTTCGGCGACATCTGCCACACCGCGCGCCTGTTCGATCTCGCCATCGCCATCGTCTCCGCCCCGGCCGGCGACGCGCCGCCGTCGCAGGTCATTGCCGACGTGCTGCACGGCTATGGCCCGGTGCCGCGCGCGCAGCTGGCGCTGCTGCCGCTGCTGATGGCGCTGCGGCTCGCCCTCGGCCAGACGCTCGCCTTCTGGCAGCGCCACAGCCAGCCCGACAATCCGCATTTCGACCTGTCGGATGCGGCCGTCGCACGCCGGCTCGCGGCAATCGGTCGCTACCGCGACCCGGCGCTGGCGACGGCGCTGCTGGCCTGATGCCCATCCTCGCCCTTCCCGACCTGCGCGCCGCCCTCCCGCCCGGCCGGCGGCTGATCGGCATCGATCCCGGCACCCGGCAGATCGGCATCGCCCTGTCCGATGTCGGGCTGATGCTGGCCTCGCCCTTCGCCACGCTCCGGCGCGGCAAGCTACGCGCCAATGCGGCCGAAATCGCCCGCATCGCGCGCGAGCAGGGTGCGGCCGGCCTCGTCGTCGGCCTGCCCCTGTCGCTCGACGGCACCGCCGGCCCCGCCGCCCAGGCCGCCCGCGACTGGACCCATGCCGTCTCCGACGCCACCGGCCTGCCCGCGTCCCTGTGGGACGAGCGCCTGTCCTCGGCTGCCGTCAACCGCTTCCTGGTCGCCGAGGCCGACCTCTCGCGCGCCCGCCGCGCGGAACTGGTCGACCGCATGGCCGCCGCCTACATGCTGCAGGCCGCGCTCGACGCGACCCGGCCCGGCGGATGGCAGCCCAGCGCGCCGACCGGATAGGCAACAACCCCGCCGCCGGCTAGGAATCCGCCCTCGCCCCGGGGAGCCGCACGCCGCATGTCCGCCGTCATCGCCGCCGGGTCGCCCGCCATCGAGTATCGCCGCGGTGCCCTGCTCGTCACCGGGGCCACCATCGTCTGGAGCAGCGCCGGCCTGCTCGCCCGCCTCGTCGCCGCCGACCCCGCGACCACGCTGTTCTGGCGCTCCATCTTCGCCGGCGCCTTCCTGCTGCTCTACCTCGCCTGGCGCGACGGTGCCGCCATGCCGGCGCGGTTCCGCGGCCTGGGCGCGGCCGGCATCGCCATGGGCGTGTGCTTCGGCATTTCGATGATCTGCTTCATCAACGCGCTGGCGATGACGACCGTCGCCGCCGTGCTGGTGTTCCAGGCCGCAGCACCGCTCTTCGCCGCCGTCATGGCGCGCGCCTTCCTCGGCGAACGCGTCGGCCGCACCAAGCTGCTCGCCATCCTGCTCTCCTTCGCCGGCGTGCTGCTCATCGTCTCCGGCGCCGACAGCCTGGGCAGCCTGTGGGGCAACCTGGTCTCCGCCGTCATGGGCATCACCTACGCCGCCACCGTCGTCCTCGCCCGCGCCCGCCCCGACGTGCCCACCACGGAAGCCACCGTGCTCGGCATCGCGCTCGTGGCGCTGGTCACAGCCCCCTTCGCGGGCTTCGTGGTCGGCGCGCACGATCTCGCCTTGTTCGGCGTCTTCGGCATCTTCCAGATGGGCGTGGCGCTGATCCTGTTCACCACCGGCGTCCGCCTCATCCCCGCCGCCGATGCCGGGCTGATCTCGGTCACTGAAAGCGTCCTGGCCCCCATCCTGGTCTGGATCGCCTTCGCCGAGACGCCCGGCACGTCCACCCTGCTCGGCGGCGCCGTCGTCATCGCCGCGGTGCTCTGGGCGGCGCTGGCGGAGCGGAAAGGCACGGCCTGACCCGCTTCCATGCGCAAGGCCGCGCCGTCACTGCCGGCCGGTTGACCGAGATCGAATCCCTCGCTACCCGCCACGCCAGCCTGGCCGCCTGAAGCGCAACAAACGGAGCCCCAAACCATGCCCGCCAGCCCGCCCCTCTGGTTCCTCAATTCCCGCGCCCGCATCCGCATCGCCTCGGCCGACGCGCCGGACGGCCTGTCGGTGATCGAGCACTGGCTGCCCTTCGGCGCGGGTCCGCCGCTGCATGTCCACCGCAACGAGGACGAGGTGTTCCACCTCGTCTCCGGCCGCATGCTGCTGCGGGTCGGCGACCGGGACATCGAGGCCGGGCCGGGCGACATCCTGGTCGCGCCCAAGGGCGTGCCGCACACCTACAAGGTGCTGTCGCCCGAAGGGGCGCACAATTTCACCCTGGTGCGCGGCGCCGAGTTCGAATCCCTGGTGCGCGAGCTCGGCCGCCCGGCCGGCGGCGACGGGCTGCCCCCGGCCTTCACCCCGACGCCGGAGATGGCCGCATCGCTCGCCGAAGCCTGCGCCCGGCACGGGATCGACATGGTCGGCCCGCCGCTCGCATAGCCTGCGGCGGCGCCGTACCCGGGGCTGGTTCAACTAACCGAGAGCACCGGCGTCTTGTGCATCTCTTAACAATCGGCGGCAGAATCTTAACACGCGCCCACATGCCACAGGCAGACCCGTCGGCCGTCGGGACCAGGCGCCAGCGCGGCCGGCAGCAGGAGAGGGAGACCAGCATGTCGAACCGCGTCGTGGCGATTTCGCCGCAGTTCACGCGAGGCGCCGCAAACCAGCCGGCAAGCCGGAAGCCGGCGCGGAGCGCCACGGCCCAACTGGCGCTGATCACCATTCTCGCCGGCGGCACGGCGTTCATGTCGTTCGCGCTGGCGGCACAGTGGATGCCGCCGGTGATCGCGCACATCTCCGCAGCGCTGGGCCGCGGCCTGGCCTGAACCGGCCGCCTACCCGGCGCCGATCTTGGGAATGAGCACGATCTCGTTCTCGGGCTTCAGTTCCAGCCCGTAGGCGTCCTGGAAGATCACGCCGTCCACCGCGACGGCCATGCCCTCCTCCACCTGGTGGCCCAGGCCCGGGAAGCGCCGTTCCAGCTCCAGGATCAGGCGGCGGAACGTATCCGCCGCCACCTCGACCTCGCGCGCACCCTCGGTGAAGCGGTTGGCGAGCGAGGTGGGCAGGGCGACGGTGGGCATGCTTGCGCGCCTTCGAAAGCCGCCCCCTCCCGGCAGGCCGGGAGGGGGCGTGCAGCCTACTTGCCGAGGGCGGCAACCACCTTCGGCGGCGACATCGGCAGGCTGACCAGGCGCACGCCGGTGGCGGCCTTGATCGCGTTGCCGATGGCGGCCATCGGCGGCACGATCGGCACCTCGCCCACGCCGCGCACGCCGAACGGATGGCGGTTGTTCGGCACTTCCACCAGCACGGTGTCGATCATCGGCAGGTCGGAGGCGACGGGCACGCGGTAGTCGAGGAAGCCCGCGTTATCCATCCGCCCCTTCTTGTCGTAGATGTATTCCTCGTTCAGCGCCCAGCCGATGCCCTGGGTGGCACCGCCCTGGATCTGGCCTTCCACGTAGCTGGGGTGGATGGCGCGGCCCACGTCCTGCACCGCGGTGTAGCGCAGGATCTTCACGAAGCCGGTCTCCTGGTCCACCTCGACGTCGCAGATATGCACGCCGAAGCCGGGGCCGGCGCCCTGGGCGTTGAGCGAGATCTCGGCGCCGATCGGCCCGCCGGTCTTGCCGGCCTTCAGCGCGATCGCCGCCAGCGGCAGCGGATCGAAGCCGCCGGCATTGGCGCCGGCCGGCACCGCCTCGCCGTCCTTCCAGTCCACCGCGTCGGGCGAGATGTCCCAGATCATCGCGGCGCGCTTCTTGAGCTGCTCGATGACGTTCTCGGCCGCCTGCACGGTGGCCATGCCGGTCGCGTAGGTCACGCGGCTGCCGCCGGTCATGCCGGTGAAGCCGACCTGCGCGGTGTCGCCCACCACCGGGCGCACCTTCTCGTAGGGGATGCCCAGCGTCTCGGCGGCCATCATCGCCATCGAGGCGCGCGAGCCGCCGATGTCGGGGCTGCCCGACACCACGCTGACCGTGCCGTCCTCGTTGACGAAGACCGAGGCCGAGCTGTCGCCGCCGATGTTGAACCAGAAGCCGGTGGCGATGCCGCGGCCCTGGTTCGGCCCGAGCGGGGCGTTCCAGTGCGGGTGGGCCTTGGCGGCCTCAAGGCACTGCTCGAAGCCGATCTCGGGGAAGACCGGGCCGTAGGCGGCCTTGGTGCCGGCCTTGGCCGCGTTCTTCATGCGCAGCGCGATCGGGTCCATGCCGAGCTTGGCGGCCAGGTCGTCCATCGCGCTCTCGGTCGCGAAGGTCGAGATCGGCGCGCCGGGGGCGCGGTAGGCGGCGACCTTGGCGCGGTTGCTGACCACGTCATAGCCTTCGACATGCACGTTCTTGAGGTCGTACATGGCGTAGGCGCACATGGCGGCGGGGGCCACGGGCGAGCCCGGGAAGGCGCCGGCCTGGAGCTTGATCAGCGCGTAGGCGGCGGTGATGGTGCCGTCCTTCTTGGCGCCGATCTTGACCTGGATGGTGCCGCCCGAGGTCGGGCCGGTGGCGCGGAACACCTCGTCGCGGGTCATGACCATCTTCACCGGCTTGCCGGTCCTGGCGGACAGGGCCACGGCCAGCGGCTCCAGATAGGTCAGCGTCTTGCCGCCGAACCCGCCGCCGATCTCGGCCGGGGTGACGCGGATGTTGCTGATGTCCATGCCCAGCAGCTTCGCCACGTAGGCGCGGATCATGAACTGGCCCTGGCTGGAGGCGAAGATCACCGCCTGGCCGTCGGGGTTCACGCTGGCGATGCAGGCATGCGGCTCGATATAGGCCTGGTGGACGGCGGCGGTGTCGTATTTGCCCTCGACGATGACGTCGGCTTCCTTGAAGCCGGCCTCGACGTCGCCGAGCTTGAACTCGACCTTCTTGGCGACGTTGGAGGAGGTGGTGGGCTTCGGCGTGACGCCCACCGTGTACATGTTGTCGAACAGCAGCGGCGCGCCCGGCGCCATCGCCTCCTCGACGTCGATGACGAAGGGCAGCACCTCGTAGGTGACCTCGATGGCGGCCAGCGCCGCATCGGCGAGGGCGGCCGAGGTGGCGGCCACGCAGGCCACCGGATGGCCCTCGTAGAGCACCTTGCCGCGGGCGATGGTGTTGAGCTGGAGGTCGCGGAAGTTCATCGGGCCTTCGCCGACGAAGGCTTCCTCGTTGGGGATCTCGGCGATGTCGTCGGCGGTGATCACCGCCTTCACGCCCGGGATCGCCAGCGCCTTGGACGAATCGATCCTGACGATCTTCGCGTGGGCATGCGGGCTGCGCAGCACCTTGCCGACGAGCATGCCGGCCATGTCGAGGTCGGCGCCGTACTGGGCCTTGCCGGTGACCTTGTCGATGCCGTCGGGGCGGACCGGGCGGGTGCCGACGACGCGCAGATCGGCCTTGCTGATGACGTTCATGCGGCAGCTCCTCGCATTTCGGCGGCCGCGTCCATCACGGCCCGGATGATCTTGTCGTAGCCGGTGCAGCGGCAGAGATTGCCGGCGAGCCAGAAGCGCGCCTCGGTCTCCGTCGGGTTCGGGTTGCTGTCGAGCAGCGCCTTGGTGGCCACGATCAGGCCAGGCGTGCAGAAGCCGCACTGCAGCGCCGCATGCTCCAGGAACTTCTGCTGCACCGGGTGCAGCTTGTCGGCGGTGGCCACGCCCTCGATGGTGCCGATGGTGTGGCCCTCGGCCTCGGCGGCCAGCATCAGGCAGGAGCAGACCAGCCTTCCGTCCAGCGTGATCGAGCAGGCGCCGCAGTCGCCGGAGCCGCAGCCCTC
>JBGAIK010000163.1:0-11186 GCA_044225615.1 Acetobacteraceae bacterium | reverse complement strand
TGGAAAACCCGAAGCGGGTTCGTGCTTTGCGGTTTCCTGCTGGTGGCCGGCTTCTACCTCATCGTCGAGCACACGGCCCATGTGTTCGGCGTGCTGCCCTTTCTCCTGATCCTTGCCTGCCCCCTGATGCACTTGTTCCACCACCATGGCGGCCATGGCCACAGTGGGCATCAGGCCGGTGGTGGCGGAAATGCCCCGCCGCCACCGGCTGTGGGACGCGGCCAGGGAGGCGCGCCATGACCCATGGTGAAGCACCGGCCTACGGGCTGTGGGCGCTGGTGATCCTGAACTCGCTGGTGTTCATCATCTTCGCGTTCAGCTTCGGCAAGCCGCGCTCCCCGCGCGACTGGCGCTCCTTCGGGGCGTTCAGCGCCTTCATCGTGGCGCTGTTCACCGAGATGTACGGGTTTCCGTTGACGATCTACCTGCTCTCGGGCTGGCTCCAGGCGCGCTATCCCGGCCTCAACCTGATGTCGCACGATGCCGGGCATCTGTGGTGGACGGTATTCGGCCTGTCGGGCAATCCGCATTTCAACGCTCTACATCTGCTGAGCGCGGTGCTGATCGGCGGCGGCTTCGTCCTGCTCGCCAGCGCCTGGCGGGTGCTCTACGCCGCGCAGGCGGAGGGCAGGCTCGCCACCACGGGGGCCTACGCCCATGTCCGCCACCCGCAATACGTCGCGTTCATCGTCATCATGCTCGGCTTCCTGGTGCAGTGGCCGACCATCCTGACGCTGCTGATGTTTCCGCTCCTTGTCGGCATGTATGTCCATCTGGCGCGCACCGAGGAGCGAGAGGCCCGGCAGGCATTCGGGCTGGCCTACGACCTCTATGCCGCGGAGACTCCGGGGTGGCTGCCACGCCTGGGGGGCAACCGGAGCGGGCGATCGGCGGCGGGCTGACCGGCGGGCAACTCCCTCGCTTCCGGGGTGGTCGGGCACCGCGCACTGGCGTTGGTGACCGGCCGTCTATAGGGACCGCCGGGACTTCGGCGCTGACATACTTTGACATCGCCCCGACATCGTCCGGTCGCCTGCCGCAGGCACAACCATCCGCACCACAACACACATGGTGCGACATGCTGAAAACGACCGCCGCCCTCCTGGCCGCCCTGCTCCCGGTGGCGCTCTCCGCCACCCCCGCGCTGGCGGAGGCCGGCGCTCCCGGGCACGGCCATGGTGCCAGCGCGCTGCTCGGGGCTCCGGCGCCGCGTGGCCAGGGCCGCGTCGTGGCGATCCAGATGACCGACAACGCCTACAGCGTGAAGTCAGTCACGGTGAAGGCCGGCGAGACCATCCGCTTCATGATCAGCAACAAGGGCACCCTGCTGCACGAGTTCAACCTCAACACCGCGGCTGAACATGCCGGGCACCGGCCGATGATGGTGATGATGATGGAACACGGCATGATCACGGCGGAGAAGGTCGTCAATCTGACGATGACCATGCCTGACGGCACCAAGATGTCCCACACCGAGCCCAATTCGGTGCTGGTGGAGCCAGGCAAGACGGCGGAAATCTCGTGGAAGTTCACCACCGCCGGGACGCTGGAAATCGCCTGCAACATTCCTGGCCACTCCGAGAGCGGGATGGTCGCGCCGTTGCAGGTCAACCGGTAGGAGGACGGCCCGCCGCAAGGTGGCCGGAGGACACATGGACCGTCGGAACTTCCTGAAGCTGGCCGCCGCGTCCGGCATGGCCGGCGCGGGCTTGGCCTATCCCGGCCACCGCGCCTTCGCCGCGGCGGAACGCAGCTTCGACCTCAAGGTGGAATCCACCCGCATCATCGTCGACGGCGTGGACTCGCCGGCGCTGGCGATCGGCGGCTCGGTGCCCGGCCCGGTGCTGCGGTGGCGCGAGGGTGAGGAGGTGGTAATCTGGGTCAACAACGCGCTCACCGAGCCGACCTCGATCCACTGGCACGGGCTGCTTCTGGCCGGTGTCATGGATGGATCGCCGGGCTTCAACGGCTTCGTCGCCATCCAGCCCGGCCAGACCTACACCTACCGGTTCGTCCTGCGGCAGTCCGGCACCTACTGGTACCACAGCCATTCCGCCGGGCAGGAACAGGCCGGGATGTACGGCGCCATCGTCATCGAGCCGGCCAGCGGCGAGAAGATCGCCGTCGATCGGGATTACGTCGTGCTGCTTTCCGACCACACCAGCGAGCACCCCGACGCGATCCTGCGCCGCCTGAAGGCCAGTCCGGACAGTTTCGTGACCTCCCCCCGCACCATCCTCGATTTCTTCCGCGACGCGTCGCGGGACGGACTCGGGGCTGCCGTCGCGGACCGAAAGATGTGGGCGGAGATGCGGATGTCCCCCACCGACCTCTCCGACGTGTCCGGCTACCAGTTCTTGATGAACGGCAAGGGCGCGCAGGACAACTGGCTGGGCCTGTTCAAGCCGGGCGAGCGCGTGCGGCTGCGCTTCATCAACGGCTCGGCCATGACCTTCTTCGACGTGCGCATCCCCGACCTCAAGATGACGGTGGTCGCCGCCGATGGGCAGAACGTGATCCCGGTGCCGGTCGACGAATTCCGCATCGGCATCGGCGAAACCTACGATGTCCTTGTCAACCCGCGCAGCGAGCGCGCCTACACGGTGATGGCGGAGCCGATCGATCGGTCTGGCTATGTGCGGGGCACTCTCGCCCCTCGGGACGGCATGCAAGCGGAGGTCCCGCCGCTGCGCGCCCGCGCCATCCTGTCGATGGCGGATATGGGATCGATGGAAGGCATGGACCATTCCGTGATGCCGGGCATGGGTGGCTCCATGGCTGGCATGGATCACTCCAAGATGACTGGTATGGGCGGCTCGATGGCTGGGATGGACCATTCCACCATGCCGGGGATGGCGCCTGCCGGCGACAGGCCAGCCGTGGGATCGCCGCTGGTGGGGTGGTCCGCCGCCGGCACCCTGCCGGGGCAGAAGGCGCTGCAATACGCGGACCTCAAGAACCTGGTTCCGGCAAAGGACACGCGCGCGCCGACGACGGAAATCAAGGTGGTGCTCGACGGGCAGATGGGCCGATACAACTGGACCCTCAACGGGAAGCGGTTCGATCAGGCCAACCCTATCCGCGTGAAGTTGGGCGAACGGGTCCGCATCCGCTACGTGAACACGACGATGATGGCCCATCCGATGCACCTGCACGGCATGTTCGTCGAGCTCGAAAACGGCCAGGAGGCGCGGCGTCCGCGCAAGCATGTCGTCGTCGTCAGGCCGGGCAGTGAGGCTTCGGTGATCCTGACGGCGGACGAGCCAGGCGACTGGCCGTTCCACTGCCACCTGCTGTTCCACATGAATGCCGGCATGATGACGCGGTTCATCGTCGAGGCACCGCAACGGACGGCGTCCTGACCATGAAGCGGACGGTATTCGCGGCCGGCGCCGTATGCGTGGGCCTTGCCGGGCCAGCTTTCGCCCAAACTGGCTATCACGCCAACATGACCCCACCAGCGGGGGCGGACATGCGGATGGACAGCGAACATTCGTCGGCGCCACTGTACTACTTCTTCCGCGCCAACAGGCTTGACTATGGCGCCAGCCAGGAAGGGGGGCGTGGCACCTGGGACATCGACGCCCGCATCGGCACCGATGAGCACCGTCTGGTCGTGAAATCGGAGGGCGAGTACATCAAGGGCAAGGGTCAGAACGCCGAAGTGCAGCTGCTCTATTCGAAACCCATCAGCGAATTCTGGGACATCCAGGTCGGCGGGCGGCAATCCTACCTGCCGATCGGCCGCTCGTATTTCGCGCTTGGCGTGCAAGGTATGCTGCCTGGCTTCATCGACACCGAGGCCACGCTGTTCGTCAGCAGCAAAGGGCAGGCATCCGCGCGGCTGAAGGCGGAAATGGACCTGCCATGGACCGGCCAGATTTACTCCCGGCCATCTGTCGAACTGAACGCCTATGCCTCGGATGACCCCGCGGCGCGGACGTATTCGGGCATCGGCAACGTGAAGCTCGCGATCCAGACCCGCTACCAGATGACGCGCCAGGTTGCCCCGTATATCGAGTTGGGCTGGGAACGCAGCCTGGGCCGCACGGCGACGGCGGTGCGGGCAGGTGGCGAGCGGGTGGAGAATGCCTACGCGGTGATCGGCCTGCGGCTGCTATACTAGCCGCCATGAGCCCTTCGCCTTCCCTGTCCGACACGTCCAACGGCGCGGCACGGCCGGAGCTGCCGCCCGAGGCGTCCATCCTCGTGGTGGAGGACGATTCCGAGACACGGATGCTGATCGACCGCTTTCTGCGCGAGAACGGCTTCCGGGTCCTTCTGGCGCGCGATGGGCGCGAAATGTGGGAGGCGATCGCGCACGCCTCCGTGGACCTCGTACTGCTCGACATCATGCTGCCGGGCGCCTCAGGCCTTGATCTGTGCCGGGTGCTGCGCGGCAGGAGCCGCGTGCCTATCATCGTGCTGTCGGCGCGTGGTGCGGAGACGGACCGCGTGCTCGGCCTGGAATTCGGGGCGGACGACTACGTCGCCAAGCCGTTCAGCCGCCCGGAGCTGCTGGCGCGCATCCGCGCGGTGCTGCGCCGGAGCGCGGAGCAGCCGGAGGCGCCGCGCATGGCCGGCGGCCG
This sequence comes from Acetobacteraceae bacterium, assembly GCA_044225615.1. Lineage (GTDB taxonomy): Bacteria > Pseudomonadota > Alphaproteobacteria > Acetobacterales > Acetobacteraceae > CAIYPH01. Next base: position 6,597 of record JBGAIK010000163.1, on the reverse strand, counting down.
GATGATCGTCTTCGACGGCTGGACGCTGGATACGGGGCGCCGCGAGCTGGTGGCCGACGACCAGGCGGTGACCGACCTGTCCGCCGCGGAATACGACCTGCTGTTGGCCTTCATCGAACATCCCCAGCGCGTGCTGACGCGCGAACAACTGCTGGAACTGGCGCGCGGCCGGGCCGGCGATGTGTTCGACCGCAGCGTCGACGTGCTCGTCGGCAGGCTGCGGCGGAAGATCGAGCATGACGCCGCCACCCGTCCCCTGATCAAGACCATGCGCGGGGCCGGCTACATGTTCACGGCCATGCCGCGCCGGAGGGACCCGTGATGCTTCCCCGCGGCATCACCGGGCGCGCGATCCTGGTCCTGCTCGCAGCCGTGGCGGTCGTGCATGTCGGAAGCATGCTCATCTACGAGCTCGGCCTCGATCGTGCCGGGCACGAGGGACAGGCGACGCACGCGACCCTGCTGTCGACCACGATCATGGTTGGCGGCGTCGTGCTCGTGGCAGTGCTATTGCTGCGCGGCATCGTGGCCCCACTGCGGCGGATGGCGCAGGCCGCCGACCGGATCGGGCACACGGCGGATGTCGCGCCGGTGGCCGAGGAAGGGCCGCGCGAGGTGCGCCAGGTTGCCCAGGCGCTCAACGCCATGCAGCGGCGGCTCAGCAAGCTGGTCAGCGACCGGACCGAGGCACTCGCGGCGGTATCGCACGATCTGCGCACGCCGATCACGCGGTTGCGGCTGCGTGCGGGGTTCGTCGGCGATCCCGAGGTCCAGGCCGCCATCGACCGCGACCTCGACGAAATGGAGGCGATGGTGGAGGCGACGCTGGCCTATTTCGGTGACGCGGAAGGCGCCGAGGCGCCGCGGCCGACCGATCTGCCGGCGTTGTTGGAAACCCTCGTCGATGCCGAGGTCGATCTGGGCCGTAGCGCCTCTTATGAGGGGCCGGCACATCTGACGGTGATGCTGCGGCCGGTTTCGATCCGGCGCGCCTTCGGGAACCTCATCGCCAACGCCATCGCCTATGGTCAGTGCGCCCGCGTGAGCGTCGGATGTGCAGGCACGGGCGTGGTGGTGCGGGTGGAGGATGACGGGCCTGGCATCCCACCCGATGCAATGGACCGTGTCCTCGAACCTTTCGTACGACTGGAGCAGTCGCGCAACCGGGCGACCGGCGGCGTCGGCCTGGGCCTGACCATCGCCCATCGCGCCGTGGAGGCCGATGGCGGCACGTTGCGGCTGGAGAACCGGCCCGGCGGTGGGCTGGCTGCCATCGTCACTCTACCCCTCAACACATTGCCGCGGCGCGGCCAGGTCGGGAGCATCAGCGATGCCGTTTCCGTCAAGACGCCTTCTGTTGGCCAGCGCGATTGCCTGGCCGATTCCGTCGGCCTGGGCGGCCGGCCAGACGGTGCGCACGTTCAAGAACCCGGGATGTGAATGCTGCGACGGCTGGGCGCGGCACATGCGGGCGGCCGGTCATGTGGTGGATGTGAAGTCCACCGGGGCGCTTGACCGCATCCGGCAGGGCGTCGGCGTTCCCGATGAACTGGCCGGTTGCCATACCTCCATGATCGGCGATCTGGTGGTGGAGGGGCATGTCCCGGCTGCCGCCGTCGCGCGGCTGCTCGCGGCGCGGGACCGCTGGTTCGGTTTGGCGGTCGCTGGCATGCCGCTCGGGTCGCCCGGCATGGAGGTCGCCGGCCAGCCCGCCGAGGCCTATCCGATCTGGGCGCTGCGCCGCGACGGGCCGCCGGTGGTGCTGGCGCGGGCACGCGGGAGCGCGCTGCTGCCGGAAGACGGCCCGCCGGCCGGCGCCGCGCCATAGTGCCAGGGCATGGGCGCCCTCAGCGCGATTTCGGCGTATTGAGCCAGATGCCGTGGGGCGACCGGCCGGCCTTGAGAGTTTCCGTAGTGCCCGCGACAGGGTCGTAGATCGCCAGGCCACTGGACCAGCGTTGGCTGATCCAGATTTTCCCGTCCGGCCCGAAGTCCATGTCATCCGGCCCACCCGGGATCCTGAAGGATCGCGTAACCGCCAGGGTTTGCGGATCGAGCACGGAGACGGTGCCATCGACGCGGTTGCTGACATAGATCACCTTGCGGTCGGCAGGCACGAACAGCACGTGCGCGCCGCGTCCGGTGCGCACCTTGCGTTCCACCCGGCCATCCCGCGGGTCGACGACGGCGACGTAGTCGGCCCCCATGATGCCCACCAGCAGCCGGCCTTCATGCCACAGCACACCGGCGGGCGCGCTGCCAATCCTGGCGGTCCAGAGCGGCTTGCCGCTTTGCACATCCACCGCCATCAGGCTGTCGGTGCCCTGGAGCGAGACGAAGACGGTCCTGGAATCGGGGCTGTAGTTGATATGGCTCGGCATGGAACGGGCAGCGATGCGGTGGAGCAGCCGGAATTCCCCCGCGTCGTAGATGTCGATCTGCGCCCGCGCGAGGGCCGCCACCGTCAGGTATCTGCCGTCCGGGCTGAAGGTGAACTGGTAGGGGTCGCTCATCGTCATCCGGCGCTGCACTGCGCCGGTCGCCGGGTCGAAGAAGAACATGGTGTTCGCCACCGTGTCCCCGATCAGCAGCGACTTGCCATCCGGCGTCAGCGCCATGTGATGCGGCTCCCGCAGCACCGGGACGCGGCGCAGCTCCTGCCGGGTCGTCACATCGAACAGGCTGACCGTGGCCTCGTTCGCGTTGATCAGGAACGCGATCCCCTCGGCGCCCGCGCGGGCGGGCAGGACACCGAGGCACCACAGTCCAAGCGCCGCAAGCCGGGCAGCAGACACCTTCACCCGCGCTTCACCGACAGCAGCCGCAGCGCATTCATCGTCACCAGCACCGTTGCCCCGGTATCGGCCAGGATGGCCGGCCACAGGCCAGTGATCCCGATGACCGTGGTCACCAGGAACACCGCCTTCAGGCCGATGGCCATGGCGATATTCTGCTGGATGTTGCGCATGGTCCGCCGCGACAGATCGACCATGGCCGCCACGTCACCGACGCGGCCATGAAGGATGGCGGCGTCGGCAGTTTCCAGCGCAACGTCGGTGCCACTGCCCATGGCGATGCCCACATCGGCGGCAGCCAGCGCCGGCGCATCGTTGATGCCGTCGCCGACTTTCGCGACCTCGGTGCCGTCGGCTTTCAGCTCGCGGATGATTCGCTGCTTGTCGGCCGGGAGCAGCCCGGCCCGCACCTCGATGCCGAGCTGCCCGCCGACAGCCGCTGCGGTGCGCGGGTTGTCGCCGGTCAGCATGACGGTACGGATGCCGGCATCGGCCAGCGCCTTCAGCCCGGCCGCCGCATCCGCACGAGGCTCGTCGCGCATGGCGATGGCACCTGTGGCCATGCCGTCCGCGACCAGAACCGCGACCGACTTGCCGTCCGCGTGCAACACCTCGATACGGCCGGTCTGTTCGGGCGACAGGCTGGCCTGCTCGACTGCGGCCGTAGGCGAGCCGAGGAACAGCATCCGGCCTTCCACCCGGCCGGTGACGCCCTTGCCGCCCACGGCCGTTCCGCCCTGTGCCGCCGGCACCACCACGCCATCCGCCTTGGCCCGTGCCAGGATGGCCGTCGCCAACGGATGGCTGGAGCCGGTCTCCAGCGCCGCGGCCAGGCGCAGAACCTCGGCCTCGCTGCCCGCGAATGCCACCAGGTCAGTCACTTGCGGCCGACCTTCCGTCAGCGTCCCGGTCTTGTCGAAGGCGGCCACCTTGATGCGGCCAATCGCCTCCAGTACCGCGCCGCCCTTCAGCAGCAGGCCGCGCCGGGCACCCGATGACAGTGCCGCGGCGATGGCGGCCGGGGTGGAGATCACCAGCGCGCAGGGGCAGCCGATCAGCAGGATGGCCAAGCCTTTGTAGACCCATTCGCTCCACGCGCCGCTGAAAACCAGGGGAGGCACAACGGCGACGAGAGCGCCGATCGCCACCACGGCGGGGGTGTAGTAGCGCGAGAAGCGGTCGATCATCCGCTCGGTCGGCGCCTTGCTCTCCTGCGCCTCCTCGACCAGCTTCACCACGCGGGCGATGGTGTTGTCGGCCGCCGCCGCGGTGACCCGGATGCGCAGCGCGGCATCGCCGTTGACCGTGCCGGCGAACACCACGGCATCGACGCCCTTGCGCACCGGCACGCTCTCGCCGGTCACGGGGGCCTCGTTGATCGCGCTGTCGCCGGAGACGATCAGCCCGTCGGCCGGAATGCGGTCGCCGGGCCGGACCAGGATGATGGCGCCGACGGCGACGGAGTCGGCCGGGACCTCCCGGGTCTGTCCGCCTTCCTCGATCAGAGCCGTCTTGGGCACCAGGTCGGCGAGGCCCTGGATGCTGGCGCGTGCCCGGCCCGCTGCGACCCCTTCCAGCAGTTCGCCCACCAGGAAGAGGAACACGACAGCAGCGGCCTCCTCGCCGGCGCCGATGAACACCGCACCCACCGCGGCGATCGTCATCAGCATTTCGATCGAGAACGGCGTTCCGGCCAGCGCGGCCATGACGGCGCGGCGCGCGATCGGCGCCAGTCCGATAAGCATGGCGACGATGAACGCATAGGGCGCGATGGGCGGCACCAGCTTCGCCATCCCGTATGCGACGGCGAGGCCGGCGCCACTGGCGATGGTCAGCAAGCCCTTGCCACTGCGCCACCAGTTACCCGTGACCGGAGCATGATCGTGGCCGTGCCCGACGCTATGGGCATGGTCGTCGCCATGGTGATCGTGATCGTGGCGGCCGTGACCAAGGTGATCGCCCTGGCGATCACCTTCGCTGCCGGGGGCGGATGTTGCGGCATCAGGCAGGCGCGCGACCGTATAACCCAGCCCGGTCACCTTGCGCGCAATCGCGTCCAGGTCGCTGCTGCCGTCATGGTCAACGGCCATCGTGCCCGCGGTCACCGAAACGGACACGTCGGTCACCCCGGACATCCGCCGGACCGCGGTGTCGACCTTGGCCGCACAGCCCGCGCAGTCCATTCCGTCCACCTTGAAGCGCGCCTTGCCAGCGGGCCGTTCCTTGGTGGCGGTGGTCATGGCCATGTCGCACATCTCACACATGGGTTGGGTTCTCCGGGCGTATTCAGCCAGGATGCAGGCTGTAGCCACTACAGGTGCAAGCCCCAATCCCGGACTGCGATTGCGCAAGGAGAGGCCAGCCCCGGCCTCGGCCGGCTTCCCGATTTCCCCTTGCACCTCTAGCTGCCACAGGTGCCAGAGACGCGCCGCGGCATGCACTCCATTGCCGCAGCCGCCCCGCATGCGCGGTGGGTGGCCGGTTCAACCGGAACACGAGTCCGAGCAGGATAAGGCTGACGCAACCATGACTGCATCCCGCCGCACGGCATTGTCGCTCGGGGTATCGGCTGTCGCTGCCGGTGTCCTGGGGTTGCCGGGCACCCTATCCAACCCGGCTGCTGCCGCAGGCGGTGACGATCCTCGCATGGCGGAGCGCGCCCTCGGCCGCGCCGATGCGCCGGTGACCGTGTCCGAATGGTTCTCGCTGACTTGTGGCCATTGCGCCGCCTTCCATCGCGACAGCATGCCGAGGATCAAGGCGGAGCTGATCGAGACGGGGCGGATGCGATTGGTGCTCTGCGACTTCCCGCTCGACCGCATGGCGCTGAACGCGGCGATGGTGGCGCGCAGCCTGCCGCCGGAACGCCATGAGCCGTTTGTCGCGGCCCTGCTCGCCTCGCAGGATCGCTGGGCGTTCAACCGCCAGGCCAACCCGGTTGACGAGCTGGCCAGGATGGCGGCGCTGGCGGGACTTCGGCGCGAGGCATTCGACGCCGCCATCGCCGATAGCCGTTTGCGCGACGCCATCCTGAAAGCGCAGGACGAGGCGGCAAAGGCGCTCGGCATCAACTCGACCCCAAGCTTCATCTTCAACGGGCCGGGCGCCAAGAACCGGCGCGAGGCGGGCGGACGCGGACCCGACGACTTCGCCCGCCTTGTCGCCGCAGCAGCGGGATGAGCCGGCATCAACCTCGCCGAACGGCGGGCACCCAGGCAGCCGGATGAGCAGACTCGTCCGTAACGTGGAGCTCTGGATCGCCGGTGGAATCTCCCTCGTGCTGTTCCTCGGCGCCGTACAGCCTTGGATCGGCGGCAATCCCGCCGCGGAGTTCGCCTATTCCGATCTGGTCGCGGCCGTGAAAGAAGGCCGGGTGCGCGACGTCACCATCCAGGGCAGCATCGTCACCGGCAAAATGGCCGATGGGCGCGCGTTCCAGACCTACATGCCGCAGGATGCCACCCTGCTGGGCCGGATGACCGACAAGGGTGTCAACGTCGTCGTCAAGCCGCCGGACGAGGGCAACCCGTTCATCCGGGTCCTGCTTAACTGGTTCCCGATGCTGCTGCTGATCGGCGTCTGGGCCTTCTTCATGCGCCAGATGCAGTCGGGCGGCGGCCGCGCCATGGGCTTCGGCAAGTCCCGCGCCCGCCTGCTGACGGAAAAGCAGGGCCGCGTGACCTTCGACGACGTCGCCGGCATCGACGAGGCCAAGTCCGAGCTCCAGGAAATCGTGGAGTTCCTCAAGGACCCGCAGAAATTCCAGCGCCTCGGCGACAAGATTCCCACGGGCGTGCTGCTG
>JBGAIK010000162.1:0-11222 GCA_044225615.1 Acetobacteraceae bacterium | reverse complement strand
CGTACAGGTGCTGGCCAATGCCAAGACCATGCTCGAGGGCGAGGCCGAGCACATCGCGAAGCTGCGCGCCGCCAGGAGTGCCGCCGATGTGCGGGCCGCGTTCGGCGGCCGGGGCTATGCGGAGAAGGAGAAGAAGTAGAAGGCAAAGGCACCGGCCCGCGCCGCGGCGGGGGCCGGCACCTCTCAGCCGGTCGCCCGGACCAGCCGGCCCGGCAGCGCGCCGGTCGGCTTGCCCGCGCGATACGTCACCGCCCCCGCCACCACCGTCGCGTCATAGCCGGTCGCCGGCTGCAACAGGCGCCGCCCGCCCGCCGGCAGGTCGAAGCGCATGATCGGGCGCTCCAGCGCCAGCCGGTCCCAGTCGATCACGTTGATATCGGCCCGCAGCCCGGGCGCGATGCGCCCGCGGTCATGCAGCCCCACCGCGCCGGCGGTGTCCGAGGTCTGGCGGCGGATCAGCTCGGCCAGCGGGAAGCGCCCCGTGGCACGGTCCCGCCCCCAATGGGTCAGCAGGTAGGTCGGGAAGCTCGCATCGCTGATGAAGCCGACATGCGCGCCGCCGTCGCTGAGGCCGACGATGGCGTTGGGATGGCGCAGCATCTCCCGGCACGGCTCCAGGTTGTAGTCGGCGAAGTTCACCAGCGGCGCGAACAGGAAATCGCCGCCATCGCCCGCGGTCAGGACGTCATAGGCGTATTCGGCCGCGGTCTTCCCCTCCCGCCCCGCCCGCGCCGCGATCGAATCCTCCCGCGCCGGCTCGTAGTCCAGCGGCAGGCCGAAAGGAAACATCCGCTCGTAGGACAGGCGGCGCAGCAGCGGGAAGTTGCTGCCCTCGTAGGGGTCCTCGGCCAGGATCGCCGCACGGGTCGCCGGCTGGCGCATCGCGGCGGCGCGCTCGGGCGCCGGCAGATGCGCCAGCGTCTTGTAGGTCGGCGTGCCGGCGAACGGGTTCTGACTGCCCAGCAGGCCGAGCAGGATGCCGATCGGGCGGGGCGGGAACACCGGGCGCATGGACAGCCCGTCGGCCGCCGCCTGGTCGGACAACGCCAGCAGCGTCTTCCAGTCCTCGGTGCGGTCGTGCCGCTGGCTGAGCGAGAACACCAGCTTCCGGCCGGTCGCTTCCATGATCCGCCGCATCATCGCGAACTCGGTCTGCGGGTCGGGCATGTTCCAGTCGGAGACCAGCTCCATCATGCTCGGCGTCGGATCGCCCTTCAGCGTGCGATGGCTGATGGTGCGCGAGGTGGAGACGCCGAAGGCGCCCGCCCGCATCGCCTCCTCGGTCAGCCGGCGCATCTGCGCGATGTCCTGCGGGTTGGCCGGCTCCAGCCGCAAGGCGCGCTCGCCCATGACGTAGACGCGCAGCGCGCCATGCGGCAGCTGGGCGCAGATGTCGATGTCGCGCGGGCGCTGGTCCAGCGCGTCCAGGTATTCGGCGAAGCTCTCCCAGCGCCAGTCGAGCCCCTCGTGCAAGGCCGGGCCGGGAATGTCCTCCACCCCCTCCATCAGCTCGATCAGCTTGTCGCGGTCGCCCGGCTTCACCGGCGCGAAACCGACGCCGCAATTGCCCATCACCGCCGTGGTCACGCCATGCCAGGCCGAGGGCGCCATGTGCGAATCCCACACCGCCTGGCCGTCATAGTGGGTGTGGATGTCGACGAAGCCCGGCGTCACGATCCGGCCCTTGGCCGCGATCTCCTCCCGCCCCGCCGCGAGCCCCTTTGCCACCGCGGCGATGCGCCCGTCCTTGACGCCTACGTCGGCCTCGACCGGGTCGGCCCCGGTGCCGTCGAACACCGTGCCGCCGCGCACCACCAGATCGTAGTCCATCGCCGTCTCCTTCACCCCAAGCCTGATCAGCCAAGACGGCCGATCGCCGCCATCACCGCGGCCGTCTGCTCCACCGGCACCATGTGCCCCGCCTCCGGCACGATCACCAGCTCCGAGCCCGCGATCGCGTCCTTGAACGCGTGCGCGTAGGGCGCGGGGAACAGCCGATCGCTGTCGCCCCATACCAGCACGGTGCGCGCCCTGATGCGATGGATGCGCTCCTTCAGCCCGCGATCGGGGATCGGGAACAGCAGCTTCCCGGCCATGCCGAGCTGGCGCGCGTTGTTGACCAGGAACGGGATCAGGAAGGCCGGATCGTTGAGGTTGGTGTTGGCCGTCATGATCCGCGCGCCGGCCTCGGCGTCGTGGAACAGGTATTCGGGGAACTCGCGCGGCAGCAGGGTGAAGATGTCCGGCACCGGATGCGCGTCGAGCCACAGCCCGGCCGCGGCGATCAGGCAGAGGCGGTCGATCTCGGCGGGGCGGATCGCCGCCATCTCGGCCGCGATCATGCCGCCCAGCGAGTGGCCGACCAGGATTGGCCCGGTCAGGCCAGGCGCCCCATCCAGCACGTCGAAGCCGTGCAGCGTCACGTCGAGCATGTCGCGCAGATTGTCGCTCTCGCCGCTGTCGCCATAGCCCGGCAGTTGCGGTGCGATCACATGATACTTCGCTGCCAGCGCCGCAAGGAACGGGTTGTCGGCCGTGATCCCGCCGGCCGCATGCAGGAACAGCAGGTCCGGCCCGCTGCCGCCTTCCAGCACGTTCACCCGGGCGGCGCGGGTCTCGATCGTCCGCGCCGTGATCATTGCGCGGGCACCATGTCCGGGGCGCCGATCGGCGCCGGCACCGCGCGGCGGGCCAGCGGCTTGCACCAGAACCGGTTGTCGGCCGCGTGCTCGGGCCACATGTCGCGCAGATGCGGCATCACCTTCTCGGCGAACAGCCGCGTGGAGTGCATGCACAATTCCTTCGGCATGTTGCCGACATGCAGCAGCAGGAAGATGTTGCCGACATGGAGCCCCTTGATCAGCTCCTCGAAACGCTGCCGCACCGTCTCCGGCGACCCCGCGATGATGTAGCCGCCATCCACCAGGTCCTTCCAGGTCAGGTTGGTGTAGTTCGGGCGCATGTACTGGTTCAGCGCCCCGGTCTGGATGGTCTTGATGGTGCGGTAGCCAGGGGCGTCGGCGAAGCCTGGATAGACGTGCAGGCAGCGGTTGTAGAAATAGAAGGCGTGCTCCGAATACAGCCGCTCCGCCTCCTCGTCGGTGTCGGCCACGAACACCGTCTGCGCGAAGCCGGCGCGGTAGGGCGACATATCCTTGCCGCGCTCCCCCACCCGCTTCCAGTAGCCGTCCATCAGCGCCTTGGCGCGCAGGTAGCCGCTGAAGCTCAGGTAGGAATACGAATACGTGTTGTCGAGGCAGAAATCATAGGTCTCGACCGAGCCGCCGCCGGGAATATGGATCGGCGGATGCGGCGTCTGCAGCACGTTCGGCCAGATGTTGACGTGGCGCAGCTTGGTGTAGCGGCCGTTGAAGGCGAACGGCTTCTTCTCGGTCCAGGCGCGGATGATCAGCTCGTGCGCCTCGGCATACTTCTCCCGCGTCAGGCCCGGAATCGTGCCGTAGCAGAAATTGGTGTCCATCGAGGTGCCGACGGGAAAGCCGCCCACGAACCGCCCGCCGGTCATGATGTCGAGCATCGCGAACTCTTCGGCCACCCGCAGCGGCGGGTTGTAGAGCGCGATCGAATTGCCCAGCACCACCAGCGCCGCCTTCGACGTCCGCCGTGCCAGGGCGGCGGCCATGATGTTGGGCGACGGCATCAGCCCATAGCCGTTCTGGTGATGCTCGTTGATGCCCACCCCGTCATAGCCCAGCGTGTCGGCGTATTCGAGCAGGTCGAGATAGTCGCAATACACCTGGTGGCAGCGTTCGGCATCGAACAGCGACTGGTCGATATCGACCCAGACCGACCGGTTCTTCTCCCGGAAATCGTCCGGCAAATGGGGCCACGGCATCAGGTTGAACCAGGTGAAGCGCATGCACGTCCTCCGGGTCTTGTGCTTGGCGCCAGCCTGCGGCATCCGCGCCCGCCCGTCGAGTAAAGACTTGGCGCCGGATTGCCCCTAGATTCGGCCGGCCGAGGGAACCAACCGCCATGCTCACCACCGTCGAACCCGACATCCGCGCCACCGTCCAGGACTGGCTGGACCGCTTCAACTCTGGCCTCGGCGATCCCACCGCGCTGGCCGCCCTGTTCCGCCCCGACGGGCACTGGCGCAACGTTGCCGCCCTCGGCTGGACCATCGCCACCGTCAGCGGCGCCGAGGCCGTCGCCCCCGCCCTGTCATCCGCCGCCCTGGCCGCGGGGGCGCGCGCCTTCGCCATCGACCCTGCCCGCACCCCGCCACGTCCCGTCGAGCGCGCCGGCGAGCCGTGCCTCGAGGCGATCCTGCGCTTCGACACCGCCATCGGCACCGGCGCCGCGCTGCTGCGCCTGAAAGCCGCCGAAGCCGACCCGCCGCGCGCCTGGACCCTGCTGACCACGCTGGCCAGCCTCGCCAACGCCGACGAGGACACTGCCCGCGAGGCCCGCGAGGAGCCCGCCTTCGACCGTGACTTCCACGGCCCGAACTGGCTCGATCGCCGCCGGCAATCCGTCCGCTACGCCGACCGCGACCCCGCGGTGCTGGTCGTCGGCGCCGGCCATGCCGGCCTCGCCGCCTCGGCCGCGCTCAAGGCGCTTGGCGTCGACACGCTGGCGGTGGACCGCATGGCCCGGCTCGGCGACAACTGGCGCCTGCGCTACCACGGGCTGAAGCTGCACAACCAGGTGCACAGCAACCACCTGCCCTATTTGCCCTTCCCGCGCACCTGGCCGAAATACATTCCCAAGGACAAGATCGCCAACTGGCTGGAATTCTATGCCGAGGCGCTGGAACTCGACGTCTGGACCCGCACCGCCTTCGAAGGGGCGACCCATGACGGCACCGGCTGGACCGCCCGCGTGAAGGGCGCGGATGGCGGCATCCGGGAGCTCCGCCCTCGCCACATCGTCATGGCCACCAGCGTCAGTGCCACGCCCAGCCTGCCCGACATCCCGACGCTGCCCCGCTTCGCCGGCACGGTGGTGCATTCCAGCAAGTTCAGCGACGGCGCGCCCTGGCGCGGCCGCCCCGTGCTGGTGTTCGGCACCGGCACCAGCGCCCACGACATCGCGCAGGACCTGCACGGCAACGGCGCCCTGGTGACCATGGTGCAGCGCAGCCCGACGCTGATCGTGAACGTGGAGCCGAGCGCCCAGCTCTATGACGGCGTCTACTACGGCCCCGGCCCCTCGCTCGACGACCGCGACCTCATCAATGCCTCGTTCCCGCTGCCGGTGATGAAGCAGGCGCACCGGCTGCTCACCGACCAGGCCCGCGCCTACGACGCGGAACTGCACGAGGGGCTGCGCCGCATCGGCTTCCGCCTCGATTTCGGCGAGGACGGCACCGGCTGGCCGCTGAAATACCGCACCCGCGGCGGCGGCTACTATTTCAACGTCGGCTGCTCGGAGCTGCTGGTGAAGGGCGAGATCGGCCTCATCCAGTATCACGACATCGCCGGCTTCGAGGCGGGTGGCCTCCGCATGAAGGACGGCACCGCCCGCCCGGCCGAACTCGTCGTGCTCGCCACCGGCTACAAGGGCCAGGACCACCTGGTCGGCGATCTCTTCGGCCCGGAGGTAGCCGCCCGGGTCGGCCCGGTCTGGGGCTTCGACCCGGCCACGCAGGAGCTGCGCAACATGTGGGTGCGCACCGCGCAACCGGGTCTGTGGTTCACCGGCGGGTCCTTCGCCCAGTGCCGGATGTACTCGCGCTACCTGGCGGTCCAGATCAAGGCCGAGATGCTCGGCCTGACCTGAGCCCGGCTACCAGCCGTAGCCGTAATAGCCATAGGGCCGGTAGTGCCGGTGGCGATGGTGCCACCGCGGCGGCGGCGGCGGGGCGTAGTAGCGGTAGCCGTGGGACGGCGCGTAGTACGACCGGCCATAGCCGCCGCCGTAGCCGTATCCGCCGGAATAGCCGCCGGAATGGCCACCCCCCGAATAGCCATGGCCGCGCTCGGACCAGGCGTTGGCCGTGCTGCCGGCCGCGGTGGCGGCGAGCAGGCCGGCGCTCATCAAGGCGACTGCGAACAAGCGGCGCATGGGGCGCTCCATCGGGTTGCGACGGAGCCAGCATCGCGCCCGGTCAAGGCGAAGCGCAGGCGGAATCGGCGCTTTTCCAAGGCAGCAGGTAACGGAATGTCGTTCAGCGCCCGCCGCTCCGCGGGTCCAGCGCATCGTTCACCCCATCCCCGATCAGCGCCACGCTCAGCACCGTCACGAACAGCGCCAGCCCCGGAAACGTCACCGTCCACCACGCATCGAGCAGATAGCTGCGGTTCTGGCCGATCATCAGCCCCCACGAGACCACGTTCGGATCGCCCAGCCCCAGGAAGGACAGCCCGCTCTCGAACAGCATCGCGCCCCCCACCGCGAGCGTGGCCGAAACCACCAGCGGCGCCAGCCCGTTCGGCAGCACCACGCGCAGGATGATCCGCGCATCGCTCGCCCCGCCCGCCCGCGCCGCCTCGACGAATTCCAGCCGCTTCAGCCGCAGGAACTCGGCCCGCGCCAACCGCGCGGTGCCGGTCCACGACACCACGCCGATCGAGGCGGCGATCACCGCGAGGCTCGGGCGGAACAGCATCACCACCACCATCGCGAACAGCAGCGCCGGCAGCACCTGGAAGAACTCGGTCAGCCGCATCAGGACGGCATCCACCCGCCCGCCGAGCCAGCCTGCGGCAGCCCCGATCGTGGTGCCGATCAACATCGACACCAGCGCCGCCGACACGCCCACCAGCATCGTCGCCCGCCCACCCGCCAGCACGCCTGCCAGTATGTCGCGCCCGAGATAGTCGGAGCCGAACGGCAGCTCCGCCTCCGGCGCCGTCAGCGGCATCGCCACGATGTCGGTCGGGTCCACCCCGTACAGCGCCGGCCCCAGCGCCACCGCGCCCACCATACCCAGCAGCAGCGCCAACCCGCCCGCCGCCGCCGGATTGCCCAGGAACGCCCGCGCCCGGCGCAGCCGCACCCTCACGCCCCGCGCATCCGCGGATCGGCCAGCCGATACGCCGCGTCCGTCACCTGGTTGGCGATGATCACCATCACCGAGGAGCCGAGCAGGATGCCGAGCAGGGTCGGCGAATCCCGGCGCAGGATCGATTCGTAGGCCAGCCGCCCCAGCCCGGGCCAGGAGAACACCGTCTCCACCAGCACCGCGCCGGCCAGCACCTGGCCGAACTGCAGCCCGGCGATGGTGATCACCGGGATCAGCGCGTTGCGCAGCGCGTGGCGGTACACCACCCGCCTTTCGCCCAGCCCCTTGGCGCGCGCCGTGCGCACATAGTCGGCGGACAGCGCCGCCAGCATGCCGGCCCGGGCCTGGCGGCTGTATTGCGCCATGTAGATCAGCGCCAGCGTCAGCGCCGGCAGCACCAGATGGTGGGCCACGTCCAGCACGAAGGCGAAGCCCTGCTGCGGCCGCCCGACATCCTGCATCCCGCCCACCGGGAAGATCGGCACCGCCTTGGCGAAGGCCAGCAGCAGCATCAGCCCGGTCCAGAACACCGGCGCCGCGAAGCCGATCACCGCCAGCAGCGTCACCGTCGGCCCGACGACGCCGCGCGGCCAGCGCGCCGCCAGCACGCCCAGCCAGGTGCCGATCACCATCGCGGCCAGGATCGCGCTGACCACCAGCAATGCCGTCACCGCCATCCGCTCCAGCACCAGACCTGCCACCGGCCGGTTGAAGTAGAACGAGTAGCCGAGGTCCCCGGTCAGCACCCGGCCGAGATAGCGGGCAAGCTGGACCGGCAAAGGCTGGTCGAGCCCGTACATCGTCCGGATCCGCGCCAGCACCTCGGCCGTGGCACCGCCCATCTCGCCGGCGATCACGTCGGCCGGGTCGCCGGGCGCGAGATGGATCAGCAGGAAGTTCAGCACCAATACCGCAAGCACCAGGGCGGCGGCATGCAGCAGCCGCGCCGCCCAGCCGGCCAGCCGCGTCACCGCCGGTCCGCCGCCTCCCAGTAGACCTCGTCAAGCGGCGACATCGGGCCCCAGATCGTCTCCGGCAGGTTGCGCAGCCCCTTGTGCGCCGCCTGCGCGATCGGCCAGGCATGCAGGAACATGATCGGCACGTCGTCCACCACCACCTGCTGGAATTCGCGGTAGATCGCCTTGCGCTTCGCCGGATCGACCTCCTCGGCGGCGGCGTCGAGCAGGGCATCCACCTTGGGGTTGGAATAGGACTGGTTGTTGGACCAGATCACGCCCTTGCGGATGTTGCGCGTCAGGTACGTCCGGTGCACCCCGATCACCGGGTCGCCCCAGTTGAAAACAATGTCCATGGTCATGTCGAACTCGTGGCTCGCCACCCGGCTGACCCAGGTCGGGAAATCGGGCGCGGGGCGCACCTGCACCTCGATCCCGGCGCGGCGGAGCTGGCTGCGCATGAATTCCACCACGCCCGAGGTCAGCTCCACCGCGCCCTGGCCGTGCTCGAAGACCATCCTGAAGCGGATGCCGTCGGCGCCGCGCTTGTAGCCGGCCTCGTCCAGCAGCGCCTCGGCCTTCTTCAGGTCATAGGGGAACTCGTTGACGTCGGGCGTATAGAAGTTGGAGCCGGGGTGGATCGGCGTCCTCGCCTCCTTCACCCGCGGCCCCAGCAGCACCTTCAGCAGGCGCGGCCGGTCGGTCAGGTAGGCGATGGCCTGGCGCACCCGCCTGTCGTCGAACGGCTTCTTGGCGCAGTTGAACTCCATCCAGTTGACCGCGCCGATGCCCTCGAACCCCTTGTCGCTCAGCACCACATGCGCCTGCTTCGCCAGCCGGTCGGCGTCGCGCGGCGTGCCCAGGAATGGCATGTAGTTGATCTCCTGCCGTTCCATGGCCAGCAGCGCCACCTGGTTGTCCTGGATGGTGCGCTGGACGATCTTGTCCAGATATGGCCGGCCGGGAATGAAGAACTTGTCGAACCGCTCCAGCACGATCGCCTCGCTCGGGTTGAACGAGGTCAGCCGGAACGGCCCGGCCCCGATCGGCGCGATGTTGGCCGGGTGCTTCTGGATGTCCTGCCCGTCGCCATAGACGTGCTTCGGCAGCACCGGGCACAGGCCGGGCGACATCGCCAGCACGATCGCCGGATGCGGGCGCGACATGCGGATGACGGCGGTGTGCGGGTCGGGCGTGTCCACCCCGGTCACCGGCTCCAGCATCGGCTTGAACGGGTGGTTCTTCTGGATCGTGTCGATGGTGAAGGCGATGTCGGCGCTGGTCACCGGCGCGCCGTCATGGAACACCGCGTTGTCCACCAGGCGCAGCGTGAACGCCTTGCCGTCGGCCGACATCTCCCAGGACTTGGCGAGGTACGGCTGCGGGTTCCAGTTCGCATCGAAGCGCAGCGGGCTGGCGAAGATCTGCGTGCCCGGCACGCCGGCGGCAGTGCCCGACTGGATGGCGCCGTTGACGTGGCGGGTGGTCCCGCCGCCCTGCATCACCAGCGTGCCGCCGCGCTTCGGGTCCGCGCCTTGCGCGAAGCCCCTTCCGGGCACGGCAGCGGCGGCGGCCATGCCGAACAATCCGCGGCGGCGGAGTGTGCTGTCCATCGTGATGCTCCCTTGGTCTTTGCCCGATGCTGCCACAGCGAAGGCGGCAGGGCCAAAGGGAATCAGCCGGCCCGCAGCCCGTCCAGCCCGGCCCGCAGCGCCGAGGTCAGCAGGATGATGTCGTTGGCGAAGATCACCACCCGGAAGCCGAGCGCCAGCCAGCGCCGCCCCGCCTCCACCGAGGTCACCAGGCAGGCGCCGTGCTTGCCGTTCGCCTTGCACGCCGCGCTCACGCGCTCCATCGCGGCCACGAAGGCCGGCGTGTCGTAGCGGCCCGGCGTGCCCTGCGACACCGAGAGATCCATGTGCCCCACGAAGGCGACGTCGATGCCTTCCACCGCCATGATCGCCTCGATGTTCTCCACCCCCTGCACCGTCTCGATCTTGGCGATGATCAGGTTGCGCGCGTCGGCTTCGGCGATCGAACGCGGCAGGTCCACGCCCAGGTAGTCGTCATGGGCGATGCCGAAGGCGGCGCCGCGGACGCCCTTGGGCGGATAGTGGGTGATGCGCGCGATCGCCTCGGCCTGCGCGCGCGTCTCCACCACCGGCACCATCAGCCCCATCGCGCCGCAATCGAGCGGCTGCACCAGCAGGTGGTAGTCGTGCCACGGCACGTTCACCAGCGGCACGATCGGCAGGCCACGGGTCAGTGCCAGCTGGTTCTTCACCGCGGCCAGGTCCAGGCAGCCCGCCTCCTGGTCGTAGACGACGAAATCGGCGCCGGCCGCGGCAAGGATCTGCGGCAGGCCGGGGGAGGCGAATTCCATCACCATCGTGCCGAAGACGGGCTCGTCGCGCGCCAGCTTCGCGCGCAGCGGATTGGGCCGCATCGTCAGTTCCTCCCTGCCGGGGCCGGCGTCTTGTCCGGGTACCGGCACCATTCGGTTGCCACGCAGCGCCAGCATTCCGGCGTGCGCGCCTTGCACACGTAGCGCCCGTGCAGGATCAGCAGGTGGTGCGCGTCCCGCAGCAGGTCGGCGGGAATGCGCTTCACCAGCCCGTCCTCGACCACGCGCACATTGGCCCCCGGCGCGATGCCGGTCCTGTTGCCGAGCCGGAACACATGCGTGTCCACCGCCATGGTCGGCTCGCCGAAGGCGACGTTCAGCACCACGTTCGCCGTCTTGCGTCCCACGCCCGGCAGCGCCTCCAGCGCCGCGCGGTCCTGCGGCACCGTCCCGCCATGCTTGTCGATCAGCGCCGCCGACAGCGCGGCCACGTTCTTCGCCTTGCCCTGCCACAGCCCGATCGTGCGGATATGCCGCGCGATCCCGGCCTCGCCCAGCGCCACCATCTTCGCCGGCGTGTCGGCCTCGGCGAACAGGCCCCGCGTCGCCTTGTTGACCCCCGCATCGGTCGCCTGCGCCGACAGCACCACCGCCACCAGCAGCGTGTAGGGATCGCGATATTCCAGCTCGCTTTCCGGCGCCGGATTGTCCCGCGCCAGCGCCTCCAGGAAGGATCGCACCTGCGCGAGGTTCATCGGCTTCGTCTTGCGAGTCGTCTTCGCCGCTGCGACCATGCCCGACTTTCGCCGCAGCACGGACTGCTGACAAGCGCCATGGACCGAACCGTCTTCGAAGCGATGATCCTGCCGCAGCGCAGCCTGTCGCGCCGCGGCCAGGCCATCCTGCTGGCCATATTGGGTGCCACGCTCATCGCCTGGGGGGTCGCCTTCAG
>JBGAIK010000161.1:0-11978 GCA_044225615.1 Acetobacteraceae bacterium | reverse complement strand
CGCGCCGCCGCGCGCCGGCGTGGCGCTGGAGCCGCTGCTGGACGCCGACCACTGCCCCTATCTGCGGCTCTATCCCGCCGCCTGGCCGATCCCCCTCGCCACACCCACCGGGCTGCAATGGCTGGCCCTGACCGGAACAGGCGGCTTCTCCGGGCTGGACCTGGAAATCCATGCCGACACGCCGGCGGCGGTGCGGCTGCACGAAGTCGCCGTCGTCGCGCTGCCGTTCTACAACGGCCAGATCATGCCGGGCGACGCGGTCGCCCGCTTTGCCCAGGACGGGCCGGACGAACCCTGGGCCGCCCCGCTGCGCGTCGCGGTGACGCCGTTCGACGTGCCGGCCATCGATCCCGAGACGCGCAGGCAGGTGCTTCTGGTCGTGGTCCTGCGCGTCGAAGCGACCGACGAGGGCGGCATCACCCTGCGGCCGGTGCTCACCCCCCGCGCGCCGGCGGCCACGCCGCTGCATCTGCCGCCGGCGCGGCTGGCGGCCCGCCGCC
The DNA here is from genome assembly GCA_044225615.1 of Acetobacteraceae bacterium. Lineage (GTDB taxonomy): Bacteria > Pseudomonadota > Alphaproteobacteria > Acetobacterales > Acetobacteraceae > CAIYPH01. Next base: position 11,478 of record JBGAIK010000161.1, on the reverse strand, counting down.
CGGCCTGGGTGCCGCGCATCGCCGGCCCGGCGCCGGAGCGCATCGCCGACGCGGTGCTGCGCCTCAACCAGCCCTCGGTGCTCGCGATGGTGGCGCTGCTTGACGACACCGGCGCCCCGGCGCGCGCGGCGGCACGCGCATGGACCGAGCCGTTTCTGGCAGCGCTGGCCGCGCCCGGCGGAACCCGGCTCGCGATCGCCACGCAGAAGCACATGAGCGAGGTCAGCTTCCGCGTCGCCAAGGCGCGCCGAAGCGCCGACCTTGCCGAGGCGGCGAAGGACCGGCTGTGGCCGAAGCTGTTCGACATCGCGTCCGACCTGCACACCGTCACGCTTGGCATCGTGCCGCCCGGCGGCACCCACCCGATCGCCGGCATCACCCTCCAGGCGGCGCTGCGCACCGACCCGGCACGGGCGGAAGACGGGCTGGCGACCGTCGCGCGCTTCGCCCCCCGCGCGGCGGTGGAGGCCGCGCCGCCGGACGGCAGCACCTTCGCCGTCGCGGCCTGGGCACTGGACGTGCCGGAGGTGTTCGCCCAGCTCGGCGTCACGGCGGCCGCGATGGAGGCTGAATTCACCTCCTGGCTGGACGGCCAGGCTCCGATCCAGGGCTGGATCGCTCGCACCGCCTGGATTCCCGAGTTCGATCTCTACGAGGAATACCGCCGGACAAGCTACGAGGAGGCCTCGATCCTCGACTGGTTCCGCAGCGGCCTCAACGGGCTGCTGGCGACCCGAGCCTGGAGCCACCGGCGCCTGCGCTTCGTCGCGCCGACCATGTGGCTCGGCGACGCCCTGCTGGCCTCGGTTCCGCCGGCCGGCCTCGCCGCCGTGGCGGAGGTCACGCGGCTGCGTGGCGCCACGCGCGTCGCGCTGCGGCCCGACCAGTCGCTCGCCGCGCTCGAGGCCGCGCTCGACCCCATCCTTCCCCGGGCCGTCACGCCGTGACCGGGCTCGGCCCCCGCAAGGAAGGATGTTCTTTTTTGAAAAAAAGAACCAAAAAACTTTCATTCGTTTGGGTTATTCGCATGTCAGCGCCGCCTGCGCGGCCCGCAATGAGCGAAAGCTCTTTTTGATTGCTTTTACAGAAACTGAAGACACTTCCTCAATCCAACGGCTGCTTGTGCAGATCGAAATACACCCAGTACGGCCAGTTCTGCGGAAACGCATAGAGCGGCTGCAAATACCGGGTATGCCGCTCCGGCGTCGTATTAAGGATGCGGAAGCGCAGCCCGGGCTCGCGCACCAGCCGCGTTTCCAGCTTCGTGCCCGCATGGAAGCAGAACGGCCGCCGGCAGCACGCCTCGTCCTGCGCCAGGACCACCGGCCCGCACAGGATTGCCGCCCGCGCCGGATGCTGCACGTCCACCGGCGCCAGCCGCAGCTTCAATGGCAGCCGCAGCACCACCGTGTCGCCGTCCCGCCACTCCCGCTCCAATACCGCCCAGTCGCCGGACGCGACCGCGGCGCCATCCACCGTCGCCCCGGCCGCCCATCCCGGAATCCGCAGCTTCAGCGCGAACCGCCGCGGCGCCGCCATCGCCAGCCGCAGCGTCACCACCTCATCCTCGGGATACGCCGTCTCCTGCGTCACCCGCACCCCGTTCCACTCGACCTCGGACGGCACATACAGGTTCACGCACAGCGCATCCTGCGCATGGAAGAAGATCAGGTTGTGGTATTCGGCCATGTTCTGAAGATAGGTGCCCGAACAGCACGGCCATTCCTGCCAGTAGAACTGCTTCGTCCCCCCGGCCATCGCGTAGTTGCCGTAGTAATGGACCTTCCCGTCCGGCTGCGGCCGCAAGGCCGCCCCGATCGTGTTGATCAGCAGCGTCTCGATCCAGTCCCCGAACCGCGCCTCCCCGGTGAACAGCATCAGGTAGCGCGCCAGCTTGAACCCCGCCCAGGCCCCGCACGGCTCCTCGGCGTGATAGGCCATCACGTCGAGCGATCGCCCCAGGCTGCCATCCGGCGGCATCAGCCGCTCGTCCGGCCCGTACCCGCCGGTCGCATAGCACTGCGTCCGCAGCAGGAAATCGTAGGCGTTGACGCAGATGTCGAGATACCGCCGCTCCCCCGTCACCGCATGGGCCATCGCGGCACCGCTGAACGAGTTCACATGGCTGTAGGCGTGGTTCGGCTTCACCGTTTCCGGCACGCCGTCGGCGAACGGCGCCCAGAAGCCCTCGTACAGCCATTCCTCGGCGAATTCCCGGAACAGCGCGTTGCCGCTGGCCTGATACGCCCGGTACAGGTTTTCCGGCAGCGTGTACCACTCGGACGTGCCGTTCCCCCCGGCGCCCCAGAAATCATGCCCGTCCGCCACCATCCGCGTCCGGTCGAACGTCGCGGAGGCCCAGCGCGTCAGCCCCTCCAGCACCGGCAGCGCATCCTGGTCCCCGGCATACAGATGCAGGTCCACCAGCCCGCCGCACAGTTTCTCCCAGTCGTACAGCCGCAGCCTCGGGTTCCCATCCGCCGGCAGCGTCGCCCGCCACCCCGCGAACAGCCGCCGCGCCTTGGCCGTCAGCGCCGCATCGCCGGTCGCCCGCCCGAGCTTCGCCAGCCCGCCCAGCATTTGCCCGAAAATCTCGGAGCAGGTGTCCGAACACCACCCGCCCATATCCTCGCCGGGCGCCGGCAGCCCGGCATTGCGCCGGAAGCCCTTCAGGATGCTGTCGTCCGGATACCCCCCATAGAAGGCGGCCGCATGCGCCACCTGGTCGGCGAACCGCCCCGGCAGCAGCCGCACGCCCTGATAGTCGAACGCGTGCAGCACCCTATTTCGCCCGCGGGTCCAGCGCGTCCCGCAGCCCGTCGCCCACCAGGTTGAAGCTCAGCACCGCCAGGAAGATCGCCGCGCCCGGGAACACCGCCAGCCACGGCGCCTGCGTCAGGAACCGCTGCGCCGAGTTCAGCATGCTGCCCCAGGACGGCGCCGGCGGCTGCTGGCCCAGGCCGAGGAAGGACAGCGACGCCTCGGCGATGATCGCGCCGGCCACCGCCAGCGTCGCCTGCACCATCACCGGGGGAACGATGTTCGGCAGGATGTGCCGGAACGCCACCCGCCACGCCGGATTGCCCAGCGCGCGGGCCGCTTCGACATAGTCATTCGTCGCCGCATCCAGCGTCGCCCCGCGCGAAATCCGCACGAACACCGGCGCCGCCGTCACCCCGATCGCGATCATCGCATTCTGCAGGCTCGGCCCCAGGAACGCCGCCAGCGCGATCGCCAGGATCAGGAACGGGCAGGCCAGCATCGCATCCACCACCCGGCCGATCAGCGTGTCGATCCAGCCGCCGGCGAACCCCGCCAGCAGCCCCACCGGCACCCCGATCCCGGCCGCGATCGTCACCGAGATCACCCCCGCGCTCATGCTCGCCCGCGCCCCGAAGATCACCCGGCTCAGCACGTCCCGCCCGTTCTCGTCCGTCCCCATCCAGTGCGCCCACGAAGGTGCCTTGCGGATCAGCGACCAGCTGGTCTTGATCGGATCGGCCGGCGCGATCCAGGGGGCGAACACCGCCACCAGGATGAACACCGCCACCACGAACAGCGCGATCACCGCCGCCGGCCGCCGGCAGAACCGCATCCAGGCCAGCCGCGCCGGGCTGAACGAAACGATCGGCTTGGCCGCCACGGCCGCCACGACCGGCTTGGGAATTGCGGTGGCACTCATGCGTTGCGAAGCCTCGGGTTGATCAGCACGTACAGCACGTCGGCGGCCAGGTTCAGCATTACGTAGACGGTCGCCGTCACCAGCACCACGCCCTGCACCACCGGATAGTCGCGGTTGAACACCGCATCCACGATCAGCTTCCCGAAGCCGGGCACCGAGAACACCTGCTCGGTCAGCACCGCGCCGGAAAACAGCGTCCCCAGCTCCAGTGCCCCCAGCGTCACCACCGGCACCAGCGCGTTGCGCAGCGCGTGCCGCAGCACCACGCCCCATTCGCGCAGCCCCTTGGCCCGCGCCGTGCGCACGTAATCCTGCTCCAGCGCCGTCAGCATCGCGCTGCGGGTGTGGCGCATCAGCACGGCCGAGATCGCGTTGCCCAGCACGAAGGCCGGCATGATCGTGGTGGCCAGCGACAGCCGCCAGTCCTCGGTCAGCGGCACGTAGCCCGACGGCGGCAGCCAGCCGAGCTGCACCGAGATCAGCAGGATCAGCATGATCCCGAGCCAGAAATTCGGCGTCGACAGCCCCGCCAGCCCGATCCCGTTGGCCAGGTAGTCCCAGAACGAGTTCTTCTTCACCGCCGACAGGATGCCCATCGGCACCCCGATGCACACCGCGATCACGAAGGCCATGCTGCCCAGCTGCAGCGTCACCGGCAGCTTCTGCGCGATCAGCTGCAGCACCGGCTGCCGTATGCGCCAGGAAAAGCCCAGATCGCCCTGCAGCACGTTGCCGATCCAGTGGAAATACTGGATCGGCAACGGCCTATCCAGCCACAGCTCGGCGCGGATCTGCGCCAGCACCTGCGGGTCGCGCTCCTCGCCGGCCAGCACCAGCGCCGGATCGCCGGGCATCAGCTGCTGCAGGCAGAACACGTAGACGCTGACCAGCAGCAGCGTCGGGATGACCTGGAAGAACCGTGTGCCGAGATGCCCGCGCATGACCTACCTGCCCAGCGTCATGCCCTGCAGACGGATCATCCCGTCCGCCACCGGCTGATAGCCGTCCAGCTTCGCGCTCATGCCGGTGATCCACTTGTTCACATAGAGATACATCAGCGGCATGTCCTTCTGCTGCAGCTCCGCCACCTTGGCATACAGCGCCTTGCGCGCGGCGGGCGCGCTCTCGGCCCGCGCGCCGTCCAGCAGCCCGTCCATCTCCTTGCTGCTGTAGCCGGCCACGTTCAGCGGCGCCCCGGTATGGATGAAGCTCCACAGGTTGCCGTCGGGGTCGGTCCGCCCCGACCAGCCGATCAGATGCGCCTGGAAGTCGCCGCGCTCGTCGGCATCCAGCGAGGCGGCGAACTCCATCGCCCGCACCTTCACGTCGAACCCGGCCTCGGCGGCCATCGCCTGCATCACCTCGCCTTCCTGCTGCTGGGTGGCGCTGTTGGTCACCGTCAGGTCCACCGTCACCGGCAGCTTCACCCCGGCCTCGGCCAGCAGCTTCTTCGCCGCGGCAAGATCGCGCGCCGGCGCCGGCACGCTGGCCGCCCAGTACGGGCTCGCCGGCGGGATCGCCTGCGCCGAAGGCGTGAACATCCCGGCATAGACCACCTGCACCAGCGCCGCCCGGTCGATCGCCAGGCTGAACGCCTGGCGGATGCGCGCATCCTGCCCGACCGGCGTCTGCGACCGCGGCCCCTTGCCGACGTTGAAGGTGATGCCCTGGTAGCCGAGCCCGTCGAACGTCACCAGCTTGAGCTTCGGGTCCGCCTTCACGGACGGCACGTCGGTCGGCGCGATCCGCTCGGCCATGTCCAGCGCCCCGGCCTTCAGGTTCGCCAGCCGCACGGAAGGATCGACCACCGTCCGGTAGATCACCTTCCCGAACCTGATCGCCCCCGCGTTCCAGTAGCCGGGGAACCGCTCCAGCGTGATGTGGTCCTGCGCCACCCGCTCGCCGAAGCTGAACGGCCCGGCGCAGACCGGCTTCAGCGAGAAATCCTTCCCCGCCGCCTGCGCCGCCTTGGGCGAGACGATCATCCCCGCCCGGTCGGTCAGCGCCGCGAGGAACGGCGAGGTCGGCGTCTTGAGCACGATCCGCACCGTCATCGGGTCCGGCGTCTCCACCCGGTCGAGCGTCGCGATCTCGCCCCGCCGCGAGCTGCCCTGCATGGTGAGGTGCCGCTCCAGGCTGTATTTCACCGCCGCGGCATCGAGGTCGGTGCCGTCGTGGAACTTCACCCCCGGCCGCAGCTTCATCACCAGCGTCACCGAATCCGCCCACTCGTACGAAGCGGCGAGCTGCGGCACCACGTTCAGCCCGGCATCGATATCCACCAGCTTGTCGCACAACCCGGCGAACACGATCCGCCCCACGAAGCTGCGCGCCAGCGTCGGGTCCAGCGCATCGGGATCGTCGGCGAGCCCGATCCGCAGCGTCGGCAGGTCCTGCGCCGCAACCGGGAACGCGGCCAGCACCCCCAGGGCGGTGGCGAGAAGGAAACGGCGCATGCGGTGGGCCCCCAATGCCTGTTCGTTGCGATCGGCAGGACAATGACGGCCGGGCGCCGCCGCCATTCCCGGCCTCGGCGCCCGGACAAGCAAGTCCCGCGCCACCACTCTGCGCGGCCTTGCGCCGGCTTGGCAATCGCCCTCCCGGTCGTGGAACGACCGAGCGTGCCGGCAGCCACTCCCCATCCCGTCATGGCAAGGCCACACAGATCAATGCCTTGTCTACATGCACAGGCCCGGAAGCACTATCCTCCGCGGAGCAGACGCCAACAAGCACGTCGCCCCGAAATTTCAAGACAACATTGTCCACCGAGATGTCGTCGCCATCTTCCTTGACGAGACGGTCCTTCCCGAAATGCTCCCGCAGCTCCGGCACCAGCGCGGAACGCGGCACCGTGCAGCGGCTCGATGAAGAAGCGATTGCAGAACCCGCCTCTCGTCTTTCAGATACGTCTGCTCCTGCCGGGCGTACATGAGGGAAACCGCAAGATCAAAGCATGCGAGCAATAGAAAGATAGTTGCCGCAAGCGGGATTGACGCCAGGCCATCAGCAGTGTCCTGAGCATGGGCCGCCGCATCGCCATCATTCCCCCGAACTGCCCAGCCCGCACGCGTGCCTGCATCTTGGGCAACCACCACCGCGAATGCCTCTGTCCCGCGTCATGAGCAGGGTCGTTGACGCGCACGCAAGGCGAATCAGGGCGTCGCCCTGATTGCATGCCGAACCTGATCGCCCGCTGGCGGCGCGCGACGATCATCACCACGCTGAGTTTGCGTTCTCACTGCTTCCCTGGGGAATGTTCTCCCACCGCGAGCAGAGCCCCTGGCGCGGAAGAACGCGGAGGCGAAATAGGTATGTAAACCCACTCCGCTTGTCTCGTGTCAGCCCCCGTGCGATATTCTCTCATCCCTGCAAGGAGCGGGAAAGCGATGCCCATCAACATCTCCGTCTCCGACGACGCCGCCGACTGGCTGCGCAAGCGCATCGCCGCCGGCTCCTACGCCACGGCCAGCGACTACGTGCAGGACCTGATCCGCCGCGACCAGGCACAGGCGGCCGAGCGTCAGGAACAGGATGCGCGGGTCGAGGCCCTGCTGCTCGAAGGCCTCGCCTCCGACAGCCAGCCGCTCGACACGGACTTCCGTGACCGGCTCGCAGCCCGCTCCGCAGCCATCATCGCAAGGCACGGCGGACACGTGTGAGGGTCCGCATCCAGGCGGCAGCCGAAGCGGATATCCTCCAGCAGATCGAACACTACGCCGAGTTGGGGCTGCTCGACGTCGCCATACGGTTCCGCGCCGCCGTGCTCACCGCGATCGACGCCGTCATCGCAAGGCCGCTGGCCGGCTCTCCACGGCTTCTCCGCAATCCCAGGCTCGCAGGGTTGCGTCGCTGGCCGGTGCGCGGCTTTCGTGCCTTCTGGATCTTCTATCTGGCAGAACCGGAGCAGATCACCATCCTCCGGGTGCTTCATGACAGGCGGGACACAGGGGCCATCATGGCGCAGGAGCCGGAAGCGCCGCGCTGATCCGTCCTTCCAAGGGATGGACCCCCCGCCCCACCCCCGCGAATCCTGCCGCGAAATCCCGCAGGACGCCCCCATGCGCACCCACCGCATCGCCTCCATCCCCGCCGACGGCATCGGCCCCGAGGTCATCGCCGCCGGCCTGGAAGTGCTCGATGCGCTGGCCGCCCGCGACGGCAGCTTCCGCCTCCAGGTCACCCACTACGACTGGGGCTCCGACCGCTACCGCAGGCACGGCGCCTTCATGCCCGCCGACGGCCTCGCCCTGCTCAAGCAGGCCGACGCCATCTATTTCGGCGCCGTCGGCGCCCAGGACGTGCCCGACCATATCAGCCTCTGGGGCCTGCGCCTGCCGATCTGCCAGGGCTTCGACCAGTACGCCAATGTCCGCCCCACCCGCATCCTGCCCGGCATCACCTCGCCCCTGCGCGACACCGGCCCCGGCGATCTCGACTGGCTGATCGTGCGCGAGAACAGCGAGGGCGAATATGCCGGCCATGGCGGCCGCGCCCATCGCGGCCTGCCCGAGGAGGTGGCGACCGAAGTCGCCATCTTCACCCGCGTCGGCGTCGAGCGGATCATGCGCTTCGCCTTCGCCAGCGCCCAGAAGCGCCCGCGCAAGCTGCTCACCGTGGTCACCAAGTCCAACGCCCAGAAATACGGGCTCGTGATGTGGGACGAGATCGCCGCCGAAGTCGCCGCCGACTTCCCCGACGTGACGTGGGACAAGGAGCTGGTGGATGCCATGACCATGCGCATGGTCCGCAAGCCGCGCAGCATCGACACGGTGGTCGCCACCAACCTGCATGCCGACATCCTGTCCGACCTCGCCGCCGCGCTGGCCGGCAGCCTGGGCGTGGCGCCGACCGGCAACGTCGATCCGCAGCGCCGCTACCCGAGCATGTTCGAGCCGATCCACGGCAGCGCCTTCGACATCACCGGCAAGGGCATCGCCAACCCGGTCGCGAGCTTCTGGACCGCGGCGATGATGCTGGAACATCTCGGCGAGGACCGCGCCGCCGCGGCGCTGATGACCGCCGTGGAGCAGGTCTGCGCCGCCGGCATCCTCACCCCCGATATCGGCGGCAAGGCCACCACGAAGGACGTCACCCGCGCGGTCTGCGACGCAATTCGTGGCGCGAACCTTTAGCGGGCTCCACCGGCAGCCGAGCGGCAGGAGTCAAGCAAGGATCTTCTTTTTCTGAAGAAAAAGAAGCAAAAAGACTTTTGTCCGTTTTCCTTCGCGTGGCATCGGTGCGGCAACGCCCAAACGGACAAAAGTTTTTTGGTTCTTTTTTTTCAAAAAAGAACGCCCTTCCTTACTTCCCGATCAGAAAATCCCGATACTTCTCCCGCAGCGTCAGCTTGTGGATCTTCCCCGTCGCCGTATGCGGCAGCTCGGGCACCACGATCACGTCGTCGGGCTTCCACCATGACGCCACCTTGCCCTCGAAGAAGGCCAGCATCGCCGCCTTGTCGATCTCGCGCTCCGGCTTTGCCACCACGATCAGCAGCGGCCGCTCGTCCCACTTGGCGTGCCGGGCCGCGATGATCGCCGCCTCCGCCACGTCCGGATGCCCCACCGCCAGGTTCTCCAGCTGCACCGAGCTGATCCACTCGCCGCCCGACTTTATCACATCCTTGGAACGGTCGGTGATCTCCATGTAGCCCTCGGCGTCGATCGTCGCCACGTCGCCGGTCGCGAACCACCCGTCGGTCAGCGCATCGCCCGGCGTGCCGCCGAAATAGCTGCTGCACACCCACGGCCCCTTCACCTGCAGATGGCCGGAGGCCACGCCGTCCCAGGGCAGCTCCTCGCCCATGTCGTTCACGATCCGCATGTCCACGCCGTACAGCGCCCGCCCCTGCTTCTCCATCAGCCGGAACATGTCGTCCTCGCCAAGGTCCACGTTGGACGTCTTGGGCGTGTTGTAGGTGCCCACCGGGCTCATCTCCGACATGCCCCAGGCATGGTCCACCCGGATGCCGTACTCCTTGGCGAAGGCCTCGATCATCATCCGCGGGCAGGCGCTGCCGCCGATCACGAAGCGCTTCACCGTGTCCAGCCGGATGCCGCTGCTCCGCAGGTGGTTCAGCAGCCCCAGCCACACCGTCGGCACCCCGGCCGAGATCGTCACCTTCTCGGCATTCATCATCCCGGCCAGGCTCGCCCCGTCCAGGTGCCGCCCGGGAAAGATCAGCCCGCAGCCTGCCATCGGCGCAGCATAGGGCGTGCCCCAGGCATTGACATGGAACATCGGCACCACCGGCAGCATCCGGTCCTGCCCGCGCAGCGCCAGCACGTCGGCCCCGTTCACCGCCATCGCGTGCAGCAGCGTCGAGCGGTGGCTGTACAGCACCCCCTTCGGCCGCCCGGTGGTGCCGGAGGTGTAGCACAGCGAAGCCGCGCTGCGCTCGTCGAAGTCGGGCCAGGCATACTCCGCGTCGGACGCCGCCATCAGCGTCTCGTAGCACAGCAGGTCCATCCCCTCGGGCAGCGCCAGGTCGGGCATGTGCTGGGCGTCGGTCATGAACACCACCGCCCGCAACGTCGCCCGCAGCCGCGGCGCCACCGCGGCGATCAGCGGCGCGAAGGTGGTATCGGCGAAGACCACCGCATCGGCCGCGTCGTTGGCGACATAGGCGAGGTCGTCCGGCGACAGCCGCGGGTTGATCGTGTGCATCACCGCGCCCATGCCCGAGATCGCGTAGTACAGCTCCAGGTGCCGGTACGAATTCCACGCGATCGTCGCCACCCGGTCCGAGCCCTTGATGCCCAGCCGCCCCAGCGCCCTGGCCATCCGCCGCGCCCGCTCCTCGACCGCGCCATAGGTCGTGCGATGGACGTCGCCCTCCACCAGCTTCGACACCACCTCCACCCCGCCATGATGCCGCGCGGCATGGCGGATGATCGAACTGATCGTGAGCGGCATGTCCTGCATCAGGCCGAGCATGGGCGTTCCTTTGTTCCCGGACGTGTGATTGCTGCCATCTTTCGGCCGGCACCGCGGGCCGGTCAACGCCGGACTACAGGAAATTCCCCGCCGCAAGCCCGGTGAACCCGTGCAGCGTGATATGCGTGCCGTCCGACAGCGTCAGCGATTCCGAGCCCGCCGCCGTCACCGCCCCGGCCAGCGCCGCCGCCGCCTCCCCCGCCGCGAAGCCGATCAGCGACAGGTAGTGCAGCTGCGGGTTGAACCCCTCGATCACCACCGTCCCGCCGCTGCCCTGGGCGAAGGCGAACAGGTCCACCCCCGCGCCCCCCACCATCGTCGCCGCCCCGCTGCCGGCCAGGAACTGGGTGTTGCCCGACCCCGCGATCAGCAGGTTCGCCCCCGCCCCGGCATAGAACCGGTGCGCGCCCGACGTCCCCGCCCCGGTCAGCGTCGCCGCCCCCGGCCCGGCCAGCAGCACGTCCCCGGCCCCGCTCCCGGCCGTCAGCACGTCGCCGTCGCCGCCGCCCAGCAGGATCGACTGCCCGGCCCCGCCGGTCAGCACGTTGTGGCCGTCCGGCCCGCCCAGGAACAGCCCGGAGCCGCCGCCCCCCTGCACCGTCAGGCTGCCGCCGAACCCGGCGATCGTGTCCGCCCCGGACCCGCCGACATATTTCGTCGCGCCGAACGACAGCGCGACCAGTGACCCCGCCCCGCCCTGCAGCGTGCTCGCCCCGCTGCCGCCGAGGATCGTCGCCGAGCCCAGCCCGAGGGTGAAATCCAGCGCCCCGCTGCCGGCAAAGACGAAATCCCCCGGCCCGTTGCCGCTCACCGTCGCCGCCCCGGACCCGCCGATGATCGTGCTCGCCCCCAGGCTCTCA
>JBGAIK010000160.1:0-11634 GCA_044225615.1 Acetobacteraceae bacterium | reverse complement strand
CGCAAACCGGATATTAAGAAATCGAATACATTTACCGAAGGGTGGCGTGGCCGGCCGGCCCGCAAGGAACACCAGGAAGCATGACGGAACCGCAGAACTTCATCTTGGCCGACGATCATCCGATGGTGCGCCAGGCGGTGCGGATGGTCCTCGAACTGGAATACCCCGGCAGTCGGGTCGAGGAAGCCGGAACGCTCGATGCGGCGCTGGCGGCGATCGCCCACACCCCCGAATCGATGGTGATCATCGACCTGGACATGCCCGGGATGGACGGCGTCGAAAGCCTGCGGGCGCTGCGCCAGGGCTTTCCGGGCATCACCCTTGCCGTGCTGTCCGGCAACGGCGACCGCACGATCATCCTGGATGCGCTGGAAGCCGGCGTGAACGGCTACATCCTGAAGGCCAGCCCGTCGGAGGAACTGCTCTACGCGGTCGCCACCATGCTGGGCGGCCGGATCTACGTCACCGGCCGGTTCGCCGGCGCCGCCACCGCGCCGCCGCCGCGCCCGGCCGCCCCGCCGCCCGGCCCGCCCAAGGACCGCCTCGCCCTCACCCCGCGCGAGCACGAGGTGCTGATCTGCCTGATGAAAGGCCAGTCCAACAAGCAGATCGCCCGCACCCTCGGCATCGGCGAGGGCACCGTGAAGGTGCATCTGGCCAGCGTGTTCCGCGCCCTCGGCGCCCAGAACCGGACCGAGGCGGTGCTGATCGCGGTGGAACGCGGGCTGTCGCCCGGCCCGGGCTGAGCGGGCGCCGCGCGCCGGCGCCGGCAAGAAACGAACGGTCCTCTCCGTCATCCCCCACGCCTCCCGCCCGCATCTGATGGCGCATTCATCAATTACATACCATCGTACTGAAAGTGTTACTCGCACAAATAACGCTACATTGACGATATGCGTTCGTCTAGACTTCGCGCGGGCGCCAGTCGCGCTACCCGCTCCGGCCTATGACTCGGCTTCCCGGCGATCAACCTTCGGCGTAGAGCCGATGCACACCTTCTCTTCGGATGCGAAACACGGTTATGTCATCCCCATCACGATGACGTGTGCACCCCGTTCCAGTCCAATCCGAAGGAGAGCCGATATGCGTGTCCTGCTGGTTGAAGACGATCTCATCGCCGCCCGAGGCGTGGCGCTCACGCTCAAGAACGCCGGCATGGTCGCCGACCAGGCCGATACCGGCGAGGAAGCCGTCGAGCTCGCCCGCCACTACGACTACGACATCGTCATCCTCGACATCCTGCTCTCCGACATGGACGGCTACGAGGTCATCCGCCGCCTGCGCGCCGCCCGCATCGACGTCCCGGTCATCGTCCTCTCCGGCCTCACCCGCCCCGAAGCGAAGGTGAAGGCGCTGGCCGGCGGCGCCGACGATTTCCTCACCAAGCCCTTCGACCGCGCCGAGCTGATCGCCCGCATCCAGGCCGTGGTGCGCCGCAGCAAGGGCTTCAGCCAGGCAAGCCTCCGCGTCGGCCACCTCCAGCTCAACATCGACAGCCACGAGGTCCGCGTCGGCGACCGCGAGGTCCGCCTCACCGGCAAGGAATACGCCATGCTGGAGTTGCTGGCCCTGCGCAAGGGCATGACCCTGACCAAGGAGGCCTTCCTCAACCACCTCTACGGCGGCATGGACGAGCCCGACTCCAAGATCGTCGACGTGTTCATCTGCAAGCTGCGCAAGAAGCTCGCCGATGCCGGCGCCCCCGACGTCATCGGCACCGTCTGGGGCCGCGGCTACATCATGCGCGACCCCGGCCCCGCCCCCGCGCCCGACCTGCCCGCCCGCATGCCCCCGCTCCCGGCCCTCCAGCGCCAGCTCCAGGCCGCGGCCTGATAAACCCTTCGGCCGCAGCAATCGGTCCCGTCACCGCAGCGAAGGAAAGATTCCACAAGGACGCGGCGAGACAGCGAGAACAAGGTGGAGATTCTGCCTTGATCTTTGCTCTCGCTGCCGCGCCGCCTCCTAGTGTCCTGTCCCCGAAGTTCGCCATCCTTCATGGCGGACGTAGGGGTGAACAGGACACTGAAAACAAAGAGCCAGTGTCCTGTCCCCGAAGTTCGCCATCCTTCATGGCGGACGTAGGGGTCAGCAGGACACTGCAGGAGCCTGTCCGAGGTAATCGTCGTCCGTACTTTTAACTTCGGCCGACATACTCTCCATGGAGCAAGGATATATCAATATTCGTTGCAAAAGTGATTACTCAGACGGGCTCCTAGTGTCCCGGAATTCCGACCACTGCACGTGGCAACGAACTTCGGAATCGGGACACTGGTGGACCTGCCTTGCTTCGGCGCAGCAGCGAAGATTGCTCCGGTGAAGAGGTTTACCGACCGGGGATGGTGGGGTGCCCGCGCGCAAACCGGGCCACATGCCGGCCTCCTGCGCCCACGGAGCCAGGGTCACCCGGCCGGCAGCCCCATCACCCGCCCCCAGCCCGCCACCCGCCGCGCATCCACCCCGGCCAGGCACAGCGACTTCCACACCACCACCGCGATCGTGTCGTAGATCGGCACCCCAAGCTCCGCCTCCAGCCCCGCCACCAGCGGTGCCGCGCGCAGGTTGGTGCAGAACGTGCTGATGCAGTCCGGCCCCGCCGCCGCCACCTCCCGCACCATCGCCGCGATCCGTTCCTCCGTGACCTCGGCGAAGGAGAAGTTGCCGGGATCGTTCAGGTGCCGCTCGGCCACGCAGGGCAGCCCCGCCGCCGCGTAGTTGGCGAGGATGCGTTCCTGCACCTCGTGCAGATACGGCGTCACCAGCCCGAACCCGCGCACCCCGCTCGCCCGCATCGCCTCGTTCAGCGCCAGCACCGAGGTCGTGGCCTGGATCCCGGTCTCCGCCGTGATCGCCGCGCACAGCGCCTCGTCCGCCCCGAACCCCAGCCAGCCCGACGAGGTGCCGTTCCACGCGATCACGTCCACCCGCGCATCGGCCAGCAGCCGCGCCGCCGCCAGCACCGCCGCAGTGTCGAACTGCCCCAGCGCCTGGTCGCTGAGCGAGATCTCCGTCACCCGGAACCGCCCGAAATGCGCCGTCACCTCCGGCAGCCCCGCCAGCATCGCCGACGTCACCGGCTCCAGCACCGTGTTCGACGATGGCGTCAGCATCCCCAGCCGCACGCGCCGCATCGCATCCTCCCCCGCTCGCGCCAACTCTGCCCGCCCCGGCCCGGGCTGGCCACCCCGCCCTCCGCGCAATACCCTCCGCCACCACCAGGAGGGCCGCATGCCGATCGACCTCGCCACACTCACCGCAGCCGACATCCAGGCCGGCACTGCCGCCGGCCGCTTCACCTGCGTCGAGCTCACCCGCGCCTGCCTCGACCGCATCGCCGCCCTCAACCCCATCGCCGCCCTCAACCCCCGCCTCAACGCCATCGTCGCGCTGAACCCCGACGCGCTCTCCGACGCCGCCGCCATCGACCGCCGCCGCGCGGCGGGCGAGCCGCTTCCCCCGCTCGCCGGCGTCCCGGCCGTGGTGAAAGACCCGATGGACATGGCAGGGATGCGCACCACCGGCGGCTGGTCCCTGCTGCACGGCCCCTCCGGCGGCACCGACATCATCCCCGCCACCGACAGCCCCGTCGTCGCCCGGCTGCGCGCGGCCGGCGCCATCCTGCTCGGCAAGACCAACGTCCCCGTGCTCAGCGCCAGCGGCACCCACGCCAACGACAGCTATGCCGGGCCCACCCTCAACGCCGCCGCCCCCGACCGCGCGCCCGGCGCCAGCTCCGCCGGCACCGCCACCGCCGTCGCCGCCGCCATGTGCGTCATCGGCCTCGCCGAGGAAACCGGCGGCTCCATCCAGAACCCCGCCTCCGCCCAGGGCCTCGTCGGCATCAAGCCCACCTTCGCCCTCGTCCCCAATGCCGGCGTGCTGCCCCTGTCCAGCCAGCGCGACGTCGTCGGCCCCATCGCCCGCTGCGTCCGCGACGCGGCCCTCTGCCTCGACGCCATCGCCGGCTTCACCATGGCCGACCCCAAGACCGCCGCCAGCGCCGGCCACATCCCCCGCGCGGGCTACGCCGCCGGCCTTGCCGACACCGCCCTGCACGGCGCCCGCCTCGGTCTCTACGGCCCCGGCTGGCGCGACGAGCCGCTCGCGCCCGAGGTCGAGACCCGCTACCGCCGCGCCCAGGGCGAACTCGCCGCCCGCGGCGCCAGCCTGGTGCCCGACCCCTTCGCCGGCAGCGGCTTCGCCGCCATCGCCCTCGGCCGCCCCGGCGGCACCCCGTTCGACATGCGCGGCCTCGAATCGGTGCCGCACGACCTGCAGAACTACCTTGCCCGCCTCGGCCCCGCCGCGCCCTTCCGCAATTTCGCCGAATTCGCCGCCGCCACCGCCGCGCAGGACCCGTTCGCCCCCGGCGGCGTGCTGCACTACCTGGCCGCCCTCCCCGCCTTCCAGGCCAGCCGCGCCAACCCCGCCGCCCCGCCCGACCTGTCCGACTTCGCCCGGGCCCGCGAAGCCTACCGCGCGATCTTCGCCGAAGTGATGGACGCGCACCGGCTCGACGCCCTCGCCTTCCCGCAGATGCGCGCCCCGCTGCCGCCCTTGCACGGCGACACCCCGATCCACACCACCACCGTCTCCGAAATCAACATCGGCGGCCTCCCGGGCGTCGTCGTCCCCGCCGGCACCCATGCCGACGGCACCCCCTTCTGCCTGATCCTCGTCGGCCGGCCCTGGAGCGAGGCCCGGCTGCTTGCGCTCGCGTACGACTACGAGCAGGCGACGCGGCATCGCAAGGAAGGGTGAAGGGCCTCCGGCGGGCAAGGGCCGGGAGGCCCTTGCATCCCATCACTGCTCGCGGCTGGGGCGCCGGCCTTCGGTGATTGGCCTGGCCGCCGGTATCAGTGCGGCGCCATCACCGCCGCGTCGTCCGCGCTCGCCGCATAGGCCCAGGCCTGCTCCGCCGGCAGCTCGATGCGCACGTCGCTGCCCACCGCATGGCGCGCCGTCGTGCCCATCTCCAGCGCCTCGAACCGCGCCCCGAACAGGTCCAGCTCGTACGTGGTCTGCATGCCCTGGTAGCGCTGGGCCAGCACGCGGGCGGTGAACCGGTTCGGCCCCTCGCCGGCCGGCGCGAGGTGGATGTTCTCCGGCCGCACCGCAACGCGCACCTCCGCACCGGCCGCCACGCCCTCGGGCATCCAGGCCGCCAGCATCTGGTTGTCCCCCACCTGCACCCGCCCGATCGCCCCGCTGCGGTCCAGCACCCGGCCCGCGATGAAGTTCGACGCCCCCGTGAAGCTCGCCACGAACAGGTCGGCCGGCCGGTTGTAGACCTCCTGCGGCGACGCCAGCTGCAGCAGCCTGCCGTCGCGCATCACCCCGATCCGGTCGCCCAGCACCACCGCCTCGGTCTGGTCATGCGTCACGTACAGCGCCGTCAGCCCGGCATTCTTGATGATCCGCCGCAGGTCGTCGCGCAGCCGCAGCCGCAGCTGCGCGTCCAGGTTCGACAGCGGCTCGTCCAGCAGCAGCAGCCGCGGCGCGTAGACCATGCTGCGCGCCAGCGCCACGCGCTGCATCTGCCCGCCCGAAAGCTGCGTCACCGGCCGCTCGGCGTAGCCCGACAGGTCGACCAGCGCCAGCGCCTCCGCCACCTTCGTCGCCGCCTCGGCGCGCGACAGCCCGCGGCTCTTCAGCGGATAGGCCACGTTCTGCCGCACCGTCATGTGCGGCCACACCGCGTAGGACTGGAACACCATGCCCACGTTGCGCAGCCGCGGCGGCATCAGCACCCCCCGCTCGGGGGCGGAGATCACGTCGCCGCCCAGGCTGATCTGCCCGCCGGTCGGGTGCTCCAGCCCGGCGACGCAGCGCAGCGTCGTGGTCTTGCCGCAGCCGGACGGCCCCAGCAGCACCACGATCTCGCCGGCGGCGATGGTGAAGCTGACATCGTCCACCGCCGGCCTGACGCCGGCGATGAACTGCTTGCGCAGATGCTCGATGCGAAGCTCGGCGGACATTCAGGCGCGGCTCACTGCCGGTAGCCGAAGATCTTGTTCCACTCCGGAATCCACGTGTCGCGCAGGCTCTCGAACTCGGCGAACTTGGGCACCCAGATCTTCGCCGTCTTGGGGTCGAAGCCCGGCGGCGTGAACGGCGGCGCCTTCAGCGAGGTCAGGTTGCCGTGGTCGCGGATCGAATGCAGCTGCCCGTCGTCGGACAGGCACCAGTCCAGGAACAGCTTCGCCGCGTTGGGATTGGCCGCCGTCTTCGGGATGCCGGTGGCATAGGGCACGATCGGGATGCCCTCGGGCGGGAACATCGTCACCACCGGGGCGCCGTCGCGCTGCTTGGTGTAGATCACGTTGTAGACCAGCGGTGCGATCTGCACCTCGCCGCGCACCATCGCATCCGACAGCGGCGCCCCCGACGGGTACAGCGCCGGCTTGGTCGCCGCCTGCTTCTCCCAGTAGTCGGCGCCCAGCACCTGCCGCTCGAACATGATCCGCGTCCAGGTGGTCCCGCCCGAGGGCGCGATCACCTGGGCGATGTTGCCCTTGCCGTAGTCCTGCTTGCACAGGTCCCACCAGGTCTTGGGCGGGTTCTTCACCAGCTCGCTGTTGTAGGCGACGCACCAGCCCGGCGTGATGCGCGGCCACAGCTTGGGCGAGATCAGCACCGAATCGAGATAGTCGTCGGCGTTCGGCGGCGCGTAGTCGGCGAACAGCGTGTCGATCGCCTTCATCAGCCCACGGTCGCTGTGGTCGATCACGTCGGCGGTCAGCTTGCCGGCCGCCGCCTCGGTCTTCACCCGGGTGATCAGCTGGCCGCCCGGCGCGCGCACCATCTCCACGCGCACGAACGGGAACGTCTTGTTGAACAGGTTGATCGTCTCCTGCTCCACCTCGGCGAACGCCGCGGTGTAGTAGACGATCCGCCCCTCCTTCTTGGCCGCGTCGATCAGCGACCCGGGCGGGTTGTACGGCTTGGCCGCCCGCGCCGGGCCGTAGGCCACCGTGGTCCCCAGCGCCGCGGCGCCGGCCAGCATGGCGCGGCGGGAAATCATCCGGTCCGTCATGTCAGTTCCTCCCTTGCATTCGTTGCGGCGGCTCATCCCGCCCGCCCGACGCCGCTGGCGGCGGCCCCGCGCGTGATCAGGTTGGTGATGCCCAGCAGCCCGGCCAGCATCGCCATCTGCACCAGGCTGAAGGCGGCGGTCAGGCCCACGTTGCCGCCCTCGTAGTAGTCGAGCAGCTTCACCGCCATCACCACGGTGGAGCTCGAATAGAGGAACAGCGACGACCCCAGCTCGCGGATCGCCAGGATGAACAGCAGCGTCATCGCCGCCACCACGCCCGGCCGCGCCAGCGGCAACACGATGCTGGAAATGGTCGACAGCGTGCCGCGCCCGCAGATCCACGCCGCCTCCTCCAGCTCGCGATGGATCTGCATCAGCGAGGTCGACAGCGCCTTCACCGTGTCGGGCATGAAGCGCGCCACGAAGGCCAGCGCCAGGATCCAGATCGAGCCGTAGAAGCCGAACGGAATGCCGATCCACGCCCACAGATAGGCCACGCCGATCACCAGCCCCGGGATCGCCACCGGGATGGTCGATACCACGTCGATCCAGCGCCGCCCCGGCGCCTGGGTGCGGTTCACCGTGTAGCCGATGGCGAAGGCCAGCGTGCCGCCGATGAAGGCGGTGATCAGCCCCACCTCCATCGTGTTCCAGATCGAGGTCATCGTCGCCGGGTTGTCGAACAGGCGCTGGAAGTGCAGCAGCCCGTACTGCTTCATGTCGAACAGGCTGGCCATGTCGCGGATGAACAGGAAGCGGCGGAACGCCGCGATCAGCAGCGCCAGCGTCGGCAGCACCACCACCACCACCAGGTAGACGAAGGCGAGACCCAGCGTCAGGAACCGCCACGGCCCCAGGTTCAGCGCCCGCGGCCGGAACGCCTTGCCCGCCACCGTGGTGTAGCTGCGCCCCGACAGCACCTTCTGCTGCAGCCACACCATCCCCGCCGTCGCCACCATCAGGATCAGCGCCACCGCCGCCGCCTTGCTGTATTCCGGCGGCGTCCAGGCGGTCAGCTGGAAGATGTAGGTGGTCAGCACCGGGATGTTGGCCGGCGCCCCCAGCACCGCCGGAATGCCGTAGATGCCCAGCATCACCACGAACGACAGCAGCATCCCCGACAGGATCGCCGGCGCGATCAGCGGGAAGGTCACGGTGAACAGCGTCCGGAACGGCGTCGCGCCCGAGATCTCGGCCGCCTCCTCCAGCGCCGGGTCCATGTTGCGCAGGGCGGCGGCGGTGAACATGTAGACATAGGGCGCGTAGTACATGCCGAAGACGAAGATGATCCCGCCCATCGAATACAGGTCGATCCGCCAGTCGAGCCCGGCCCGCGCCATGACCGTGTTCAGCAGCCCGGTCTTGGGCGAGCCCAGCAGCGACCAGCCCACCCCCGCCACCAGCGGCGGCACGAACAGCGGCAGCATCCCGGCGGTCGCGATCAGCCCCTTCCACGGCGTGTTCGTGCGCACCACGATCCAGGCGAAGAACAGCCCGATCACCACCGCCACCAGCGTCCCGCCGGCGCACGCGACGACGGTGTTGCCCAGCGCGAACTGCACGTTCTCGTTGGCGAGCACCGCCATGAAGCTGCTCACCGAAACCTGGGACAGCCGATAGCCGTCCACCACCGGGTTAAGGTTGGTCAGCGCCCCGACCAGCAGCATGGCGGTGGGATACAGAACAAGAAATGTAAGAATCAGCAACAGGCCGCCCGACCACAGCACAGCGAACAGCCGCACTGGCCGATCATTCACCTGAAGCTCTCCCGATGGGCGGCATTGCCAGCCGCTTGAACCGGCAGGATAGCCGCGATGCTGAGATCCTTCAACGGCGTTGATCGCCCCCGGCCGCCCCGCCGTCCTGCGCCTCCTCGCGATACAGCCCCAGCGCCCGCATCACCGGCAGGTCGTTGAACTGGAACAGGCACGCATCCGCGCTGTCCGAGGCGTTGGCATGCGCGTGCCACGCCCAGGACGGCACCACGAAGATGTCCCGCTCCGCCCAGTCGAGCCGCCGCCCGCCGATCATCGACCAGCCCGCGCCCTTCGCTACCTGGTAGACCGCGCTGCCGGTGTGGCGGTGCGCCCGCGTGCGCGCGCCCGGCGCCAGGCGCTGCATCGCCGCCCCGATCGTCGGCATCACCGGCCCGCCCGTCAGCGGGTTCACGTACTCCATCAGCACCCCGTCGAACGGCGAGCCTTCGGACACCTCGGCGTGCCGGCACAGGCTGTCATAGGTCGGCGCCCATTCGTATTTGAGCAGCGGCGAATGCGGCCGGTCCCAGCCGCCCTGCGGCCGCAGCGCCGGGGCGGCGAACCGCGCCGTCGTGTCGTCCACCGGATGCGAAACCTGCTGCGCCAGCGCCGGGTGCACCTCGAAGAAATTCGCCTCCAGCGCATTGACCAGCGGAATGTCGAGCCCGTC
Organism: Acetobacteraceae bacterium; assembly: GCA_044225615.1. Taxonomy (GTDB): domain Bacteria; phylum Pseudomonadota; class Alphaproteobacteria; order Acetobacterales; family Acetobacteraceae; genus CAIYPH01. The sequence goes on along the minus strand of JBGAIK010000160.1, from coordinate 2,174 downwards.
CTGCCAGATGCACACGCTGCCGTCGGCATCCACCCCGTGCTCGTGCCAGGTGCCGTTCGGCGTCAGCACGAAGTCGTTGCGCCCCAGCGTCACCTTGTGCCCGTCCACGATCGTGTAGGCGCCATCCCCCTCCATGATGAAGCGCAGCGCCGAGCTCGAATGCCGGTGCGCCGAGGCCTTCTCCCCGGGGTTCATCACCTGCAGCCCGGTATACAGCCGCCCCACCGCCGCCGCCTCGGCCCGCCGGCCGGGATTGACCAGGTACACCACCCGCCGCCCCGCCCGCTCCGGCGTCACCAGCTCGAGCGCGCGCAGCACATGCGCCCGCAGCTCGGCATAGCGCCACAGCATCGGCACCGAGCTCGAGTCCGGCTCCCACGGCTCGATCGTGTTGGCCACCGTCCACAGCGCGCCCGCATCCAGCCGGCCGAGCGCGGCGTAATACGCCGCAAGCTCGGGAGTCTCGTCCACGTTCGCCCGCCCGGCCACGTTCTCCTGCATGTCCCAGCCCCTCCCTTCGCCGCCATGATTTCGTCCCGGCTTCATGCCATGCTCGCCCACCGCCCGGGAATGGCGGGCTGGTCCGTTGCCTCGCCGCACGCCAGAATGCCGCCACCCTGCCGGAGGACTAGGATGCGGGCTCCCGCCCTGCTCGCCGCCGCCCTGGCCTTCGCCGCCCAGGCCTTCGCCGCCCTGCCGGCGCTCGCCGGCACGGACTGCCCGCTGGCCCCGGCCCTGCCGACCTACGCGGCCGCCGGCGCGCCCGACGGGCGCAGCTACAACGCCATCGAGTTCCCGGTCCAGCGCGGCGCCACGGTCGAAACCCGCCGCCTCGCCGGCCGCACCTGCCTCCAGCGCTACGCGCCCATGGAAGGCACCGACCCGCTCAGCGACCGCCAGATCCAGGACGAATACCGCGACCGCCTGCGCGAGGCCGGGGCCGAGATCGTCTACGCCGATCCCGCCACCACCGTCGCCCGCCGCGGCAACGGCACCCAGGACCTCTGGATCCGCATCACCAGCCAGGAAACCGCCATCGACGTCGCCACCGTCCGCGTCCGCCCCCGCGCCCAGGTCCTCTCCGCCCCCGGCCCCGCCGACTACCGCCTGCTCGGCCACATGCCCGACTACGTCACCGAAACCTCCGACCGCCGCGCCTTCGACCAGCGCAGCTTCAGCGTCCGCGAAGGCGACGAGGTGCGCGAGGTCGCCGTCCAGGGCGCCCGCTACGAGTTCGACTACAGCCTGCGCGACGGCGGCCGCCTCGCCAGCGACCTCGACATCCAGGAAAACTACCGCACCGCGCTCGCCGCGCTCGGCGCCGCCATCCTCTTCACCGACGAGCGCAACACCGTCGCCCGCCTCGACCGCGACGGCCGCTCCACCTGGTTCCGCGTCTGGAGCCAGGAAACCGCGATCAACGTCAGCGTCATCGAGCAGGGCCCCCACCGCCAGACCCTGCTGCCCCCCGCGCCGCCCGACCACCGCCTGGTCGGCCGCATGCCCGGCTACGTCCCCGACCCGCCGGCCAGGCACGCGCTCGACGAGGTCATCTTCCAGCTCCCCGACGGCGACGACACCCGCGAGGTCAAGGTCCAGGGCGCCCGCACCGACATCGCCTACGCCCCGGCCCAGGGCGAGATGCCGGCCAGCGACCTCGACATCCAGCTCAACTACCGCACCCTGTTCGCCAGCCTCGGCGGCCAGATCCTGTTCACCGACGCCGCCACCACCGTCGCCCGCCTCGACGCCGGCGGCCGCGCCCTGTGGGTCAAGGTCTGGAGCCAGGAAACCGCCATCACCCTCACCCTCGTCGAGGAAAAGCCGTTCAAGGCCAGCGTCAAGCCGGTCTCCGCCGAAACCCTCAAGGCCGCCCTCGACGCCCGCGGCCGCGCCGGCCTCTACCTCCCCTTCGCCTTCAACCGCCCCACCCCCCGCCACGACGCCGCCCCGATGATCGCCGAGGTGGTCCGCCTGCTGCAGGAAAACCCGTCCCTGCGCCTGGCCATCGAAAGCCACACCGACAACATCGCCCCGCGCCGCGAAAGCCTGGCCCTTTCCCTCGCCCGCGCCACCGCGCTGCGCGACACGCTCGTCGCCGCCGGCATCCAGCCCGACCGCCTGATCCCCATCGGCATCGGCCCCGACCGCCCCCTCGCCGACAACGAAACCTC
>JBGAIK010000159.1:0-11503 GCA_044225615.1 Acetobacteraceae bacterium | reverse complement strand
GATGCCTGAGCAGGGCGTACGCTTCCGCGCCGGCGGCTTCGCCCCCCGCCGCCGCCCGCTGGCCGGCGCGGCCACGCTGCTCCTGCTCGTCCTCGCCTGGGAGGCCGGCGCGCGCCTGCATCTGTTCCGCACCGAGTTCACTTCCACCCCCGCCGGCATCGCCCAGGCGCTCGCCCAGCTGCTCGCCTCGGGCGAGCTCAGGCGCCACCTCGCCGCCTCGCTTGCCCGCCTCGCCTGGGGCTGGCTCCTTGGCACCGTTTCGGGCCTCGCCGCCGGGCTGGCCATCGGCCTGTTCACCACCGCGCGCAGCCCGGGCATGGCCGTGGTCTCGGCGCTGTTCCCCATCCCCAAGATCGCGCTGGTGCCGCTGTTCATCATCTGGTTCGGCATCGGCGAGGGCAGCAAGCTCGCGACGCTGGCCTTCGGCGTGTTCTTCCCCACCGTGATCGCCACCGTCGCCGCGGTGGACGCGGTGCCGCTGAACCTGATCCGCATGGCGCAGTCCTTCGGCCTGCCCTGGGCCGGCATCGTGCGCAAGGTGGTGCTGCCCGGCGCCCTGCCCGGCATCCTGGCCGGCTGCCGCATCACGGCCGCCACCGCCATCATCCTGCTGGTCGCCGCCGAGATGATCGGTGCCGAGCGCGGCATCGGCGCCTTCGTGCTGCAGGCCGGCAATCTCTACGACGTGGACGCGCTGATGGCCGGCATCGCCGTGCTCTCCGCCCTCGGCCTCGCCGTCTCCTGGGCGATCGGCCGGGCGGAGCGGGTGCTGCTGCGCTGGCGCCGGGAGGGCGCATGACCATCAACCCGCATTTCGAGGCCGAGTACAACAACCGCGCCAAGGTGCCCGGCCATCCCGCCGTCATCGAAGGCTGGGCGCGCGACGCGGCCGCGTTCCGCGCCGCCCATGCGCCGGAGGTGCTGACCTACGGCCCCACCGACCGCCAGCGCCTTGACCTGTTCCGCCCCGCTGCGGCTGACGCCCCGATCGCCCTGTTCATCCATGGCGGCTACTGGCAGGGGCTCGACCGCAGCTTCGCCTCCCACCTCGCCGCCGGTCTCCTCGCCCATGGCATAGCCGTCGCGGTCCCGTCCTACGATCTCTGCCCGCAGGTCCCGCTCGCCGCCATCGTCGACCAGCTCGGCGCCGCTGCCCGCCTGCTCGCGGCCAGGGGCCGCCTCGCCCTCGCCGCTGGCCACTCCGCGGGCGGCCATCTCGCGGCCCTGCTGCTGGCCGACGGGCTGGTCCCGGCCGCCCTGCCGATCAGCGGCCTGTTCGACCTCGCCCCCTTGATCCCCACCAGCATCAACGCCGCCCTCGGCCTCGATCCGGCCGCCGCCCACGCGCTCTCGCCGCTGTTCCGCCCGCGCCCCGCCGGCCGCCTGCACGCCGTGGTCGGTGGGGCGGAGGGCGGCGAATACCTGGCCCAATCGCAGCGCCTCGCCGCAGCCTGGGGCGGGCAGGCCACCGTGCTCGACGGGCACGACCATTTCACCATCCCCGGCCCCCTCGCCGACCCCGCCTCCGCCCTCACCGCCGCCGCCCGCGCCCTCATCGGCAGCTGAACCTCCCGACCGGATTTCCGCGAGCGTTATCGTGCGTTATGCGGTATGGTGCACCGCGCAACGATCGGAGGCCGCGATGCCGCGGCTGGCCATCCTGGCTTGCTTCGCCTTCGCGCTGGTCTTCGCCGCCGCGCCGGCCCGGGCGGATGCGGTGCTGGACGGCAACGCCCTGCTGCTGGACGTGATCCGCGCTGCCCGCCTCTCGCCGCCGGCCGCCAGCCGCGTCATCGCCATGGCCAACGTCGCCGCCTTCGACAGCGCCAACGCCGCCGCCGGCCTGCGGTTCGAGCCCTACAGCTTCGAGGGCATGCCCCCGCCGGTCCAGGCCGACCCCGACAGCGCTGCCGCCGCCGCCATCGCCGGCATCATCACCGGCCTGTTCCCGCAACTCGCCCCACCGCTGGCGGCCCGCCGCGACGCGCTCATCCCAACGCCCGCCGGCGGCGCCACCACGCGCGGTGCCGAGCTCGGCCGCGCCTGCGCCACCGCCATCCTGGCCGCGCGTGCCCGCGACGGCGCGGAAGCGGCGGCGGTCGCCTTCGCTGGCGGCAGCGCCATCGGCCAATGGCGCCCCACCCCGCCCGCCAACGCACCGGCCCTGCTGCCGGGCTGGGGCCGGGTGCGGCCCTGGGCGCTCCCCGATCTCGCCCCGTTCCGCCCGCCCGGCCCGCCAGCCATCGACAGCTTCGCCTGGGCCGACAGCTTCAACGGGGTGAAGTCGGTCGGCTCGCCCGCCGGCGCCGCCTTCCAGCCCGCCTTCGCCGAGATCGCCCGCTTCTGGTCCGACGAGGAAGGCACCGAGACCCCGCCCGGCCACTGGCTTGCCATCTCCCTCGGCATCGCCAGCGCCCGCCAGGGCAGCGTGGTGGAAAACGCCCGGCTCTTCGCCCTGCTCGGCATCGCGCTGGCCGACACCGCGATCGTGGTGTGGGAGGCGAAATACCGGCACGCCACCTGGCGCCCGATCACCGCCATCCGCGAGGCCGACCGGCTGGCCAACCCGCGCCTGCGCGGCGATCCGGCCTGGCAGCCGGTGCTGGCGACGCCGCCCTTCCCGGAATACCCCTCGGGCCACAGCGCCTTCAGCGCCGCCGCCGCCCGGCTGCTGGCCCTGTACTACGGAACCGACGCGATCCCGATTGACGTCACCACCGATGCCAGGGTCCAGCCCGGCGAGACCCGGCATTTCGACCGCCTGTCGGACGCCGCAGAGGAAGCGGGGCTGAGCCGGATCTACGGCGGCATCCATTTCTACTTCGCCCATGCCGACGCGGCCGCGGCCGGCCGGCGCGTGGCCGAGCTCGTCTTCGCCCAGCGGTTGCGCCCGGTCAGGCGGTGACCAGCTCCACGTCCGGCAGCGCCGCGAGCACGGCCTGCCAGTCGCTGCCGGTGGTCAGGGCCGTGACCACGACCGGCAGCGGCTCGGCGAAGATGCCGTCCAGGTCCGCCTCGCCCGGCAACTTCGGCGCATAGGCCAGCGCCTCCACCGGCGGCGTGAACGCCGGCTGTACACCGGGCTTGCAGCCGCGCGGATCGACGCGATGCCAGCCGATCCCCGGCAGATGGACCGCGTTCAGCCCGTGCAGCATGAACGGTGGCCCGGTGTCGTCGAAGGACAGCCGCTGGTAGCACAGCCCGGCCGCGATCCCGTTCGCCCGCAGCAGCGCCGCCAGCAGGTGGCTCTTGGCGTAGCAATAGCCGGTGCCATGCGCGAGCACGTCGGAGGCCCGGCACGTCACCGGGTTCATCCGATGGTCCGAGCTGTGCAGGATCGCGTCGCGCACGAACAGGAAGCAGGCGCGCACGGTTTCCATGTCGTCGGCACCGCGCAGCGCGGCGGCCTTGGCGGCAACGGCTGGGTGATCGGCATCAATCCACTCGGACGATGCAAGATAGGCTGGGTTCATCTAAGCACCAAAGTGAAGGGTGTTCTTTTTTGAAAAAGAGAACCAAAAAACTTTTATCCGTTTGGGGCGAAGCTACGCAGGCAACTTCACGATGGACAAACGGATAAAAGTCTTTTTGCTTCTTTTTCTTCAGAAAAAGAAGAGTCTTCCCTACGTTGCGTAATCCGGCTCCTGCTTGTCCAGTATCCGCCGCCACGCATCCAGGTGCATCCTTGCATCCGCATACGAGCTGCGCGGCCCGGTATTGTGCCGCCGCATCCGCTCCGGCAGGTGCCGCAGCGGCTGGCCGGTGGACATGGCGGTGATCTGGTACATCGTGGTGCGCTCGGCGCTGAACAGCTCGTCGAACGCGTCGTGCACGGTCGGCCCCACAACGGTCACGCCGTGGCCGGCCATGATCATGATGGTCTTGTCGCCCATCAGGTCGGCGATGCGGTCGCCTTCGGTGTTGTCATGCACCGGTTCGTCGCCGCGCACGTCGAGCACGATGCGGTCGTTGAGGAACAGGTTGTTGTGGTGCGCCAGTGCGGGGGCCGGGTTCTGCAGCATCGACAGCGCGGTCAGGTATTGGGGGTGCACATGCAGCACGCAGGCCGCCGCCGCGCTGCGCAGGTGGATGCGCGCGTGGATGTGGAACGCCACCTTGCGCAGCTCACCCTTGCCGCGCAGCACGCGGCCGTCGAGGTCGCAGACGATCAGGTGCGAGGCGGTCAGCTCCTCGAACCTATAGCCGCGCGGGTTGATGATGAAGGTCGGCGGGTCCTCCGGCCGGCGCTGCGGCAGCATCAGCGAGTTGTGGTTGCCGATCTGCTCGTTCCAGCCGAGCCGCGCCGAGATGCGGAACACCGCGGCCATGTCGCAGCGCAGGGCCCATTCCTCGGCCTCGGCGTCGCTGTCGGTGAGGGATTTGATGACGGCGCTCATTGTGACGTTCTCCTTCAGCTCTTGTAGTCCGGCTCGCGCCGGTCCAGCACGCGGCGCACGGCATCGAGATGCATGCGGGCATCCAGGCGCTCGCCCCACGGGCCGTTGTAGTTCTGGCGTGCGCTGTCCGGCAGGCTTTTCAGCTTCTTGCCGGTGTACATCGCGGTCATCTGGTACATCATCGTCCGCTCGGCGAAATACAGCTCGTCGAAGGCCGAGGCGATGTCGGGGCCGGTCACGGTGACGCCGTGATGGCCCATGATCAGGATCGACTTGTTGCCCATCATCCGCGCGATTCGGTCGCCCTCGTCGATCGAGTTGGCCCCGCCCACCGTGTCCATGTCGAAGGCCACGCGGTCGTTCAGCAGCGTGTTGTTGAAATGCGCCAGCGCGAATTCCGGCTCCTCCAGCATCGACAGCGCGGTCAGGTATTGCGGATGGACGTGCAGCACGCAGGTGGCGGCCGGGTTGGCGATGTGGATGCGGGTGTGGATCACGAAGGCCACGCGGCGCAGCTCGCCCTTGCCGCGCAGCACGCGGCCGTCGAGGTCACAGACGATCAGCGAGGAGGCGGTCAGCTCGTCGAAGCGCCAGCCGCGCGGATTGATCAGGAAGGTGGGTTTCTCGTCCGGCGTGCGCTGCGGCAGCATGATCGAGTTGTGGTTGGCGATCTGCTCGTTCCAGCCCATCTGCGCGCTGGCGCGGAACACGGCGGCCATGTCGCAGCGCAGCTCCCACTCCGCCTCCTCCGCGCTGGTTGAGGACAGGGAACGCAGGATCGCGGTCATGGCGAGGCTCCTGATGGTGGCGCGTGATCGCCTGAGGCCGCCGGCCGGAAAGCGTGAATCACGCGCTGAAACACTGCGGAAGATTCATCGTGCCCGGGCGATAGCCGCTTGCCAAGAGAGCCGTTCCCTGAGCAGCATCGCGGCGGGTACAAAAGAGGGGGATATTATAATGCTTCGCCGTCGCAGTTTCACGACCGGACTGGCCGCCGCCTCCGCCCTGCCGGCCCCCGCCATCGCGCAGAGCGTGGGCATGCAGGGCAAGAAGGGCGGCGACGTCATCGTCGCCATGCAGGCCGCCCCGCCCACCATCGACGCGCAGGCCACCACCGCCCAGGCGGCGCGCAACGTGTCGATGCACATGTTCGAAAGCCTCTACACCCGCGACGAGGGCGCCAACCCCAAGCCCGAGCTGGCCGAGGGCGTGGACATCTCCGCCGACGGCATGACCTACACGTTCAAGCTGCGCTCCGGCGTCAAGTTCCACAACGGCAAGGTCATGACCTCGGCCGACGCCAAGGCCAGCATGGAGCGCTATGCCAAGGTCGGCGGCTCGCGCGACATCCTGAAATCGGTCGCCGCCTTCGAGACGCCGGACAGCAAGACCCTCGTCTTCAAGATGGCCAAGGTCTTTCCCGGCCTGATCGAGGCGATCAGCAGCCCGCGCGCGCCCTTCATCATCATGCCGGAGGAGGAGGGGGGCAAGCCGATGGGCCAGATCGGCATGATCGGCACCGGCCCCTACCGGTTCGTGGAATACAAGCCCGACAGCCACATCAAGATGGTGCGCTTCGACGACTACACGCAGAACACCAACTACGACAAGCGCGACGGCTACACCGGCAAGAAGACCGCGTATTTCGACAGCGTGTCGATCCGGATCATGCCCGAGGCCGGGGCGCGCACCGCCGGGCTGCAGACGGGCGAGCTGCACGTGCTGGAGTCGATGGACGTCGCCTCGTCCAAGCGGCTGAAGGACGACAAGAACATCAAGACCTACCCGATGCTGCCCTGGGCGTTCATGACCCTGATGATGAACAACAACTGGGGCCTGACCGCGAAGGTCGAGATCCGCCGCGCCATCCAGGCCGCCCTCGACCTCGAGGAGATCATGGCCATCGCCACCGACGGGCTCTACCGGATGGGCCCGGCCTGGCAATATCCCGGCACCGCCTATTTCCCCGGCACCGACGGGCTCGACCAGTACACCAAGCAGGACGTGAAGAAGGCCCAGGCGCTGATGAAGGCGGCCGGCTACAATGGCGAGGAGCTGGTCTTGATCTGCGACAGCTCCAACAAGCCGCATCTCGATGCCGGCACGGTGGAGGCGCAGCAGCTCAAGGCCGCCGGGTTCAACGTGAAGCTTTCGGTCATGGACTGGCCCACCGTCTACACCGCGCGCAGCAAGCCGGAGGGGTGGAACCTGTGGCCGCTGCTGATGGGCATCGAGCCGTACGAGGGGCCGTACAACGTGGTGGGCTTCTTCGCCGGCAGCCAGTGCGTGCAGATCAAGCCCGACCCGGTGATCGAGGAAGCCAACGGCCGCCTCGCCAACCAGCTCAAGCTGGAGGACCGGCAGGCGGCGGTGAAGGCATTCCAGAACCGCATCTACGACCAGGCGATCAGCATCAAGGTCGGCGAGTCCGGCGTCGTGCAGGCGGCCCGCGCCAACGTGATGAACTACGTGCCCTACCGCACGCAGCGGATGTGGGACTGCTGGTTCGCCTGATGCCGCACCCTGCTTCCCCCCCTCCCGGCCGTCCGGGAGGGGGATCCGCCTGACATGCTGCGCCTCATCGTCGTCCGCCTGCTCGCGGCCATCCCGGTCCTGCTCGTCGTCTCGGTCGTCAGCTTCGGCCTGACCCTGCTGGTGCCCGGCGACATCGCCGCCGAGATCGCCGGCCCCACCGCCTCGAAGGCCGATGTCGAGCGGGTGCGCGTGGAGCTCGGCCTCGACAAGCCGGCGCTGGAGCGCATGGCGCAATGGTACGGCGGCGTGCTGCGCGGCGACCTGGGCCGTTCGATCGCGCTGAACCAGAGCGTGGGGGAGGCGGTGCTGCAGCGCCTGCCGGTAACCCTGTCGCTGACCTGCGTCGCGTTGCTCGTTGCCTGCCTCCTCGGCATCCCCGCCGGGCTGATCGCGGCCGCCCGCGCCCGGCAATGGCCGGACCAGGCGGCGATGGGGGCGGCGCTGTTCGGCCTGTCGCTGCCCGATTTCTGGCTCGGCCTGCTGCTGATCTGGCTGTTCGGCGTGAAGCTCGGCTGGCTGCCGACCGGCGGGTTCGTGGCGCCGACCACGGACTTCGTGGGCTGGCTGCGCTGCATCGCCATGCCCGCCGGCGCGCTGGCACTCACCCAGCTCGGCCCGATCGCCCGGATGACGCGGGCGGCGGCGCTGGAAGTGGCCGGCAGCGACTTCATCCGCACCGCGCGCGCCAAGGGCCTCACCGAGCCGCGCGTCTTCACCCGCCACGTGCTCGCCGCCTCGCTGGTGCCGATCCTGACCGTGGTCGGCATCGGTTTCGGCCTGTCGCTCGGCGGCGCGCTGGTCATCGAGCAGGTGTTCTCGCTGCCCGGCGTCGGCCGCCTCGTCATCGGCGCCGTGCTGCGCCGCGACTGGCCGATCATCCAGGGCGGGCTGCTGCTGACGACGTTCATCTTCGTGCTGGTGAACCTGCTGGTGGACCTGCTGTATCTCTGGGTCGACCCCCGGCTGCGGGAAGAAGCGTGAAGGCCCTGCTCTCCCGCCGGAACTTCACCGCCGGCCTGGTGCTGCTCGCGATCGTGGTCTGCGCCGCGCTGGCCGCCGACTGGCTCGCCCCGTTCGACCCGGTGAAGAACAACTACCGCAACCGGCTCGGCGCGCCCGACGCCACCTTCCTGTTCGGCACCGACCGCTTCGGCCGCGACATACTGAGCCGCATCCTCTATGGCGCCCGCGTCTCGCTGCGCATCGCCTTCATCGTCGCCCTGGTCTCCGGCCTGCTCGGCGGCCTGATCGGCCTGCTGTCCGGCTGGTGGCGCGGCATCGACGTCTGGCTGATGCGGGTGATGGACGGGCTGATGGCCTTTCCCGGCCTGCTGCTCGCCATCGCGCTGGCCGCGACCCTCGGCCCCAGCGAGGTCACCGTCGTGGTGTCCCTCGCCGTGGCCTACACCCCGCGCACCGCCCGCGTCATGCGCGGCGCCGTGCTGGTCGCCCGCGCCCAGGACTACGTGGAAGCCGCCCGCGCCGTCGGCGCCCGCACCGCGCGCCTGCTCTGGCGCCATGTGCTGCCGGCCTGCGCCGCTCCCTGGGTGGTGCAGCAGACCTACGTCTTCGCCATCGCCATCCTGGCCGAGGCGGTGCTGAGCTTCGTCGGCGTCGGCCCGCCGCCGCCGCGGCCGACGCTGGGATCCATCATTGCCGACGGGCGCGACAACATCGTGGAGGCGCCCTGGATCGCGCTGTACCCGGGTATCGCCATCGCCATGCTGGTGCTGGGCCTGAACCTGCTGGGGGATGGGCTGCGCGATGCGCTCGATCCCCGGATGCGGCGGATCATGCGCTAGCAGGCTGCCGAAGGGCTCTGCGCGCGGCGCAGCTTCCCGCTATGCCTTCTTTTCCCAGCCCCGCGGCGTCTGCTGCCAATAGGTCAGCTGGTGGCCGGCGGCCTTCGCGGCGGTCCAGCGGTGGCGGGCGGCCTGGACGGCGGCCTGGTCGGCGCCGTCGAAGAGGTCGAAGACGCGGTCGTATTCGGCGAGACGGGCGCTGTCCGTGCCGTCGATCAGGAACAGGAAGCGGGCGGCATTGGGCGCCTCGTCGGCGGTGGTGAGCCAGATCGGCTGGAGATCGGCATTGCCGGTTGCCTGGGTGCCGTGGGGCAGCCAGTCGGGATCGGCGGAGAGCCAGAGCGCGGTGTCCAGCGCGGCGACCCGGTCGGGGCTGCCGCAGAGGACGACGGCGCGCTGGTTGGCCTCCAGCGTCCGGCCCAGCAGGCGCGGCAGCGCCTGGTCCGGGCCGGTGCGGGTCAGGTGGTAGAAGCCGATCTCGGCCACCTGGGCGGCGCCCCTTGCGCTGCCGGCTACTCGTAGTTGTCGGCGACCATGCGGTCGAGCGCGCGGACGGCGATGGCGGTCGCGCCCTTGGGGACGGTGGCCGAGTCCTTCGTCGCCCAGGCGGTGCCGGCGATGTCCATGTGGACCCAGGGCTTGCCGTTGACGAAGCGCTGGATGAACTGTGCCGCGGTGATCGCGCCGCCGGGGCGGCCGCCGACATTCTTCATGTCGGCGATGTCGGACTTGATCTGCTTGTCGTAGGCATCGCCGAGCGGCATGCGCCACATCGGCTCGCCGGTCTGCTTGCCGGCGGCGGTGAGCTGGTCGGCGAGGCCGTCGTCGTTGCTGAAGAAGCCGGTGTATTCGTGGCCCAGCGTGATGACCATCGCGCCGGTCAGGGTCGCGAGGTCGAGCATGAAGCGCGGGTCGTATTTCTCCTGGCAGTACCAGAGCACGTCAGCCAGCACGAGGCGGCCTTCGGCGTCGGTGTTGATCACCTCCACCGTCTGGCCCGAATAGGTGGTGACAACGTCGCCGGGGCGCTGGGCGTTGCCGTCGGGCATGTTCTCGACCAGGCCGACGAGGCCGATCGCGTCCACCTTGGCCTTGCGGCCGGCCAGCGCCGCCATCAGCCCGATCACCGTGCCGGCGCCGCCCATGTCGAACTTCATGTCCTCCATGCCGCCGGCGGGCTTCAGGCTGATGCCGCCGGTGTCGAAGGTGACGCCCTTGCCGACGAAGCACAGCGGCTTGCCCTTCGACTTGGCGCCGTTCCAGTGCATCACCACCATGCGCGGCTCGTTGGCGCTGCCCTGGGCGACGCCCATCAGCGCGCCGAAGCCCAGCTTCAGCATCTCCTTCGGCCCGAGCACCTCGACCTTGAGGCCTAGCTTGCTCAGCGCCTGGCAGCGCCTGGCCATCTCGGGCGGGTTCAGCACGTTGGGCGGCTCGCTGACCAGGTCGCGGGCGACGAACACCCCCTCGGCCACCGCCTTCATCGGCTCCCACGCCGCCTTCACCTTGGCACCGGCATCGGCAAGGAGCGTCAGCCTGGCGAGCTTCGGCTTGTCCTCGGCCTTCTCCTTGGTGCGGTAGCGGTCGAACCGGTAGGCGCGCAGCACGGCGCCCATGGCGACCGCGGCGGCCTGGGCGGGGGCGAGGCCGGCGGTGGAAACCGATGCCGCCGGCTCCTTGGCCAGCGCGGTCACGATGCCGCCGCCCGCCTCCTCCAGCGTCAGCGCGGAAAGCCCGTCGAGCTTGCCGATGCCGAGCGCGAGCACCCGCGAAAGCCCGGCGCCCGGGGCGAGGATGGTGGCCGATTGCCCCTTCCTGCCGGTGAACTCGGCCACCGCCAGCGCGCGGCTGACGGCGCCGCCGGTGGCTTCGTCGGCCGCGGCAAGCAGCGCGCCGGTCGGGCTCGCGCCCGTCGCGCCCTCTTCCAGCAGCAGCACGAGGGCGCCGGATTTCGGCAGTCCGGGCTTGGCGACGGCGATGTCGAGCATGGTGGGCTCCGCAATGAAACTGTCCCCGAGTGTAGCGCAAGCGCGCCGGTTGGCCACAGCGCCCGCCCTGGCGTAAGGAAGGGCCATGAACGACATGTCCCTGCTTGAACTCGCCTTCGGCCTCGCGACGCAGGCCGGCGCGAAAATCCTCGAGGTCCGTGCCCGCGGCTTCGACACCTCCCACAAGTCCGACGCGAGCCCGGTGACCGAGGCCGACCATGCGTCCGAGGCCGTCATCGTCGCCGGGCTGCGCGCCGCGACGCCGGACATTCCGGTGGTGGCGGAGGAGGAGATCGCCGCCGGCCACGTGCCCGACCGGGCGGCGCAGTTCTGGGTGGTGGACCCGCTGGACGGGACGCGCGAGTTCTCCTCCGGGCGCGACGAGTTCGCCGTCTGCATCGGGCTGGTGCGCGATGGCAAGCCCGTGCTGGGCGCCGTCGGCGGGCCGGCGCAGGGGCTGGTGTGGGGCGGCATCGTCGGCACCGGGGCGTGGAAGCGCGGGCCAGCCGGGGAGGCGCGGATCAGATGCCGCCACGCGCCGGCGGAGGGCCTTGCGGTGGTGGCCTCGCGCCACGATGCCGACGATCCGCGGCTTGCGCCGTACCTCGCCGGCCGCAAGGTGGCCTCGCTGCTCAATATCGGCTCGGCGCTGAAGTTCTGCTACGTGGCCGACGGGCGCGCCGATCTGTATCCGCGCTTCGGCCGCACCATGGAATGGGACACGGCGGCGGCGCAGGCGGTGGTGGAGGCGGCCGACGGCAGCGTGGTGCGGGCCGATGAC
>JBGAIK010000158.1:5702-11592 GCA_044225615.1 Acetobacteraceae bacterium | reverse complement strand
TCCTCCGCGGCATCGACAAGGTCAAAAGCGAATGGGCACTCATCTGCACCGCCCACAACCTCGCAAAGCTCACCACCTGAGCGGCCAGCGTCCCTCATTTCAGCCGCCTGAACATACCCACCAAAAAAGACCAGTAGGCGTTACAGGGACAGGCTCCTAGCCCGGCTTGCGCGCCTTCCAGGCCTGCGCCTCCTCGAAGCTCGCCACCCCGCCATGCGCGGCCGACCAGGCCACCGGGTCCTCCAGGAACTTGCGCACCTGGCTCAACGCCGATTCGGCGAAATACGGCCGCTCGCGGCAGGCATCCAGCACGTCCCACCAGGTGCACAGCGAGTGCAGCGCCATGTCCATCTTCTTCAGCGTCTCGAAGCTGCCGGGGAACACGCCGTAGAAGAACACGACGAAGGTGTGGTTGATGATCGCGCCCGCATCGCGCAACGCCTGGGCGAACTGGATCTTGGAGCCGCCGTCGGTGGTCAGATCCTCCACCAGCAGCGTGCGCTTGCCCTCCGGCACGTCGCCCTCGATCAGCGCGTTGCGGCCGAAGCCCTTGGGCTTCTTGCGCACGTAGCACATCGGCGCGGCCATCCGGTCGGCGATCCAGGCGGCGAAGGGGATGCCCGCGGTCTCGCCGCCGGCGACGGCCTCGATCGTCTCATAGCCGACATGCCGGCCGATCTTGTCCACGGCGAGCTCGCAGATCTTGGCGCGGGCGCGCGGGAAGTAGATGATGCGCCGGCAGTCGATATAGACGGGCGACTTCCAGCCGGAGGTGAAGGTATAAGGCTCCTCCGGGCGGAAGTTCACCGCCTTGATCTCCAGCAGGATGCGCGCCGTGGCCAGCGCCGCGTCGCGGTCCCAGTCGGTCATATGGAGCTTTTCCATGGCGGCGCCTCGCATTCCCGTGTCCAATGCCGCACGTCCTAGCGCGCGCATCCCGACCGAACAACCATGACCGCGACCCGCCCCACCGAAGCCGCCCAGCCCGGCACGCCCGACGCGCCGGAAGCCCGCATCTGGGTGCTGGACGACCCCCGCGCCGGCACCGCCGCCCAGGCGCTGGGCATTGCCGAGCGGCTGGGCCTGCCGTTCCGCCGCATTCCGCTCGCCTGGTCGTGGATGGCCCATGTCGCGGGGCTTGCGCCCGGCGGCTCGCTGCTCGGCCTGGCGCCGTCGGCCCGCCGGGCGGTGACGGAGGCGGCCCGCCTGCCCGGGAGCGAGCGTGAGGGCGACGCAGGTGGCGTTGCCCTGGCGCCGGACCTGGTGCTGTCCGCCGGCCGCCGCTCGGCCGCGGTGGCGCTGTGGCTGAAGGCGCGGTTCGGCAGCCGCATCGTGCATTGCATGAATCCGGGGCTGGGAGGGCTGTTCCGGCCCGAGGCGTTCGACCTGCTGGTGATGCCCGGACACGACAACCCGGCGCCGGCGGCGAACGTGCTGCGCATCATCGGCGCCCCCCATCGGGTGACCCAGCTGAAGCTGCGCCACGCCCGAGACGCCTGGGAGGAGCGCCTGGCGCACCTGCCGCGGCCGCGGGTCGCGCTGCTGGTCGGCGGGCCGATCCGCGGCACCGAGATGCCGCCGGCCCGTGCCCATGCCCTGGCCCGCCAGGTGGCGCGGCTGGTCGGCAAGGCCGGCGGCTCGGTGATCGCCACGACCAGCCGCCGCACCGGGGCAGAGGCGACGGAGGCATTGTCGGCCGGCCTCGCACGGGTGATGCACGTGCTGTACCGCTGGGGCGAGCCGGGCGAGAATCCGTATCTGGGCTTCCTGGCCACGGCGGATGCGATCGTGGTGACGGCGGATTCGATCTCGATGATGTCGGAGGCCTGCGCCACCGGCGCGCCGGTCTTCTTCGCGCTGCCCGAGCAGGCGGATGCCCGCAAGCGGCGCTTCCTGGCCGAGCTGGCCGAGGCCGACCAGGTGCACCCGCTGGGCAATTCGCTCTCGCCCTGGCCGCGCGCACCGTTCGACGAGGCCGAGCGCGTCGCCAGCGAAATCCGCCGCCGCTTCGGGCTGGGCGCACCGGCCTAGTGTCCTGTCCCCGAAGTTCGCCATCCTTCATGGCGGACGTAGGGGTGAACAGGATACTGAAAACAAAGAGCTAGTGTCCCGATTCCGACCGCTGCACGTGGCAACGGACTTCGGAATCGGGACACTGGCCGCAGGCCTGCCCCCTTGCGGCCCATGCCGCGCGAGGGGTAGCAACCAGGCACCATCAGCACTCCAGCCGGAAACGCCCCAGAATGACAAAGACCTACCGCATCGCCGTCATCCCCGGCGACGGCATCGGCAAGGAAACCACGCCCGAGGGCCTGCGCGTGCTCGACGCCGCCGCCCGCCGCTTCGGCTTCGACCTCAGGCTCGACCACTACGACTGGTCCTGCGAGACCTACGCCAAAACCGGCAAGATGATGCCCGATGACGGCATCGACCAGGTCCGCACCGCCGACTCGATCTTCCTCGGCGCCGTCGGCTGGCCCGGCGTGCCCGACCACATCTCGCTCTGGGGCCTGCTGATCCCCTTCCGCCGCCAGTTCGACCAGTACGTGAACCTGCGGCCCTGCCGGCTGATGCCCGGCGCCGTCACCCCGCTCGCCGGCCGCACCGAGAAGGACATCGACTTCTACGTCGTGCGCGAGAACACCGAGGGCGAATACTCCTCCAGCGGCGGCCGCCATTTCGAGGGCACCGACCGCGAGTTCGCCTCCCAGCTCACCATCATGACCCGCACCGGCGTCGACCGCATCCTCAAATATGCGTTCGAGCTCGCCATGACCCGCCCGCGCCGCAAGGTGACCTCGGCCACCAAGTCCAACGGCATCATCCACACCATGCCCTACTGGGACGAGCGCTTCGCCCTGATGGCCAAGAGCTACCCCGGGGTGCAGACCGACCAGTACCACATCGACATCCTCTGCGCCCATTTCGTCCAGCACCCCGACTGGTTCGACGTGGTGGTGGGCAGCAACCTGTTCGGCGACATCCTCAGCGACCTCGGCCCCGCCGTTGCCGGCTCCATCGGCATCGCCCCCAGCGCCAACATCAACCCCGAGCGCAGGCACCCGTCGATGTTCGAGCCGGTGCACGGCTCGGCGCCGGACATCGCCGGCCGCTGGATCTGCAACCCGATCGGCCAGATCTGGTCCGGCGCGATGATGCTCGAGCATCTGGGCGAGCCTGCCGCCGCCAAGGCGATCGTGGACGCGATCGAGACGCTGCTGCGCGAGGGCGGCCCCCGCACCCGCGACATGGGCGGCCAGGCCGGCACGGTAGAGGTCGGAAAAGCCCTGGCCGAAATCGTCGCGGCCGGCTAAGCTGCGACGGTTGCACGGGGAACGGTGACCATGACGCGCGACTTCAGCCATATCGCCAGGACCTGCGAGCGCGCGGTGGTCACCGCGTATCGCGAGCAGCGCATCCTCGGCACCCCGGACCTGCACGCCTTCCAGGCATGCACCACGCTCTATCGCATCCACCACCCCGAATCGTCGTTGAACGAGGCCCGGCGCCTCGTCGCCGAGTGGATCGACCACCACGTCGTGCGCGGCGAAACCGGCCCGACCGACGGCTGCAATTGCGATTAGTTTGCAGTCTCAGGGTCCGTTGGAGAATTCGCTCTGACGAATCGGAGGCGGCCATTTGGCCGCCGCCCGGCGGTGATCTGCGGGCACCGGGGCGGAGCGGCCGCCTGGCCGTGAGCGCCGGGGCACGGCAATTCGCCGTCGGACGACCGCGAGCGTAGAAGTGTCAAACAGGCTCTCAGGCTGGGCTGCAACGCAGGCTTGATGGACAAAATGTAACGCCGCGCCCATCCACCCATGGGCAACCGGCCGTTGCCATGCTAGTCGCTCCGCGCAGACTAAGCATGTCTACGTATGCCGGAGCAGGCCTTTGTCCGTTGAAACCTCCCACCATGTCCGTCGTCGGCCGCCCCAGCTCAGGCCGCTGCCGCTGGTCATCTTCAGCTCCCGCTGGCTTCAGCTTCCGCTCTATCTCGGGCTGATCGTCGGCCAGTGCGTCTACGTCTTCCAGTTCCTCAAGGAGCTGTTCGAGCTGGTGCTGCACACCGCGAGCTTCACCGAGCAGCAGATCATGCTCTCGGTGCTCGGCCTGATCGACGTGGTGATGATCTCGAACCTGCTGGTGATGGTCATCGTCGGCGGCTACGAGACCTTCGTCTCCCGCCTTGGGCTGCAGGGCCATCCCGACCAGCCGGAATGGTTCAGCCACGTCAACGCCGGCATCCTCAAGGTGAAGCTGGCGATGGCGATCGTCGGCATTTCCTCGATCCACCTGCTGCGCACGTTCATCGAGTCCAGCAAGCTCGGAGTCCAGCAAGCTCGGCAAGGAGGGTGCCAACGTCACCCCGGACGCGATCATGTGGCAGACGACCATTCATGTGGTGTTCGTGCTGTCCGCCATCGGCATCGCCTTCGTCGATCGGCTGTCCGAGCAGAAGCACTGACCCTGTGCGCCTGGGCGACGCGACGGGCGCGTCAGGCGCGCGCCCAGGCGATCGCCGCGAGCGCCAACGCGTCGATCGTGTCGACCAGCGGAATTCCCAGCTCGCCATGGGGCCCGGCCTGGATGCCGAGCGGGATTTCGGTGCAGCCCAGCACCACGGCCGCGGCGCCGCGCGCCTTCAGGCCCAGTGCCGCCTCGGCCAGCGGCGCATAGGCCTCGGCCACCCGGTTCGCCTTCACCAGCGCGATGGCCGGCGAGACGAGCCGCGCCATCACTGCCTCGTCCGGCACGATGGTCGACCAGCCGCGCGCCTCCAGCCGGTCCTGGTAGAGCCGCATCCGCAGCGTCGCCGCGGTGCCCATCACGCCCACCGTGCCGCGCGGCGCCACCTTGGCAAGCTCTGCCGCCGCCGCGTCCACGATGTGCAGGATGGGCAGCCCCTCCGCGGCCATCGCGTCGTGCCAGCCATGCGCCGTGTTGCAGGGAATGGCGATCGCGGCGCAGCCCGCCGCCTTCAGGCCGCGCACGCCGCGCAGCAGCCAGGGCCCGGGGTCCTCGCCGCCGTCCAGCCGGCCGCGCGTCCGGTCCGGCACGCGCGGGTCGGACCACAGCACCGCCGGGATATGCTCCTGGTCCCGCGACGCCGGCGTCAGCAGGGTCAGCCGCAGCATGAACTGCGCGCTCGCCAGCGGACCCATGCCGCCCAGCACGCCCAGAATCTTCTCGCTCATGCGCCGCACTCTGCCGCAACCTGACGCGTCCGCAACCCCCGCACAGGCCCCACCCATGCGCTACGAGAAATGCGGCCACCGCGGCGCCCGCGGCCTAGCCCCCGAGAACACGCTGGAGGGCTTCGCCGCCGCGATCGCGCTCGGCGTCGACAGCATCGAGCTCGACGTTGCCGTCACCGCCGACGGGGTCGCGGTCGTCCACCACGACGTGGAACTCCATCCCGACATCGCCCGCGGCCCGGACGGCGCCTGGCTGCGCGGCCACGGCCCGACGATCCGCAGCCTCTCCCTCGCCGCGCTGCAGCGCTACGACGTCGGCCGGCTGCGCCCGGGCAGCGCCTATGCCGCCCAGTTTCCGCAGCAGCGCCCGATCGACGGCGCCCGCATCCCGACGCTGGAGGCCACCTTCCGCGCCACCGGCGCCACCCGCATCGACGCCGAGATCAAGACCATCCCCGACCGGCGCGACACCACGGTCAGCCCCGAAGCCATGGCCGACGCCATCGTCGCCGTGGCCGAGCGCAGCGGCGCCGTGGCGCGGCTCGCCGTCCGGTCCTTCGACTGGCGCGGGCTCGCCCACCTGCGGCGCACCCGCCCGGACATCCCGCTCGCCTTCCTCACCAGCCCCCGCGAGGCCAGGAATCCCGGGCTGTGGTGGGACCTGCCGGACCATGCCGGCTCCACCCCGCAGGCCG
>JBGAIK010000158.1:0-5682 GCA_044225615.1 Acetobacteraceae bacterium | reverse complement strand
CGCGCCGCCGGCACGCCGGGCTGGGTGCCCGCCTGGGCGCCGCAACATGCCAGCCTGACCCGGGCGCTGGTCCAGGAGGCCCACGGGCTCGGCCTGCGCGTGCTGCCCTGGACCGTGAACGAGCCGGGCGACATGCGCCGGCTGCTCGACTGGGGCGTGGACGGGCTGTGCACCGACCGGCCCGACCTGCTGCCGTGATGCGGCGCCCGGCAGCATTTGCCGGGCCGTTCATGGATTCTTAGGCCCGGCGCCCCAGCATCCGGCCACCGGCGCAAAACGCGCTGCCAGCAGGGGCGCCTTGGCCATGAGCAACCTTCTCGACAGCCTGCGCGCCCTCGGCCCGGCCCGCCTGATCGGGCTTGCGGTTGCCGCGGTGATGACCGTCGCGACGCTCGGCACCCTTTCCCTGATGTCGGGCGGAGAGCAGATGTCGCTGCTCTACGCCGACCTCGATCTCAACGAATCGGCGCAGATCGTCGAGCACCTGGACAAGCAGCAGATTCCCTACCAGCTGCGTGCCGGCGGGCGGCAGATCCTGGTGCCGGGCGACCGGGTCGCGCGCGCCCGCCTCGCTCTCGCCCGCGACGGCCTGCCCACCGGGGGCGGCGTCGGCTACGAGATCTTCGATCGCACCGACGGCATCACGGCGACCCAGTTCCAGCAGCGCATGAACCAGCTCCGCGCGCTGGAGGGCGAGCTGGCGCGCACCATCCGCGGCGTCGCCGGCGTGCGCGGCGTGCGTGTCCATATCGTCCTGCCGCGGCGCGAGCCGTTCGAGCGGCAGGCGCAGCAGGCGCAGGCTTCCGTCCTGCTCACCACCGGCGCCGGCGGCATCGACCGCGAGGGCGTGCAGTCGATCGTCCATCTGGTCGCCACCGCCGTGCCCGGCCTGAAGCCCGCCAACATCACCGTGGCCGACAATCGCGGCACCCTGCTGACCCGCCCCAACGACGGCGAGGGCGGCCGCAGCCAGACGCAGACCGAGGCGCTGCGGCGCGGCATCGAGGCCAGGCTGGCGCGCGCCGCCGAGGAGATCCTCGAGCGCAGCCTCGGCCCCGGCCGGGTCCGTGCCGAGGCGACCGTGGAGCTCGACCTGGAGCGGGTGAGCGAGACCAGCGAAAGGTTCGATCCCGACGGGCAGGTGGTGCGCTCCACCCAGACCTCGAACAACACCAGCCGCTCCACCGAGGCGCCGCAATCAGTAACCGTACAGAACAACCTGCCGAACGCCAATGCCGGCCAGGAAGGCGCGGGCAGCCAGGAGGCGCGACAGGACGAGACCACCAATTTCGAGATCAGCCGCACCACGCGGAACCTGGTGCGCGACCAGGCGCAGATCCGCCGGCTGAGCCTGGCGGTGATCGTCGACGGGACCGAGACCAGGGCGGCCGACGGCACCGCCACCTGGGCACCGCTGCCGGCCGAGGACCTGGAGCGGATGACGCGGCTGGTCAAGTCGGCGGTCGGCTTCGACCAGAAGCGCGGCGACCAGGTTGAGATGGTCAACATGCGCTTTGCTGCCCGCGAGGAGCCGGCCCTGCCCGACCAGCCGCGGCTGTTCGGCATCGCCATGGCGCCGTCCGACCTGCTGGGCCTGGCGCGCACCGCGATCCCGGCGCTGGTGGTCCTGGCGATGCTGCTCTTCATCCTGCGGCCGATGGTCTACCGCCTGACGGCGCCGGCGGCGGGGCAGGTTGCCGGTCCCGACCCTGCCCAGTCGGCCGCCGTCGCCTTCGCCGGCGCAGCAGCCGGCGGTGCGGGGGCGCTGCCCGGCAGCCCGGTCGCGGGGCTGCTGACCGGGCCCGATGGCGATGAGGGCGGCGAGATGGCGCTGGCCAATGTCGAGGGCAATGTCCGTGCCAACGCCATGCGCCGGCTGGCCGCACTGGTCGAGCAGCACCCCGAGGAATCCATCTCCATCGTCCGCGGCTGGCTGCGGCAGGAGCCCGCCTGATGTCCGGCCGCAACGAGAACCGCTTCCTGCCCGGCCCCCAGAAGGCCGCGATCCTGATGCTGGCGCTGGGCGAGGAACGCTGCGCCCAGCTCTTCACCATGATGCACGAGGACGAGATCAAGGAGCTGTCGGCGGCGATGTCGCAGCTGGGTCCGGTCCAGGCCGACACGGTCGAGCGGGTCTGCGCCGAGTTCACCGAGAACCTGGGCGCGGCCGGCAACCTGGTTGGCGGCTTCGAGAACACCGAGCGGCTGCTTCTGAAGACGCTGCCGCGCGACCGCGTGGCCCAGATCATGGAGGAGATCCGCGGTCCCGCCGGCCGCACCATGTGGGACAAGCTGGGCAACGTGAACGAGGTCGTGCTCGCCAACTACCTCAAGAACGAATACCCGCAGACGGTCGCGGTGGTGCTGTCCAAGGTGCGCTCCGACCATGCCGCGCGCGTGCTGGCGCTGCTGCCGGACGGCTTCGCCATGGAAGTGGTGATGCGCATGCTGCGCATGGAATCGATCCAGCGCGACGTGCTCGACGGCGTGGAGCGCACCCTGCGCGCCGAGTTCATGTCCAACCTGTCGCGCAGCACGCGGCGCGACGCGCACGAGATGATCGCCGAGATCTTCAACAACCTCGATCGTGCCGCCGAGAGCCGCTTCATCGGCGCGCTGGAGGAGCGCAACCGCGAGAGCGCGGAGAAGATCAAGGCGCTGATGTTCACCTTCAACGACCTGCAGCGGCTGACACCGATGGCGGTGCAGACCCTGCTGCGCGTGGTGGAGAAGGACAAGCTGCCGCTGGCGCTGAAGGGCGCCTCGGAGAAGCTGCGCGAGCTGTTCTTCAGCAACCTCTCCGAGCGGGCCGGCAAGATGCTGAAGGACGACATCGAGGCGCTGGGCGCGGTCAAGCTGCGCGACGTGGACGAGGCGCAGGCGAGCATCGTGGCCATGGCCAAGGAACTCGCCGCCCAGGGCCAGATCGAGATCAGCGAAGGCAAGGACGAGGAGATGGTCTATTGACCCACAACCCGAACGGCGCGGGGGCCCGGCGATGCGCCTGCTGATCGAGGATTTCGATTCGCTGCCTGTCGCCGTTGCCGCGCGCGAGCCCGCGCCCGACCCGGTCTTCGGCTGCGGCTGCGACCGTTGCCGCGCCGATGCCGGCCTGCCGCACTGCCGCGCCGCCGCGCGGGACGAGGGGCTGCGGCTCGGCCGGGCCGAGCGGGCCGACCTGATGGCCGGCCAGGCCGCGGCGCTGGCGGCGTCGCTGGACGCAGCGCTGGCCCGCGCCGGGTCCGACGCGGCGGAGATCGCGGAGGCCAGCGCCGAGGCGATCGGCCGCGCCGTGATCGCGATGGCCGCGGCTGCCCTGCCCGCCACCTTCGCGCGGCTGGGCGCGGCCGAGGCACGGCGGGTGGCGGAGGCGGTGCTGCCGGCGCTGCGCGCCGAGCCGGCGGTAACCATTGCCGCCGCACCCGAGGCGATCACGCTGCTGGACCGACTGCCCGCCGCGCGAACCGGCCGGGTGAGGCTGGAGCCGACCGAGGGCGGGCCGGGCGACATCGCCATCGTTTGGCAGGGCGGCGGCGCCTCTCGCGACAGCGCCGCGGCGCTTGCCGGCACCCGTGCCGTGCTCGCGGAGTTCGGCCTGCTGCCGGCGCCCATCCTGGAGGAGACGGCCCATGGATGAGAAGATCGGCCTGTCGGACCTGTCGGAAGTGGCCACCGGCGTCGCCGAGCCGCCCGGCACCCGCACTGCCCGCGATCTGGAGGCAGTCTACGACATTCCGGTCACCGTCAGCGCCGTGCTCGGCAAGTCCACCATGCAGGTGAGCCAGCTGCTCAAGCTCGGCCGCGGCGCGGTGGTGGAGCTGGACCGCAAGCTCGGCGAGGCGATCGACATCTACGTCAACAACCGGCTGGTCGCGCGCGGCGAGGTGGTGATGGTGGACGACAACCGGCTCGGCGTGACGATGACGGAAATCGTCAAGGCCGACCGCTCGCTGTAGGAGCCGCCCGATGCGCATCATGATCGTGGGCAGCCTCTCCGGCCGCCTGGGCGAGGCCGCGGCGATCGCCCGCCGCTCCGGCGCCGTGCTGGAGCAGGCCGACACCGTGGAGGCCGCCGTCGCCGCGCTGGCGCGCGGGGCGAATGTGGAGATGATCTTCTGCGAGGTCGCCCAGCCGGTGCGCGAGCTGATCGCAGCCCTGCGCGCCCAGCGCCACGACATCGCGGTAATCGCCTGCGGCACCAGCGCCGAGGCCGACGCGGCGGTTGACGCGATCGCCGCCGGCGCGCGCGAGTTCCTGCCGCTGCCGCCCGATCCGCTGCTGATCGCCGCCATGCTGCACGAGGCGAGCCACGACCGCAGCACCCCGATCGCCCGCGACCCGGCCATGCTCGCCTTGCTGCGCCGCGCCGAGCAGGTCGCCGGCACCGACGCCTCGATCCTGCTCGCCGGCCCGTCAGGGACCGGAAAGGAGGTGATGGCGCGCTTCATTCATGCCCGCTCGCGCCGCGCCAGGGGGCAGTTCGTCGGCGTCAACTGCGCCGCGATTCCGGAGACGATGCTGGAATCGGAACTGTTCGGCCATGAGAAGGGCGCGTTCAGCGGGGCGCTCGGCCGGCGGGTGGGCAAGTTCGAGATGGCCGACGGCGGCACGCTGCTGCTGGACGAGATCAGCGAGATGGACGTGCGCATCCAGGCCAAGCTGCTGCGCGCCATCCAGGAGCGTGAGATCGACCGCCTCGGCGGCGAGCGCCCGGTGCCGGTCAACGTGCGCATCATCGCCACCTCCAACCGCGACCTGCCGGTGGAGGTAGCGGCCGGCCGTTTCCGCGGCGACCTGTTTTTCCGCCTCAACGTGGTCAGCCTGCGGCTGCCGGCGCTGGCCGAGCGGCCGGGCGACATCCCGCGCCTGGCCGAGCATTTCGCGCAGCACTACGCGAAGCTGAACGGGCTGCCCGACCGCTCGCTCTCCGTCGCTGCCATGCAGCGCCTTGCCCGCCACGCCTGGCCGGGCAACGTGCGCGAGCTGGAAAACACCATCCACCGTGCCGTGCTGCTCGCCGACGGCGCCGAGATCGGACCGGCCGCGCTCGAGCTCGGCGACGACAGGGAGGCCCCCCCCGCGCCGCAGGCACTGGCCGACGACCTTGTCGGCCGCCGCATCGAGGACGTGGAGCGCGACCTGATCCTGCGCACCCTGACCCATACCAACGGCAACCGCACCCACGCCGCCGTCATGCTCGGCATCTCGATCCGCGCGCTGCGCAACAAGCTGCGCGACTACGCCACCAGCGGGGCCATCGTGCCGCCCCCGCTGGCCGGCGTCGCGGGGTAGTTGATGTCAGCCGTCATCGCCGATCTTCGTGCCCGCCTGCCCGGCCTCATGCCGGGCCGCGACGTCGGCCTCGCCATCGGCATCATCCTGCTGCTCTCGGTGCTGGTGCTGCCGCTGCCGAGCCTGCTGCTCGATATCGGGCTCGCGCTGTCCATCACCGCCTCGGTGCTGGTGCTGATGGTGGCGATGTTCCTGCAGAAGCCGCTGGAATTCACCAGCTTCCCCACCATGCTGCTGCTGACCACGCTGCTGCGCCTGTCGCTCAACGTCGCCACCACCCGCCTCATCCTTGCCCATGGCAGCGAGGGCAAGCACGCCGCCGGCCACGTCGTCGCCGCCTTCGGCGGGCTGCTCATGGGCGGGGACGTGTTGATCGGCCTGATCCTGTTC
>JBGAIK010000157.1:7152-11832 GCA_044225615.1 Acetobacteraceae bacterium | reverse complement strand
GTGGCCGGTGCGAGGCTGTCGACATGGCCGGTGACATGGGCGGCGCTGTCGATGTCGGCGGACAGCGTGACCGGGTCGCCCGGCTTCATGTGGCGCAGCTGGGTTTCCTTGAAGTTGGCGGTGACGTAGAGCCGGTCGGGCGGGGGGGCGATGGCGATCAGCTGCTGGCCGGGGGCGACGCGCTGGCCGGGCTGGGCGGCGCGGTTGCCGACGATGCCGTCGAAGGGCGCGCGGATGGTGGTGTAGTCGAGATTGTTCTCGGCGAGGCGGAGCTGCGCCTCGGCCGCGCCGACGCGGGCCAGGGCGGCGGCGGCCTGGGTCTGGGCGACGGCCAGCGCCTGCTGGTTCCAGCTGCGCTGGGCGGTGGCGTTGGCGAGCCCGGCCTCCGCCTTGCGCTGGGCGGCGACGGCCTGGTCGTTGGCCTGGCGGGAGGTCCAGCCGGCGCCGACGAGGGCGCCGGTGCGGGCGGCGTCGGCGCTGGCGCGGGTGAGCTCGGCCTCGGCCTGGTCGCGCTGGGCGTCGGCCTGGCCGATGGCCGCCTGGGCCTGGACCACCGCGCCTTGGGCGCCGAGCAGGGCGGCGCGGGCCTCGGCGAGCGCGGCGGCGGCCTGGTCGCGGCGGGCCTGCCAGTCGCGCGGGTCGATGGCGATGAGCGGGTCGCCGGCCTTCACGCGCTGGTTGTCGGCGACCAGGATCCTGGCCACGTCGCCGTCGACCCGGGCCGACAGCACGGCGATGTCGCCCTGGACATAGGCGTTGTCGGTGGACTGGATCCAGCGCCCCTCCGCGTACCACCAGTTGCCGGCGATGGCGGCCACGGCGAGGACGGCGAGGGCGGCGGTGCCGCGCAGCAGCAGCTTGCGCCGGTTGGGGCGGGGCTTCGCCGCCGCTTGGGCATCGAGATCGGGCTGATCGGCGACCAGCGTGTGGGTGATGGCATTCATGGGGATCGCTCCGCGCGATGAACCGAACGGTTCAGTCCAGTCGCGCGGAACCTGCGCCTGCTGCGGCGCAACGTCAAGAGTGAACTGAACGGTCCAGTTCAAATTTCGGTTGACGAAACGCCGGGACAGGTGCACATAGGGTGCATGTCCGCATCCCTCGCTTCCGCCGACATCTCGCCCAAGCGGCAGGCTGTCATCGACGCCGCGGCGAAGCTGTTCATGGCGCATGGCTACGGCCAGGTCAGCATGGACAGCGTGGCGCGCGCGGCGGGCGTGTCGAAGGCGACGCTGTATGCCTATTTCACCTCGAAGGACCAGCTGTTCGCGGGGGTGATCGGCGGTGCCTGCGGGCGGATCGCGTTCGACGAGGGGCTGTTCGCCTGCGCGCCGGGCGACGTGGGCGAGAGCCTGACGCTGATCGGGACCAAGCTGCTGAATTTCCTGCTCGATCCCAACACGCAGGCGATCCAGCGGGTGGTGATATCCGAAAGCGCCCGCTTCCCCGAGCTTGGCGCCGCCTTCCTGCGCGCCGGGCCGGAGGTGTTTCTTTCCCGCCTGTCGGAGTGGATCGCGGCCCAGCACCGGGCCGGGCGGCTGAACGCGCCCGATGCACGGCTGGCAGCCGACCAGTTCGGCGCGCTGCTGCGCCCGCTGCTGTTCCTGCGCGCGATCCTGGTGGTGCCGCCGGCGCCCGACGCGGCCGAGATCGACGCGACGGTGGCGGCGGCGGTGGCGACTTTCCTGCGGGCGTTCGGCGCCTAGCGCGTCGATATCGGTATAATATCTTATTCGAAATGAACTCGGCGCGCGCCGGCGGCGCGGGTCAGGCCGGCTTTGCGCGGATGAGGTGGGGGTGCAGCGGCCAGCGCGCGGCAGCGCGGGGGCACATCTCCTGCGGCGGGCGCGGGAAGAGCCGGGCGCGTTCCGGCTCGGGCGGTTCGGGGCTGGCGACGCGGCGGGGCGCGGGTGCCGGCGCTGGCTTGGGCGCGGGCCTGGGTGGTCTGGGCTTGCGGGGGCGCGGGTCGGGCAGGGCGAGCATGCGGAAGACGTAGCTCAGCGTGCCGGCGGCGCGGGGGCAGGCGGCGATCAGGGCGGCCGTCTCGGGCTCGGCGAGGAAGGCCTTCAGGGCGTGGTGGACATAGGCCGCCTCGTGCTTGAGGAGCTTGAGGAACCAGCCGTACCGGCGCGGGAAAGGATGCGGCGCCGCTTGCGGGCCGGTGCGGGGGGTGCGCGGGCGCGGGGCGCGGGGCTCGGTCGGCGCGGGGGCGGGGAATTCGCCGGCGGCGTGGCGGATGGCGAGTTTCGCAAAGCGCAGCTCGACGCGGCGGAGATATTTCCAGAGGGGGAGGATCAGCGGGGCGTAGGCGGTGCGCAATAAGCGGTCGGCAATCAGCGCGCGCAGGCGCTGCAGCACCGGGCCGAGGGCGGGTGCCACCGTGGTCAGGGCTGCCTCCGGCAGCTGCACCGCGTGGATGTTCATTGTTTGTTCTTATCATTGCGCGCTGGGCTGGGCAAGAGGAATTTGATCTTGTGCCCGCATGGGCGACTTCGGGGCGGTTGCCACCCTTCCCCCATCCTTGGTCCGCTCTTCGCGGCCCAAGCCCACAAGGGGAGGGGGGAAGAAAGGTCTGACGCCTGCATGGGCGACTTCGGAGCGGTTGCCACCCCTCCCCCATCCTTGGTCCGCTCTTCGCGGCCCATGCCCACAAGGGGAGGGGGTGGAAAGGTGGGTTCGTGAACGGGCCGGTCAGAACTGGCGGAGCAGGCGTTCGATATAGTCGAGCTCCGGTTGCGGGCGGGTGCGTTCGGCGCCGCGGCGGCGGAGCTCGTCCTGGATGGCGCGGGTGCGGGCCTGCTCCATCTCCTCCGGCACCTGGGTCAGGCCGCTCTCGTCGAGGCCGCCGGTGCCTTCCTTGAGCAGGCGGCCGAGCGGGTCGCGGCGCTCGTCGGCGTGGCGGTCGACGCGGCGGCCGCCGTTCCACGGGCGGTCGGGCCGCCCGGGACCCCAGTTGCGGCCGCCCCACTGGTTGCCGTTCTGGCCGGGCTGGTTGCCGGGACGATCGCCGGGCTGGTTGCCCTGGCCGTCCTGCCCGTCCTGGTCGCCATCGTCGCCGTCGTCGCCATCCTCGTCGCCGCGGCCGAACATGCTGGCCATCTGCTGGCTCATCGCCTTGCTGCCCTTCTGCAGCGCCTCGATGGCGCGCTGGTCGGCAGCGGCGGCGGCGGCGTCGTTGCCCTGGGCCAGGGCCTGGCCGGCATCGCGCATGGCGCCGTCGGCCTCGCCCAGATTGGGCGGCACCTCGCCGGTGAGGTCGCCATGCTGCTGCATGAGCTCGCCGAGCGCGCGGCGCAGCGCCTGCTGCACCCGCTGCTCCGCGGTGCGGTCCCTGGCCTGCTGCTCCGGATTGGCCTGGTTCTGCGGCGCGTTGGGCGACGGGAAGGGCGGGCGCAGGGCACGGCGCGGATCGTTCGGCCGGTCGCCGTCGGCGCGCTGCTGGGCCTGGTCGAGCAGGCCGCCCTGGCGGCGGACCATGTCCTGCACCGCGGACATCTGCTGCTCGCCCTTCTGCCGCTTCTCGGCGCGCTGGCGCTGGCGCTCGGTCATCCTGCCGCGCTCGGGGCGGCCCTTCTCCAGCTCCTCCAGCAGCTTCTCCAGCTCGGCCAGCTTGTCGCGGGCGTCCTCCATCCGGTCTTCGCGGGCGGCGTCGCGCATCTGCTCGGCCAGGCGCTGGAGGTCGCGGGCATCCATGCGCTGCCGCTCGGGATCGAACTTGTCGCTGCCGGGGTCGCGCCTGGCCTGCTCGGCCAGGGCCTGGAGGTGGCGCTTGA
Organism: Acetobacteraceae bacterium; assembly: GCA_044225615.1. Taxonomy (GTDB): domain Bacteria; phylum Pseudomonadota; class Alphaproteobacteria; order Acetobacterales; family Acetobacteraceae; genus CAIYPH01. The sequence goes on along the minus strand of JBGAIK010000157.1, from coordinate 8,059 downwards.
GCGCCTCCTCCACCTCGCGGGTCTTCTTCTCGATCTCGGCCTTGTCCACCTGCTCGCCGCGCTTCTCCGCCTCCAGCATCTCGCGCAGGGCCTGGCGCGCCTGCTCGAGCGCGCGCGCGGTGCGCTCGGGCGCGCCTTCCTCGAGATGGAGCGCGAGCTGCCACATCCGCGCCTGCGCCTCCTCGACCGAGGTACCTTTGCGGTCGCGGTGGAGCAGGGCGGCGATGGCGCTGAGGTTCAGGTAGCCGCCGAGATCGTCCTGCCAGACATCGTCCAGGCTGGCGATGCGCGCCAGTTCCTGCACCGCCGCGGCCCGCTCGCCCGGCCGCAGGGTCAGGTTCTTGCGCACGGCCATCAGGGAGCGGGCGACCGGGTTCTGGAAGCGCCGCTCGGGCAGGATGAACCCGGCCTCGGCGCTGGTGCCGGTCAGGCCCGTCGCCTCGCGCCCGACCAGCCGGGCGGTGACGGCGATGCCGGCCCAGGGATGGGCGGTGAGGTCCTGCAGCCGCGCGCCCCTGGCCGCCTTCGGCGCGCCGCCGGGCAGCGGGATCGCCACCACCAGGGCGGGCGCCTCCGGCCGGTCCTTGAGCCGCAGCTCGGCCTGCAGGGCGGTCACGCCATAGTCGTGCGCGACCTGCCAGGGCAGGCGGACCTGCGGGGTGCGCTGGCTCTGCGCCGGGCCGGGCGGCTCGGGGAAGCTCACCACCGGGGCGCGGTTGGCCACCACCGAGAGGTCCCAGGCGGCGATGGCGCGGCCGCCGCGCTCGACGGCGAGGCGGCCGCCATCCTCGAGGTCGGCATCAGCCTGGAAGCTGGCATCGCCCAGGCGTGCGAACGGCGCGGACCGGCCGGCCATGTGCAGTTCGGGCGCGGTGTCGCCGCCGCCGCTGACGCTGATCGTCAGGTG
>JBGAIK010000157.1:0-7142 GCA_044225615.1 Acetobacteraceae bacterium | reverse complement strand
CGCTGATCGTCAGGTGCGAGCCCGCGGGCACGGAGACCGCCCCGCCCTCGGCCTTGAGGAACACCGGCGCGAGGCCGGTGTAGCCGGGCGGCGTGATCCAGGCCTGGAGCAGGGTGCTGGCCGGAACCCCCGCCGCCGCCACGCGCGGGGTGAAGGCGCGCTCCAGCCGCGTGCCGGCCTGCTCGCCGGCGATGACGAGGCTTGCGACGAGGGCCACGACCACGCCGATGCGCAGCGCGCGGGGGTCGCGGGCGGCGAGGCCGGGCCGCGGCAGCCCCACCCGCAGCCGGGTGATCTGCGCCCGGGCCCGGGCGAAATGGGCCTGCCACAGCGCGTCGGCGCCGGGCAGCGCCGGGCGGTCGTGCAGCACCTGCAGCGGCCGGTGGCGCAGGCCGGTGGCGCGTTCCAGCCGCCGGTCGGCCTCCGGCAGCGTGGGCCGGGTCAGCCGCCACAACCCGTGGACGAGGGCGGCGAGGAACAGCAGGCCGAAGGCGGCGAGCAGCGCCAGATGCGCCCAGAGCGGCAGGTAGGACGGCACCGCCAGCAGCGCGAGGCAGGCGAACACCCCGGCCACGCCGAGCGCCGGCCAGACCGCCGGCCACAGCCGCTCGTAGGCCAGCGCCGCCCATGCCTGCGCGCGCTTGCGCCGCAGCACGTAGAACAGAACGTCCGTCTCGTCCGGTGCCTGCGGCGGTTCGCTCATCGGTGCACTCAGGCTAGAGGAAGCGGGAGCTCGACGAATGTGGTGGCCAGGGAAGGCGGGGCTAGAGGAAGTCGGGCATCTTCTCGCCGGCCCACAGGTCCTCGTGGCGCTGGCGTGCGCGGATCGTGGTCCAGCGGTCGCCGTCGATCATGGCGATCGGGGGCATCGGCCGGGCATTGTAGGTGGAGCTCATGACCGCGCCATACGCCCCGGCATCGAGGATGGCGACGCGGGCGCCGGCCGGCAAGGTCGGCAGCTTCCGGTTGCGCGCGAACGTGTCCCCGGATTCGCAGACCGGGCCGACGATGTCCACGGACCGGGTGGCGCCGACGGCGTTGCCGGCGGCCAGCGGCACGATGCCGTGCCAGGCCTCGTACATGGCCGGGCGCACGAGATCGTTCATCGCGGCGTCGAGCACCACGAAGCGGTCGTGGCCCTTCACCAGCACCACGCTTGCCAGCAGCATGCCGGCCGGGCCGACCAGCCAGCGGCCGGGCTCGACCATCAGCTGCAGCTCCATGCCGTGGAAGGCGGCGCGCATCGCCCCGGCCAGCGCCGTCGGCGAGCCGCCCGGCTCGTCCTGGTAGCCGATGCCGATGCCGCCGCCGCAATCCATGCGGCTGACCGGCAGGCCCAGGGCGCGGATGGCGCGGATCAGCTCCGCCGCCCGGGCGAAGGCGGCGCGGTAGGGCGCGATGGACAGGATCTGGCTGCCGATATGCAGCGCGATGCCGACCGGCTCCACCCCGGGCAGCGCCGCCGCCCGGGCGTAGACGGCGGCGGCCTCGGCATAGGGTATGCCGAACTTGTTCTCGGCCTTGCCGGTGGTGATCTTGGCGTGGGTGCCGGCATCGACGTCCGGGTTGATGCGCAGCGCGACCTTCGCCGTGCGCCCGGTGCGGGCGGCGGCGGCGGCGATCATCTCCAGCTCCTCGGCGCTTTCGATGTTGAGCTGGTGGATGCCCTCGGCCAGCGCGTGCTCGATCTCGGCCACCTGCTTGCCGACGCCGGAGAAGACGATGTGGTCGGCCGCGACGCCCGCGGCGCGGGCGCGGCGCAGCTCGCCCTCGCTGACCACGTCCGCACCGGCGCCGCCGCGGGCGAAGACGCGCAGCACGGCGAGATGGTCGTTGGCCTTGACCGCGTAGTGGACCTGGGCGCCGATCGGGTCCATCGCCGCTTTCAGCTCGGCAAGGCGGGCGCGCATGGTGCCGGCGGAATAGACCCAGCAGGGCGTGCCGAGCTCGTCGGCGATGCGCGACAGCGGCACGCCCTCGACGACGAGGCCGTCGAAGGCGTGCATGGTCAGATGCGGCCGGGCGGCGAGCAGCGCGGCGACATCGGGCTCGGCCTCGGCCGAGACGGGGGCGGGGGTGGCCATCGGCACAGACTAGGCAAGCATTCAGCCATGCGCCAGAGAAACCCAGAAATGCTGGTGCGTTCCGAGGGGGTGGGTTATAACGTGCGTAGCAACGGAGGCTGCCATGTCCGCCATCAAGCTGATCGCCGTCGGGAATTCCGTGGGCATGACCCTGCCCAAGGAGCTGCTTGCCAAGCTTGGCGTGCAGAAGGGCGACACGGTGTACGCGGTGGAGACCGAGGATGGCATCCGGCTGACCACCAACGATCCCGAATTCGAGGCTCAGATGACTCAGGCACGCGAGATCATGCGCCGCCGCAAGGCGGTGCTGCGCGAGCTGGCCAAGTGATCGCCTGGCTCAGTCGCCGGATCATCCTCGCCATCCACGACGAACAGATCGCCGCCCATGGCGGAGCCGCCGGCCTCCGCGACACCGCCCTGCTCGACAGCGCCCTGGCCCGGCCTGAGAACCGACTTGCCTATGGCGAGCCGGACCTCGCCGAACTGGCCGCGATCTATGCGATCGGCATCGCGCGCAACCACCCGTTCATCGACGGCAACAAGCGCACCGCCTACGTGGCGCTGGAACTGTTCCTGGCCATGAACGGCCATGCCTTCGACGCCAGCGACGCCGAGTCGGTGGTGGCCATGCTCGCCATGGCCGCCGGCGAGATGCCCGACGACGATTTCATCGCCTGGGTCCGCGGCCATGCCAGGCCGCGCGCATGAGCGCCACGCTGCGCGCCCTTGCCGCCGCCGACCTCCCTGCCGCCCATGCCATCACCGCCGGGCTGCGCTGGCCGCACCGGCTGGAGGACTGGGCCATGCTGCTGCGCCTCGGCGAGGGCGTCGCCATCGAGGAGGACGGCGCGCTGATCGGCACCGGCCTGTGGTGGCCGCACGGCCCGCGCCACGCCACCGTCGGCATGGTGCTGGTCGCGCCCGAGCGCCAGGGCAAGGGACTTGGCCGACGCATCATGCGGGCGCTGCTGGATGAAGCCGCCCCGCGCGCGCTGATGCTGAACGCCACCGCCGCCGGCCTGCCGCTCTATGCCGCGCTCGGCTTCGCCCCCGCCGGAGACATCCATCAGGTCCAGGGGGTCTGGTCCGGCGCGCCGGCGCGCGCCGCCGGCCTCCGCCAGGCTGGCGCGGCCGACCTCGCCACCCTCGTCGCATTGGACGCGGCCGCCTTCGGCGCTCCCGCCCCGGCCAGCCTGGCCGCGCTGCTCGACGCCGGCACCGCCCTGATCGCCGAGGACCGCACCGCTTTCGCCGTCGCCCGCCGCTTCGGCCGCGGCACCGTGATCGGCCCGGTCGTCGCGCCCGACGCGGCCGCGGCCATCGGCCTTGTGATGGCCCTTGCCCAGCCCGGCGCCTTCACGCGTCTCGACCTGACCGGCCATGCCGTGTCCCTGGCCGGTGTGCTCGAACGGCATGGGCTCGCCAGGGTGGACACGGTGACGGCGATGACCACGGGACGCTGGGAGCACACGCCGCCGCCGCTGCGGTTTGCGTTGGTTTCGCAGGCGTTGGGGTAGGGAAGGGCCGTCGCGCGGCGACGCCGAGCATACCCGCCAAACGGATCAAGGTTTTTTGGTTCTTTTTTTCAAGAAAGAACCGCTTCCTTCCTACCCCGGCCGCGTCGTGCGAAACACCACCAGTTGCGGATGGTTCACCGAGGTCATGTATTCGATCGGCCGCCCCGCCGTGTCGGAGACCAGCAGCCGCAGCAGCAGGATGGCCGTGCCGGTCCGCAGGCCCAGCAGCTGCGCCTCCGCCTCGGTCGAGCTGCCGATGCCGATGGTGCGCTCGGCGCCGGTGGTGACAATGCCGTAGCGCTCGCCGAGCAGCCCGTAGAAGGAGCGGCCCTCGCCGAGGTCGTCGGCCGCCAGGCCCGGCACCCGGGCCGCGGGGAGGTGGCTGGTCTCGATGCAGAACGGCGTCTCGTTCACCGTCCACAGGCGGCGGAACACGACCACCGGGTCGCCCTCGGACAGGCCGAGCCGCTCGGCCATGCGCGGCTCGGCCGGCACGCGGCCGAATTCGAGCAGGCGGTTGCCCGGGGTGCCGCCGCCGGCGCGGACGATGCGGGCGATGCCCATCGAGGTGTGCGCATCGACCGGGCGGGTGACCTGCGGCAGCGGGATGCGGGTGCCGCTGCGGCTGTTGCGTTCCAGCGCGCCCATCGCGACCAGGCTGTCGAGCGCCTTGCGCACCGTCATCCGGTTGGCACCCAGCGTCTCGGCCAGGGCGCGTTCCGAGGGCACCCGGTCGCCTGGCCGCAGGCCGGGGCGTGCGATCAGGTCCTGGATGTATTTGCGGATGTCCAGCCAGACGGGCTGCCGGCGCGCGGCCGAATCGTTGTCCATCGCGCGAGTATAGCCGCAGGCCGGGCTAGACCGTGAACTGCTCGACGATGATCCGCTCCGACAGGCCCTGGTCGGGGTCGAACAGCACGCGGGCGGCGGTGTCGCGGTCTTCGCGCACGGCCACCGAGACCACGTCGCGCACCTCGGTGAAGTCGGCGACCGCCGCGACCGGGCGCTTTTCCGTCTCCAGCACCTCGAACAGCACCTGCGCGGAGGCGGGCAGCAGGGCGCCGCGCCAGCGGCGGGGGCGGAAGGCGCTGATCGGCGTGAGCGGCAGCAGGTTGGCCGAGAGCGGCACGATCGGGCCGTGCGCCGAGAGGTTGTAGGCGGTGGAGCCGGCGGGGGTGGAGACCAGCACGCCGTCGCAGATCAGCTCCTCGAGCCGGACCCGGGCGTCGACCGAGATGCGGATCTTGGCGGCCTGGCGCAGCTGGCGCAGCAGCGAGACCTCGTTGAAGGCGAGCGCCTGCTCGACCGCGCCGGCGCGGGTGGTGGCGGCCATGCGCAGCGGATAGAGCTCGGTCGCCTGGGCGCGGGCGAGCCGGCCGGGCAGGTCGTCCTCGCTGAAGCCGTTCATCATGAAGCCGACCGAGCCGCAGTTCATGCCGTAGACCGGCACGTCGCGGTTCAGGAAGCGGTGCAGCGTCTCCAGCATGAAGCCGTCGCCGCCGAGGGCGACGACCACCTGCGCCCGCTCGGCCGGGTGGTCGCCGTAGCGCGCGGCGAGCCGGGCGCGGGCGTCCTGGGCGAGCGGGGCGGAGGAGGCGAGGAAGCTGATCCGGTCGAGCGCCAGCGCCCCGCCATCCACCAGGCGAGCGTCCGGTGGTCCAGGACGGGCATGTCGCGCCGCACCCGGGCGGTGACCGCGCTGTCGATGCGGGCGGTGGCCCAGCCCACGCCGTCCGACACCTTGGCCACCACATGGCCCCACGGGTCGCAGACCAGCGAGTGGCCGTAGGTGAAGCGGTCGCCGGTGCGCTCGGTGTGGCGGCCCCAGGTGGCGGGGGCGACCATCCAGCACTGGGTCTCGATCGCGCGGGCGCGGATCAGCACCTCCCAGTGGTCCTTGCCGGTCTGGGCGGTGAAGGCGGAGGGCAGGAAGATGACCTCCGCGCCGGCGCGGCGGAGCGCGAGGAAGAGCTCGGGGAAGCGGACGTCGTAGCAGATGGCGCAGCCGACCTTGATGCCGCCGGCCTCGCAGGTGACCAGCTCCGCGCCGGCGCCGTAGGTGCTGCTTTCGCGGTAGCCGGTGCCGTCGGGGCTGACGATGTCGAACAGGTGGATCTTGCGGTAGCGGGCGACCTCGTGCCCGGCGGGGTCGAAGACGACGGTGGTGTTGAACAGCTTCTCGCCGGCGCGCTCGGCGATGGAGCCGCCATGGACGTGGATCTGGCGGTCGCGGGCCATGCCGCGCAGGAACTCGTAGGCCTCGCCGCCGGGTTCGTTGCTGCCGGGCGGGGGGAGTTCCTCGGCCTGGGCGAACTTGATCTGGCGGTCGCCGCCGAGGCAGCTCCACATTTCCGGCAGGCTCACGACCTGCGGCCGGTCGGCCTCGACGGCCGCGTCGATCAGGCGGCGGGCCTGGGCGATATTGGCCGATTTCTCGTGGCCGCAGTTCATCTGCATGACGCTGATGCGCATCGGGTCCCCCGTGTGCCGTTGGGCCGGGCGAGGCTAGCAGGCCGCCCGGGCACTGGCCAGTTGGGCGCCGCTCGCAGGATCGTGCGTTGTCCTGCGTTTCGCATCCGGCGTTGGATGCGATCACGAATGTGGGAGGACACGCCATGCGCCTGCTGACGGTTGCAACCGCGCTCTGCCTGCTGCTCGCCCTGCCCGCCCGCGCCGCCAAGGTGGACGACGCCACCCAGCAGGCGCTGCTCAAGCTCTACGACGGCTACAAGGCGGCCGTGCTGGCCGGCAAGTTCGACGCGGCGATGGCGATGATGTCGAGCGAGCTGAAGACGAAATACAAGGCCCAGACCCGCACCGCCCAGCAGCGGAAGGAAGCGCTGGAAATGGCGAAGATGATGATGCCGGAGACGGTGACGCCGGTGCACAGCTTCATCGACGGCGGTGCCGCCAAGGCGCGGCTGGTGACGGTTGCGACCAAGACGGTGCCCAAGGGGCAGAAGCTGCCGCCCGGAGCGCCGCCGCCGGGGACGGTGATCAAGGCCGGCATCACGCTTGAATTCGTCAAGGAAGGCGGCGCGTGGAAGTTCGACCAGCAGACCTTCGGCGCCGACCCGTCGGTGGTGCTGGCCTGCAAGAACGAGGCGAACGAGCCGGAAAGCGCCTACGACATGGCCTCCAACGTCTCGGCCGGCGGGCCGATCGCCCGGGTGGAGTTCAAGGACGACTACACGCTGGTGGTGTTCAGCGTGGTCGGGGATGCCAACTGCGCCTACCTGCCGAGCCGCGCGGCGCTGGAGAAGGCCGGGCTGCGGACCGAGATGCTGGTTCCCTATGCGATGATCGAGCTTGACGGCGTGAAGCACCGCAGCGATCCGCAGAAGATGATGAGCGACCAGATCACGGTCACCGCCGAGGACTGAGGACTAGTGTCCCGATTCCGAAGTTCGTTGCCACGTGCAGCGGTCGGAATCGGGACACTAGCTCTTTGTTTTCAGTGTCCTGTTCACCCCTACGTCCGCCATGAAGGATGGCGAACTTCGGGGACAGGACACTAGCGAAGACGGCGCCGGGTCAGGGT
>JBGAIK010000156.1:7405-11822 GCA_044225615.1 Acetobacteraceae bacterium | reverse complement strand
CATGATGACATGGATGCCGGCGGCGCGGGCCAGCTGGGCAAGGCGCTGCACCGCCGCCTCGATCTCCTTGCCGGCGACCATCATCAGGTCGGCCATCTCGTCGATGACGACGACGATCAGCGGCAGCGGCTCCAGCGCCAGCGGCTGCGCCTCGAACACCGGCTTGCCGGTCTCGCTGTCGAAGCCGGTCTGCACGCGGCGGGTGACGACCTCGCCCTTGGCGCGGGCGTCGGCGACGCGGTCGTTGTAGCCGGCGACGTTGCGCACGCCGAGCTGGCTCATGGCGCGGTAGCGGCGCTCCATCTCGCGCACCGTCCATTTCAGCGCCAGTACCGCCTTGGGCGGCTCGGTGACGACGGGGGCGAGAAGATGGGGGATGCCCTCGTAGACCGACAGCTCCAGCATCTTGGGATCGATCAGGATCAGCCGGCACTGATCGGGCGAGAGCTTGTAGAGCAGCGACAGGATCATCGCGTTGATGCCGACCGACTTGCCCGAGCCGGTGGTGCCGGCGACAAGCAGATGCGGCATGCGCGACAGGTCGGCCAGCACCGGCTTGCCGGCGATGTTCTTGCCCAAGGCGAGCGTCAGGCGTCCCTGCTGCTTCTCCCACTCCTCAGAGGCCAGCAGCTCGGAGAAATAGACGGTCTCGCGCTTCGGGTTGGGCACCTCGATTCCGATGACGTTGCGGCCGGGGACGGTGGCGATGCGGACGGCGGTGACCGAAAGGGTGCGGGCGACGTCGTCGGCAAGGCCGATGACCCGGGCGCTGCGGATGCCGGGGGCGGGTTCCAGCTCGTACAGGGTGACGACCGGGCCGGGCAGGTAGTCGACGATGCGGCCCTGCACGCCGTAGTCGGCGAGCACCGTTTCCAGCAGCCGGGCATTGGCGTCGAGCGCCTCGCGGGAGGGGGTGCCGCCGGTGCCGGCGGGGGGCGCCTTGGCGAGCAGCTCGACCGGCGGGAAGCGCCAGCCGGTCTCGAGCGGCAGCGGGATCTGCTCGGGCGGGCGCTTCCTGGCGCTGGTCTTGGCCGGCTTGGCGGGCTCCGCGCCGCGCGGATCGGCGAGGCGCGGCGCTTCGGGCACGGCGAGCACGGGCTCGCGGCGGATCAGCGGCTGGGCCGGGGTGTCGTCGGCCGCCGGCGCGGGCGGGAGCTCGGCGCGCGGCTGGGGGGTGCCGTTGATGCGATGGAGCAGGGCGATGCCGAAGCGGGCGGTCCGCTGGCCGGCGCGGCCGAGCAGACCGGCGGCGCCGCGGCCGTGGCGGGCGCCGGCCCGCGCGACCACCGCGGCTGCGCGCCATTCGCGCGACGACAGGCCGAGCGCCAGCAGCAGGAGCGTGGCGGCCAGCGCCGCGCCGAGCGCCCAGACGGTCAGCCCGCCGAACGGGCCAAGCATGTCGCGGCCGGCGGCCAGCGCGGCGCCGGCGAGCAGGGCGCCGGTGGCGCCGCCCAGGCCGGAGGCGGAGGGGAACAGGATCGGGGCGCCGCCAGGCCCGGGAACGCCGGCCAGCACGGCGGCGGCGATCGGCAGGCCGGCGAGCAGGGCGGCGATGCGCAGCGGCACGCCGACGAGCCCGCGATGGGAGCCGATGCGCCAGGCCCAGGCCAGCACGGCGAGCCCGGGCAGGGCGGCGGCAAGGCCGAAGCCCTGCAGCAGCAGGTCGGCCACGATCGCGCCAGGCAGGCCGAGCAGGTTGCGGGCGGCGCGCGGCGTTGCGGTGTTGAGGGACGGGTCGGTGGGGGAATAGGTCGCGAGGGCCACCAGCAGCACCAGGCCGGCCAGGGCGAGCAGGGTGGCGCCGAGCTCGGCAAGGCGCCGGCGCAGCAGGGAGCGCAGCGCGGGCGAGGCGAAGCGGCCGGGTGCCGCGCCCATGTCGGCGCCGGCCATCGGCGGCGCGGCAGGGGCGCCCTGTTGTCTGCGGGCGCTCAGCGCCATGCCTCAGCCCTCCAGCGCGGTTCGCGGGTGGGTTGAGGTATACCGCATAAGTATCTGGCGAAGAGGTTTGACGCGCCATGCAAGGGCGGCCTCCGGCGGCGTCGCGGCCGCCGGAGGCGCCCGGCAGCTATGCGGCTCGGGCGAGCTTCGCCGGCTGGGTCAGTACCGGCACGCGCATGCGGATCAGCTTCTCGATGCCCTTCAGGAAGGGCCGCTCCTCGCCGGAGCAGAGGCTGATGGCCATGCCGTCGGCGCCGGCCCGGGCGGTGCGGCCGATGCGGTGGACATAGCTTTCGGCGACGTTGGGCAGGTCGAAGTTGATCACGTGGGTGACGCCGTCGACGTCGATGCCGCGGGCGGCGATGTCGGTGGCGACGAGAACCCGCATGCTGCCGGCGCGGAACTGGGCCAGCGCGCGTTCGCGCTGCGGCTGGCTTTTGTTGCCGTGGATGGCGGCCGCCGGCATGCCGTGCTCCTCCAGGTATTTCACCACCTTGTCGGCGCCATGCTTGGTGCGGGTGAAGACCAGGGTGCGGCCGGTGGCGACGTCGTTCAGCAGGTCGAGCAGGATGGAGCGCTTCTGCGCCACCTCGGCGAAGACGACCGACTGTTCCACGCGCTCGGCGGTGGTGGCGGCCGGGGCGACGGCGACGTGGACCGGGTCCTTCAGCATGGCCGCGGCGAGGCCGGCGATCTCCTTGGGCATGGTGGCGGAGAAGAACAGGGTCTGGCGCTGCGCCGGAATGGCCGAGACGATGCGGCGGATCGGCACGATGAAGCCGAGATCGAGCATGTGGTCGGCCTCGTCGAGCACCAGCACCTCGGTGAGGTCGAGGCGGACGGTGCGGTCCTGCATGTGATCGATCAGGCGGCCAGGCGTGGCCACCAGCACGTCCACGCCACCGGCGATGCCGTGGGCCTGCCGGCCCTTGGGGACGCCGCCGAACATGGTGAGCACGCGGATGCCGATGAACTTGCCGTAGGCGCGGAAGCTGTCGGCGATCTGGCTGGCGAGCTCGCGGGTGGGTGCGAGCACGAGGACGCGGCAGGCGCCGCGGGTGGCGGGCTTCCGCTGCGCGGCGAGCCGCTGGAGGATGGGCAGGGCGAAGGCGGCGGTCTTGCCGGTGCCGGTCTGGGCGATGCCCTGGACGTCGCGGCCGGCGAGCGCCGGGGCGATGGCCTGCTGCTGGATGGGGGTGGGCTGGGTGTAGCCCTCGGCGGCCAGGGCCTTGAGGAGGGGCGGGGCCAGGCCGAGCTGGTCGAAAGTCTGAGTCATCGGGATCGTATCTCTCGCGTGTTCGCGCATGCCCTCCGCGGCATCGTGGCGGCGGACGGGCATGGGCGCTGAGCGGTCGGCAGGACCGCAAGCCGGCGCAGAATTGCTGGTGAAAGGAGCTACCTGGAAGCGTGCCCCCGGGTCCCCTGGCCTGCGGAATGAGGCGAGGGACGAACCGCGCGGGGTGGCAGCGCACAAAACACATTCAAGGCGCGCAGCGGGGATGTAGGTGTGCGATGCAGCAAAGTCAAGCTTTTTCGCGTATTGGCTGCCGCCAGGCACGATCGGGTTGGCGGGTGCCGCGCGGCGGCGGAGGATGGCCCATGCTCAGCCGCCTGGCGCCGTTCCTGTTCGTGCTGCTGTGGAGTTCCTCCTTCGTTTCGGGGAAGATCGGGCTGCGCCACCTCTCCCCGCTGCTGTTCGTGGCGGTGCGGCTGGCGGGATGCGCACTGGTGCTGGTCATTCTGATGCTGGTCCTGCGCCGCTCCTGGCGGCCGATCGCGGGGCGGCAGGGGCTGCATTGCGCCATTGCCGGCACGCTCCTGAACGGCGTCGGGCTGATGGCGCCGCATATCGGGCTGACGATGGTGCCGGCGGCGCATATCGCCATCGTGCAGTCGCTGACGCCGCTGGCGACCGCAGCGCTCGGCACGGTGCTGCTGCGCGAGCGGCTGCGGCTGGCGCAATGGCTCGGGCTGGTGCTCGGGCTGGCCGGCGTGGGGCTGGTGGTGGGGCATGCGGCGCTGGCAAGCGCCACGCATCTCGAAGGCCTGGGACTGGCCTTCATCGGCGTGGTCGGGCTGGTGGCGGGTACGCTTCATTTCGGCCGCCACTGCCGGGGCGTGCCCCCGCTGGAGGCGTCCACCGCGCAGTTCATTCCGGCGGCCGTCTTCGCCGCGCTGGGTGCCGCGCTGCTGGAAACGCCGCATGCGGACTGGACCGCGGCCGCGATGGCGACGACGGCGTGGAACACGGTGATGGTCTCGCTGGGCGGGATGGGGCTGTACGCCGCCATGCTGGCGCGCGGCACGGCGGCACGGACGGCGGCCAATTTCTACCTGGTGCCGGGCACCGCGGCGCTGCTGGCATGGCTCGCATTGGGAGAGCGGCTGGAGCCAGCGGCAATCGCCGGGCTGATCGTGGCCTCGCTCGGCTGCTGGCTGGTGTACCGGAAGGGGCGCGGCTGAACGTTTCCGAGAGTAA
>JBGAIK010000156.1:0-7392 GCA_044225615.1 Acetobacteraceae bacterium | reverse complement strand
CGAAGGGACCTCCGATGCGCCGCCTCGCTGCCGCCACACTGCTTGCCGCCGCGCCCTTCGGGGCCCAGGCGCAGACCCTGACCGCCGCCATGGCCGCGCCGGTGACTTCGATGGACCCGCATTTCTACAACGCGGCGCCGAACAACGGCATCGCGACCCATGTCTTCGCCCGGCTCACCGAACGCGGCGCCGACGCCAAGCTGGAGCCGAGCCTGGCGGTGTCGTGGAAGCCGGTGGGCGAGACGGTGTGGGAGTTCAGGCTGCGGCCGGAGGCGCGCTGGCATGACGGCAGGCCGGTCACGGCCGACGACGTGGTGTTCTCGATCGCGCGCGGCGCCAACGTGCCGAACAGCCCGGGCGGGTTCGGCGGCATGGTGCGCACGATCAAGCGGTCGGAGGCGATCGACGCGCTTACGGTCCATTTCCACACCGCCGGGCCGACGCCCAACCTGCCGATCGACATGGCGAACTTCGTCATCGTCTCGCGGCATGTCGGGCAGGGGGCGACCACGGAGGAGTACAATTCCGGCAAGGCGGCGGTCGGCGCGGGACCCTACAAGCTGGCGCGCTATGCGAGCGGCGACCGGATCGAGCTGGTGCGCAACGAGGACTGGTGGGGCAAGAAGCCGGATTGGGAAAAGGTGACCTTCCGCTTCATCCCCAACCCGGGCGCGCGGGTGGCGGCACTGCTCGCCGGCGACGTGGACATCATCGACGTGCCGCCCGCCGGCGACCTGCCGCGCCTGAAGGCGGACCCGAAACTGTCGGTGTTCTCCATCCAGGGGCTGCGGCTGATCTATATCGGGACTTCCTTCCTGCAGGACTACGCGCCTGCCTTCACCGCCGACAACGCCGGCAAGCCGCTGGGGCGCAACCCGTTCCTGGACATCAAGGTGCGCCGGGCGCTCTCGCTGGCGATCAACCGCGCGGCGATCTCCGACCGGGTGATGCAGGGCACTGCCCAGCCGACCGGCCAATGGCTCCCGCCCGGGACCTTCGGCTACGCCACCTCGATCAAGGTGCCGGAGTTCAGCCCCGACAAGGCCAAGGCGCTGCTGGCCGAGGCCGGGTTCCCGCAAGGGTTCAGGGTGACGCTGCACACTCCGAATGACCGCTATCCGAACGATGCCGCCACCGCCCAGGCGGTGGCGCAGATGTGGACGCGCATCGGCGTGACCACCGCTGTCGAGGCACTGCCGTGGAACACCTATGCACCCCGCTCGGCCAAGCACGAGTTCGCCGCCGGCATCGCCGGCTGGGGCAGCAATACGGCCGAGGCCGGCTACATGCTGGTCAACATATTGGGCACCCAGGACAAGGCCAGGGGGCGCGGCGCCTCCAACAGCCGGGGCTACAGCAGCGCCGCGCTCGACACGCTGACCGATCAGGCGCTCGGCACCCTCGACGACGGACAGCGCGAAAAGCTGCTGGTGCAGGCCGTCGAGATGGCCATCGGCGACCAGGCGTTGATTCCGCTGCATATGCTGGTCAATTTCTGGGCGACGAAGAAGTCGGTCGTCTACGATCCGCGGATGGACGAGCGGACGATTGCCATGAACGCTCACCGGGCCCCATAAGCCCGGCGCCGTCCCGGGAGAGCCACATGCCTGTCCGCATCGTTGATGTTCGCGAGGCCACCCACGCGATCTCGTCGCCGATCCGCAACGCCTACATCGACTTCTCAAAGATGACGACCAGCGTGGTCGCCGTGGTCACCAACGTGGTGCGCGACGGCAGGCCGGTGGTCGGGTACGGCTTCAACTCGAACGGCCGCTACGGCCAGGGCGGGCTGATCCGGGAGCGGTTCGCGGCGCGTGTCACCGAGGCTGCGCCCGACTCGCTGCTCGACGCAACGGGTGAGAACCTCGACCCCGACCGCGTCTGGGCGGCGATGATGACCAACGAGAAGCCGGGCGGGCATGGCGAGCGGTCGGTGGCGGTCGGCACGATCGACATGGCCGTGTGGGACGCGGTGGCGAAGATCGCGGGCAAGCCGCTGTTCCGGCTGCTGGCCGAGCGGCATGGCGTGGCGGCTGATCCGCGCATCTTCGTCTACGCGGCGGGGGGGTACTACTATCCGGGCAAGGACCATGGCGCGCTGTGCGCCGAGATGCGCTCGTATCTGGATCGCGGCTACAACGTCGTGAAGATGAAGATCGGCGGTGAGCCGATCGCCGAGGATCAGGCGCGCATCGAGGCGGTGCTGCGGGAGCTGGACGGCAAGGCGCGGCTGGCGGTGGATGCGAACGGGCGCTTCGACCTCGAGACTGCGGTTGGCTATGCAAAGATGCTGCGGCAGCATGACCTTCTACGAGGGAGGCGGGCGATCCGCTGGACTACCAGTTGCAGGCGGCGCTGGCCGAGTTCTATCCCGGGCCGATGGCGACCGGGGAGAACCTGTTCAGTCACCAGGATGCGCGCAACCTGCTGCGCTACGGGGGTATGCGGGCGGATCGCGACTGGCTGCAGTTCGACTGCGCGCTGAGCTACGGGCTGTGTGAATATCTGCGGACGTTGCGGGTGGTGAAGGAGGCCGGGTGGTCCTGGCGGCGCTGCATTCCGCATGGCGGGCACCAGATGTCGCTGAACATCGCGGCCGGGCTGGGGCTGGGCGGCAATGAGAGTTACCCGGATGTCTTCCAGCCGTTCGGCGGCTTCCCGGACGGGACACGGGTGGAGGACGGGATCGTGAGCCTGCCCGACCTGCCGGGAATCGGCTTCGAGGCCAAGGGCGACCTGTATCCGATCATGCGCGCGCTTGCCGATTGACTTGGCGTTCGACGCGGCCGGAGAATGGCCGGGAGGCTGGCGCAACAAGAATTGGGAGGCAGGGGATGAGCGAACTCGACCATCTGGGGCGCGAGCTGGCGGCTGGCCGGTTGTCGCGGCGCGACTTCATGGGCCGCGCGGCCGCCATCGGCGCGCTGGCGGCCGCGCCGGCGGTCGCGCAGGCGGCGACCGAGACGCCGAAGAAGGGTGGCCATATGCGCCTGGGCCTCGCCGGCGGCAGCACGACCGACAGCATCGATCCGGGGAGCTGGACCGATTCGGTGATGGTGGTGGCGGGCTTCGGCATGTTCAACGCGCTGGTCGAGAACTCCTGGGACAACAAGCCGATGCCGGAACTGGCATCGAGCTGGGAGGCGAAGCCCGGCGCGGTGGAATGGGTGTTCAACCTGCGCAAGGGCGTGCAGTTCACCAACGGCAAGGATTTTACCGCGGACGACGCGATCTATTCGCTGAACATGCATCGCGGGCAGACCAAGTCGGGCGCGGCCGGGCCGATGAAGCTGGTGAAGGACATCCGCAAGCTCGACACCCACCAGATCCTCATCGAGCTCAACAGCGCCGATGCCGACCTGCCCTACGTGATGTCCGACTATCACCTGATGATGGTGCCGGACGGGCACAAGGACTGGACCAAGCCGGTGGGGACCGGGGCCTATGCGATCGAGCAGTTCCAGCCGGGGGTGCGGGTCGCGGGCGTGAAGAACAAGAACAGCTGGAAGCCGAACAGCGGCTGGCTGGACAGCTATGAGATCACGGTGATCACCGACACCTCGGCGCGGATGAATGCGCTGCTGTCGGGGCAGCTCGACCTGATGAACCGCTGCGATGCGCGCACGGTGTCGCTGCTGCTGAAGAACCAGGGGGTGGAGGTGGTACGCTCGCCCGGCGGGTGGCATCCGGTGATGGCGATGCAGACGGACGTGACGCCTTACAACAACCTGGATCTGCGCCTGGCGCTGAAATACGCGCTGGATCGCGAGCAGATCGTGAAGACGCTGTTTGCCGCCTACGGCTCGCTCGGCAACGACCACCCGATCCCGCGCGGCGACCCGTTCTTCCACAAGGACCTGCCGCAGATCAAGCACGACCCCGAGAAGGCGAAGTTCCACTTCAAGAAGGCGGGGATGGCGGACGCGAAGATGGTGCTGCAGGCCTCCGACGCGGCGTTCGCGGGGGCGGTGGACATGTGCACGCTGTTCCAGGCTTCCGCACAGAAGGCCGGCATCAAGGTGGAGCTGAAGAAGGAGCCGGTGGACGGGTTCTGGAGCAATGTGTGGCTCAAAGGGCCGTTCGTCACCAGCTACTGGGCGGGACGGCCGGCGGCGACGCAGATGCTGGGCGTGGCCTACAAGGCGGGCGTGCCGTGGAACGAGAGCCACTGGAACGTGGAGAAGTTCGACAAGCTGCTGGCCGATGCGCGCGCCGAGACCGACTTCAACAAGCGCAAGGGCTATATCTGGGCGATGCAGGAAATGCTGAGCAAGGAAGGCGGCGTGCTGGTGCCAGGGTTCCGCGACTACCTGTCGGCGAACAACAAGAAGTTCGGCGGGATCACGCCCCACAATGGGTTCGATCTGGACAATGGGCGTGTCCTGGAAAAGGTCTGGCGGCGGGCTTAAGAAAGGACGTTCTTTTTTGTAAAAAAGAACCAAAAAGACTTTTATCCGTTTGTTATGCGACCACGTCGGTATGCTCCTGGCAAACGGATAAAAGTCTTTTTGCTTCTTTTTCTTCAGAAAAAGAAGACTCTTCCCCCTATTCCCTGCTGAGCAGCGCGATCAGCCCATCAAGCTGATCAAGAGACCCATAGCGGATGCGCAGTTCACCGCCGCGCCCGTTGAAGCTGATGCTGACTTTGAGGCCGAGTCGCGCGGCGAGCGTGGCTTCGAGCGCTGCAGTGTCGGCATCCGTCGCACGGCCAGCGGTGCTGTCGGGCGTACGGGTGGTCGCGAGGGCTTCGGTCTGGCGCACGTTGAGGCCCCTGGCAATGACCGCCAGTGCCGCCTTGGCCGGATCGGGATGGGCGAGCAGGGCGCGGCCATGGCCGGCTGTCAGGTTGCCGTGGCGAAGCTCGCCGAGCACCGTCGCCGGCAGGTTAAGCAAGCGCAGCGTATTGGCGATGTGCGGGCGGGACTTGCCGACGGCCTGGCCAAGCGCGTCCTGAGTAAGGCCGAATTCGTCGATCAGGCGGCGGTAGCCTTCGGCCTCCTCGACCGGGTTGAGATCCTGGCGTTGCAGATTCTCCACCAGGGCTGCGGCCATCGCATCGAGGTCTGAAAGCGGCCGGACGAGTGCGGGAACCTCGTGTAGCCCGGCGCGCTGGGCGGCGCGCCAGCGGCGCTCGCCGGCAACGATCTGGAAGCGTCCAGGGCCGGCCGGGTGCGGGCGGGCCAGGATAGGCTGCAGGATGCCGCGCGCGCGGATGGAAGCGACAAGTTCGTCCAGCGGCTGTTCGGCCATGGTGGCGCGGGGCTGAAAGGGGCCTGGTTCCAGCAGGTCGATGGCGAGGGAGGCGACGCCGGAAGCGGCCTGCGGCGGTGCTGCGGGGGTTGATTCGCCAAGCAGCGCGGCCAGGCCACGACCGAGGCGGGGGCTGACCTCTTTGGCGCTCATGCGGCGGCTCCGGTCTGCCGATGCTGGCGATCGCGGCGAAGCAGCTCCTGCGCCAGGCGGACATAGGCCTGGGCGCCCGGGGAGCGGAAATCGTAGAGCAGGACGGGCTTGCCGTGGCTGGGGGCTTCGGAAACACGGATATTGCGGGGGATCACGGTCTCGAACACGCGGTCGCCGAAGAAGCCACGGGCATCGGCGGCGACCAGATCGGAGAGGTTGTTCCTGCGGTCGAACATGGTCAGCACTATCCCTTCCAGTCGCAGCGCGGGGTTCAGCTTGCGTTTGACCAGGTCGATGGTGCGCGTGAGCTGGGTGAGGCCTTCGAGGGCAAAGAACTCGCACTGGAGCGGGACGAGCACCGCGTCGGCGGCGACGAGCCCGTTGAGCGTGAGGAGCCCGAGGCTCGGCGGGCAGTCAATGATGATGAAGTCGTGGGCGGCGCCGGGGTGCAGGGCTTCGCGGAGGCGGAATTCGCGACGGTCTTCGGTGACGAGCTCGATCTCGGCGCCTGCGAGGTCGGGGTCAGCGGGGATGACGTCGAGGTTGGGCACGAAGCTGCGCCGCGCCAGGGTGGCGGTGTCGGTCTCGCCGAGCAGGAGCGCGTAGGTGCCGGCGGCGCGATCATTGCGGCCGATGCCAAGGCCGGTCGAGGCGTTGCCCTGGGGATCGAGGTCGACCAGCAGGACGCGTTGCCCGGCGGCGGCGAGCGCGGTGGCAAGGTTGATGGCGGTTGTGGTCTTGCCGACGCCGCCCTTCTGGTTGGCAATGGCAAGAATGGTTGGTTTGGGTGCGTCAGACAGGGTCGGATGGTCCGGCACGGGCGATCTCGCTCAAACGCAGGATGGTGGCGGCCGGGTCGGTCGGGCTCGGGAAGCGCTCGATGCGCATGTGCCACCGTTCGGCGGCGGTGGTCAATTCTTCCTCGGCAGTGCGGCGTTTGGGGAAGACGCATACGCCATTGGAGGTGAGGTGGTGGGTGGCCCAGTCGAGCAAGGTGGTCAGTGGGGCGAGGGCGCGGGCCGTGACCAGGGGGACGGGTGGGAGGGGTGCGGCCTCGATGCGGCTGGCATGCACGGTGACGGGCGCGGCGGTGGCGCGTGCGGCCTCGCGAAGGAAGGCTGCCTTGCGCTGGTCGGACTCGATGAGGTGGACGTGGCGGTTGGTGGCGATGGCGATGATAAGGCCCGGGAAGCCTCCGCCGGAGCCCATGTCTGCCGCCGTGGATGCGCTTGGTGGGAGGACGGGGAGGAGGGCAAGGCTGTCGGCGATGTGGCGTGCCCAGAGGATTGGTTCGTCCCGCTGGGAGACCAGGTTGATCGTGCGATTCCAGCGGAGCAGGAGATCGGCGAAGGCGTCCAGCCGCTCCCGCGTTTCACGTGAAACACCCGCCCGAACGATGTCGGCCTGTTTCACGTGAAACTACGCCGCCGTCTGTCCGCCGCGCCGCACATGCGCCATGAGCGCGGCGAGCGCAGCCGGCGTCATGCCCTGGATGCGCGCAGCTGCACCGATCGAGGCGGGACGGATGAATGTCAGCTTCTCACGAAGCTCGGCAGACAGCCCTCCGATCCGCGCAAAATCGATCGCCGGGTCGAGCAACGCCGCTTCCTGACGGCGGAAGCTCGCAATGTCGGCATCCTGGCGGTGCAGGTATCCCGCATAGAGCGCCTCGGCCGCCACAATGCCTTGCAACCGGGGAGCAAGTCCGGCGAGCCAAGGTGCGACCTGGTGGCGTTGCGCGGCGGTGAGTTCCGCTTGTCCCAGCAACTCGAACACCGTGCGGGCCTGCCCATCCGCACGCGCCGGTATCGACCATTGGCGCAGCTGGGCGGTTGTGAAGGTCTCCGCCCTGGCACGGCTGACGGCGTTTTCCAGGCAGGCCCGATCCGCCTGATATGCCTGCGCGCGCGCCGGACCGACGCATCCCCACGCAAGGCCAATTGCCGTCACCCGCTGGTCGGCATTGTCGGCACGCAAGGTCAGCCGGTA
>JBGAIK010000155.1:0-12257 GCA_044225615.1 Acetobacteraceae bacterium | reverse complement strand
CGCCATGCCGGCGTAGAAGGCGTCACGCTGCAGGTCCCAGCCGCCCGGATAGGCCGGGCTCGCCGGCTTCGTCACCATGGCGCGCACCCGGATGCCGTCGCCGGCGACAAGCGGCACCTCGTCCCCCGCCCGCAGCCGCAGCCGGATCATCCGCGCCAACGGCGCACCGCCATCCAGCGACGGCGCGGCGATCACCACCCGCCGCCCCTGCGGCAACTGGTCCACGGCATGCACGGTGCCGGCAACGATCGTGGCCCGCGCCGGCAGCTCCGCCCAGGCCGGCGCCCGCCAGGTCGCGAGCTGGGCCGCCCCGAACCCCAGCGCCAGCGCCGTCAGCGCAGCCCCCAGGCCCCGCACGCCCGGATGCGCCGCGAAGCGGGCCAGCAGCAGCGCCGACAAGCCGAACGCCGCCCCCGCCCAGCCCGGCGGTTCGGCACGGAACGAATCGTACAGCACCGCCCCCGCCGCCATCCACACCGGCAGCCAGAGGGCGAATCGCCCGCGCTCGGCCGCGGCCCAGCGCCCAAGCCCCGCCGCGATGGCCGCGCGCGCCTGCATGGCAGCCACGCTACGCCGCCCCGCCGCAGCGTGATAGAAGCCGCGCCGCCTTGGAGTTCCGAACCATGACCGTCCGCGCCCGTTTCGCCCCCAGCCCGACCGGCATGCTGCATATCGGCGGCGCCCGCACCGCGCTGTTCAACTTCCTGTTCGCCCGCCATCACGGCGGCCAGTTCCTGCTGCGCATCGAAGACACCGACCGCGCCCGCAGCACGGACGCGGCGGTGCAGGCCATCATCGACGGCCTGACCTGGATCGGCGTCACCCCCGACGCGCCGCCGATCTTCCAGTTCCCCCGCGCCCCCCGCCACGCCGAGGTGGCGCAGCAGATGCTCGCCGACGGCACCGCCTATCGCTGCTGGCTCACCGCCGACGAGCTCAAGGCAATGCGCGAGGCCAACCCCAACGCGAAGATCCGCAGCCCCTGGCGCGACCGCGACCCGGCGGAGGGACCGCAGGACGTCGCCCCCGCCATCCGCCTCAAGGCCCCCCGCGAGGGCGAGACGGTGGTGGACGATCTCGTGCAGGGCACCGTCCGCGTCGCCAATGCCGAGCTCGACGACATGATCATCCTGCGCAGCGACGGCACGCCGACCTACCAGCACGCCGTGGTGGTCGATGACCACGACATGGAAATCACCCACGTCATCCGCGGCGACGACCACCTGACCAACACCTTCCGCCAGGCCCAGATCTACGACGCGATGGGCTGGCCCCGTCCCCGCTTCGCCCACGTGCCGCTGATCCACGGCGCCGACGGCCACAAGCTGTCCAAGCGCCACGGCGCCGTCTCGGTGCTGGAGTTCCAGGAGCAGGGCTACCTTCCCGAGGCCGTCTGCAACTACCTGATGCGCCTCGGCTGGGCGCATGGCGACCTGGAGGTGATCTCGCGCGAGGAGGCGATCCGCGTCTTCGACGTGGACGGCATCAACCGCGGCGCCGCCCGCATGGACTACGCCAAGCTCCAGCACATCAATGGCGTGTGGATCCGCGCCGCCGACGACGCCCGCCTGACGAGGCTGGTGCTCGAGCGCCTCGCCAAACGCCCCGGCCTCGCGCTCGGCACCGACGCCGCCCACCGCATCGCTGCACTGATGCCCGAACTCAAGCAACGGGCGAAGACGCTGATCGACCTCGCCGACGCCGCATCCTTCCTGGCCCATCCTGCCGCTCGCCTTCGAGCCCAAGGCCGAAGCCGCCCTGACACCGGAGGCCCGCATCATGCTGCGCGACTGCGCCGCCGCCCTGGCCGCCACCGACTTCAGCCGCGCGGCGATCGACGCCGCCCTGCGCAGCTTCGCCGAAACCAAGGCCCTGAAGCTCGGCCAGGTCGCCCAGCCGCTGCGCGCCGCGCTCACCGGCACGCTGGTGAGCCCGGCGATCGACGTGACCCTGGCGGCACTTGGCCGCGACGAGGCGCTGGCGCGCATCGCGGCGGTGGCGGGGTAGCGATGTTCTCGACCGTCCAGATCAATCTCTATTGCGCCGACGTCCCCCGCGCCCTCGCCTTCTATGCCGGCCTGCTCGGCGGCACCGAATCCTACCGCTTCCCGCGGGATGGCGACCCGGAACACGTCGAACTGAACTTCGGCGCGGCACGGATCGCCCTGACCTCGGCCGCCGGCCTCGTCTCCCACCGCCTGCCGCCCGCCACCCCGGGCACGCCGTTCGAGATCGCCATCCGCGCCGAGCATGCCGACACCGCGGTCGCCCGCCTCCGCGAAGCCGGCGTCCCGGTCATGATCGAGCCGTTCGACAGCCCCGCCGGCAACCGCGTCGCCTACGTCGCCGACCCGGACGGCAACCGGGTTCAGCTCTGGTCGCGGTCCAGATAGGCCTCCACCACCGCCCGCGTCTCCCGGCTCGGCACCACGGGGACGATTTCCAGATCGACGCCGATGCCGCGCCAGTGCAGTGCCCATTCCTGGAACTTCACCGGGTCGTCGCAGCGCATCAGCTGGAAGCAGCGGGCGAAATTCGGCTCCACCCAGCTATCGACATACTCCAGCCCCGCCGGCAGCCCGCGCCCGCCCTCGCGCAGGCGCCGGTAGACCGGCACCATGTCGTTGTCGCGAAAGCGCTCGATCACCATGAACAGCATCACGCCCCCAGGCTGCGATAGAATTTCTCCGGCCCGTCGATCTCGCTGATCCGCCCGCCCTCGATCAGCAGGAACCGCGTGCCCACCGCGGCGACGAAGCTGCGGTCGTGGGAGACCAGCACGCAGGTCGGCGCAAGGTCCAGCAGCTCCGCCTCCAGCCGCTCCTGGCCGGGGATATCGACATGGTTGGTGGGCTCGTCCAGCAGGCAGAAATTCGGCTCCGTCAGCCGCAGCGCCAGCAGACCCAGCCGCGCCTTCTGCCCCGGCGACAGCACGGAAATCGCCCGCCGCTGCATGTCCACCGCGAACCCCGCCCCGGCGAGCAGCGCCGTGCTGCGCTGGTCGCCGAGCCGGAACGTCCCCGCGATGAAGCCATGCGCCGTCTCCCGTTCCGGCAGCTGCGACATCAGCTGGTCCATGTAGCCGAGCACCACCGACCCGGCGGCCCGGATGCCCTGCACGCTGCCCTCCTGCTCCAGCGCCTGGCGCAGCAGCCGCACCAGCATCGTCTTGCCCACGCCGTTGCGGCCCAGCAGCACCACCCGGTCCTGCTGGAAGATGTCGAGCTTCTCCACCCGGAACAGTCGCCGCCCGTCCGGCGCCGCCACCTCCAGCCCGGCGATGGCGAGCAGCACCTTGGCATGCGTGCCGCGATTGGACAGCCGGATTTCGCCGCTGCGCTCCGTGTGCAATGCGCGCAGGTTCTGCTCGATGTTCTCGGCCCGCTGGGTCAGGTATTTGGCCTTCTTCAGCAACAGGTCGCTGCCGCTGTTGATGCCCACGTTCTTCAGCTCGGCGGCATTGCGCCGCAGCCGGTCGGCCTCCTTCGCCTCCTTGGCCTGCTTGCGCTCCGCCGCCGCGTCGTCGTCCTCGAGCAGCCGGCGCGCCACGCCGTAGGGATGGGCATAGGCCATGCTGGTGCCCGGCCGCAGGAAGATGGTGCGCGTGGTGCAGGCATCGAGGAAGGCGCGATCGTGGCTTGCGATCACCATCGGGATCGGGCCGGCCTCGTCCTTGATCCAGCGTTCCAGCAGCTGGATCTTCTCCAGGTCCAGATGGTTGGTGGGCTCGTCCAGCAGCAGCGCGTCGGGCTCCACCACCCAGGCCCGCGCGATCATGGCGAGCCGCTGCCAGCCGCCGCTCAATTCGCGGATCGGGCGCTGGTGCAGTTCCGCCGGCGCGCCGAACGCGTCCAGGATCACGCCGACCCGCCACTCCTGCGCATCGCGCTCGGCCGGCGGCAAGGCGCGGCGGATCGCCTCCTCCATCGGCAGGCTGAGCAGGGTCTCGGGCACGTCCTGCTCGACATGGGCGACGCGCAGCCCGCGCGAGCGCACGATCTCGCCCGTGGTCGGCTCGGCGAGCCCGGCCAGGCAGCGCAGCAGCGTGGTCTTGCCGTTGCCGTTGCCGGCCACGAGCCCGACCCGGTCGGTGCCTGCAATGGTGGTGGTGAGGTTCTCGAACAGCGGGCGGGGCGTGAGCACGCCGACCCGGCGAAGGCTGATGGAGCCCATGGGAATTCTCTTGTCGCGATCATGCGGCGCTGCCGCCGCATCGGAGAGGGTATCGGGATCGACAAAGGCGGCGACGCAAGGCGTCGGCGCACATGGCGCTCAGGGCAGGGTCGTTGCCGGCCTGCCCCGCGGCGACTTCACCGCAGGGCGGAACCAGGGCCGCGCGGATGATGCCGGTTGTATGCGCTCATGCAGCCCTCCTGCGTTCGGGGTCGATCCGCCGGCCGATGTAGAATGCCCGCAGCCGAAACGCAAGATTCCTAGGCAAGCTCCGCCCGCAGCGCCGCCGCGAACCGTTCCACGTCGGCCTCGTCGTTGTAGACATGCGGACTCACCCGCATCACCCCCTGCCGGTCCGCGACATGCACGTCACGCGCCGCCAGCCGATCGACCAGCCCCGGCGGCAGGCCGCCCTCGAAGCGCAGGCCGAGCACGTGCGGGGCGCGGCGGGCGCGGTCGATCGTAGCAACGCCAGGCAGGTCCGCCACCGCGGCGGCCAGCGCGTCGGTCAGGCCGCGCAGCCGGGCGGCCAGCGCCGTGCGGTCCCATTCCAGCACCTGCTCCAGCCCGGCGGCGGCCATCGGCAGGCCGATCGGGTCGTTGCGCTCGCCGCGGTCGAAGCGCCGCGCCGTCGGGATGTAGGGATCGGCGTTGGACCCCGGCGCCCGGGCCGGCCCGTGCTCCTCCAGCGGGCGGCCGCCCTGGTGCTCGGGCGCGACATACAGGAAGGCCAGGCTGTACGGCCCGCACACCCATTTGTAGGTCGGGAAGGCGAGGAAATCCGGCTTCAGCGCGGCGATGTCGAGGTCCAGCACCCCGGCCGACTGGGTCGCGTCGATCACGATCCGCGCCCCCTGGCGGCGCAGCGCCGGCACGATGCGGGCAAGGTCGATCAGCGCCCCGTCGCTCCAGTGCAGCGGCGTCAGCGCGGCCAGCCCGACCGGCGGCGCGCCCGGCCGCTCGATCGCTTCCAGGATCGCCGACGTCCAGTCGGCATCGTCGGGCCGCGCCACCACCTCGATCTCGGCCCCGGCGGCCTGCGCCAGCCCGGGCCAGACCAGCGCCAGCGAGGGGAACTCGCCGGCGATCATCAGCACCCGCGTGCCCCGCGCGATGCGCAGGTTGCGCGCCGCGGTGGCGATGCCGTAGCTCACCGCCCCGGTGATCGCGACATCGTCGGAGGCCACGCCCAGCAGCCTGGCCGCCGCGCCGCGCGCGCGCTCGGCCCGCGCCTCGCCGTCCGACCACTTCATCGCCCAGGGATGGGACTTGGTCAGCACCCCCTGCTCGCCCGCCGCGCGCACGCTGCGCGGCAGCGGCACGTAGGCGGCCGCATTGAGGTAGGCGACGTGCTCGGGCAGCTCGAACAGCGCGCGCTGGCAGCCCAGTTGCTCGACCATGGACCACTCCCCGGAGACCTGCGACGCGCGCAGGCTGCCCGCGCGGCGCGCGCGGCACAACCCCCGCGTTCATGCCGGACTGCCAACGGGTTGCCTGAAATCCGTGCAAATCTTCGAGAACACAACGCAGATGCGATGATATGTTACACGAATATCCACTCAGGGTCGCGCAGCATTCCCCAACCACTGGTTGCAATTCCCGCTTCTGCACGCCACATTCGCAACACATTCGCCGCAGCTCCACGCTGCCTTCACGCCGCAAGGGCCCTGCCTCCTCCTCGGGATGCTGACGGAAGTGCCCGTCCGATCCAAAAGGACCATTCCCGCGCATGCCTCGTCTTGTCGTCGTCTCCAACCGTGTCCCGCTGCCCGGCGACCGGAATCCCGCCGCGGGCGGCCTCGCCGTCGGCCTGGCCGATGCGGTCACCGCCGGCTCGCTGTGGTTCGGCTGGTCCGGCCGGCGCGCCGCGAGCACCGCGGAGACCCCGCACCTCAGCGAGGCCCGCGGCGTCAGCTTCGCCACCATCGACCTCGGCGAGGCCGACTATCGCCGCTTCTATTCCGGCTTCTCCAACACCACGCTCTATCCGCTGCTGCTCTACCGGCTGGGCCTCGTCGCCTTCAGCCAGGACGACTATGCCGGCTACCGCGCCGTCAACCGCGCCTTCGCCGCCGCGCTCGCCCCCCTCCTTCGGCCCGACGACCTGATCTGGATCCACGACTACCAGCTGCTCGCCGTCGGGCATGAGCTGCGCGCCCTCGGCTGCACCCAGCGCATCGGCTTCTTCCTGCACACTCCCTTCGTGCCGCCGCCGCTCTTCGCCGCCCTGCCCCGCGCCGCCGAGCTGCTCGACGCGCTCTGCGCCTGCGACGTGATCGGCTTCCACACCTCCGACTACCGCACCGCCTTCCTCGACTGCGTGCGCAGCCTGCTCGGCATCGAGCCCGACGCCGCGGGCGGGTTCAGCCATCGCGGCCGGGCGGTGCAGGCCATCGTCGACCCGATCGGCATCGACGTCGCCGCCTTCACCGCCACTGCCACCCGCGCGGCCACCGCCGGCGCCGCCCAGAGCCTCGCCGCCAGCCTCGACGGCCGCGCGCTGGCGATCAGCGTCGACCGGCTCGACTACGCCAAGGGCCTGCCCAACCGCATCCACGCGCTCGACCACCTGTTCCGCACCCGGCCCGAGCACCGCCGGCGCCTCGCCTTCCTCCAGGTCGCCGCCCCCTCGCGCGAGGAGCTGGCCGACTACCGCACGCTGCGCCGCGAGCTCGACCGCGCCGTGGGCGACGTGAACGGACGCTACGCCGAGCCGGACTGGACGCCGATCCGCTACATCACCCGCCCGCTGCGCCGCTCCGCCCTGGCCGGGTTCCACCGCCTGGCGCGGCTCGGCGTCGTCACCCCGCTGCGCGACGGCATGAACCTGGTGGCCAAGGAATTCGTCGCCGCGCAGAACCCGGCCGATCCGGGCGTGCTGGTGCTGTCGCGCTTCGCCGGCGCCGCCGAGGACCTCGCCGAGGCGCTGATCGTCAACCCCTACGATGCCGAGGAGATCGCGGAAGCCATGCATCGCGGCCTGACAATGAAGCTCGAGGAACGCCAGGAACGCCAGAAGGCGCTGCTCGCACGCATCCGCGCCAGCTCCGCCCGCCAGTACTGCCAGCGCTTCATGGCTGCCCTGGAAGGCACCCCGGAATGAGCGGCGATCGCCTGCGCGTCGCCGTCCTCGGTGCCGGCAGCCGCGGCGCCGGCGCCTATGGCGGCTTCCTGCTGCGCCGCCCCGACCTCGCCCAGCTGGTCGCCATCGCCGATCCGCGCCCCGACCGGCTGGCACTCGCCGGCGCCGCGCACGGCCTGGCGCCGGCGCATCTCTACCCCGGCTGGCAGTCCCTGCTGGAAAGCGAGCCGGAGCTCGACGCCGTCATCGTCGCCACCCCCGACAAGCTCCACCTCGCCCCGGCGCTGGCCGCCATCGCCCGCGGCCTCGCCATCCTGCTGGAAAAGCCGATCTCGCCCACCGCGCGCGAGGTCGAGGCCCTGCTCGCCGCCGCCCGCCGCCACGGCGCCGACGTCACCGTCGCCCACGTGCTGCGCTACACGCCCCTCTTCGCCCGCATCAAGGAGGTGCTGGAGCGCGGCGTCATCGGCCGGCTGCACGCCATCCGCCACACCGAGCATATCGGCTACTGGCACTTCGCCCACTCCTACGTGCGCGGCAACTGGCGCCGCGAGCGCCTGGCCTCGCCGATGATCCTGGCCAAGGCCTGCCACGACCTCGACATCCTGAACTGGCTGGTCGGCGCCCCCTGCACCGAGCTCGCCTCCTATGGCGGGGGCTCGGCCACTTCACCCTGGCCAACGCGCCCGAAGGCAGCACGGAGCGCCGCGACCAGGGCTGCGCGGTGGAGCGTGCCTGCCCCTATTCGGCCCATCGCATCTACCTGGAGAAGCTGCCGCCGGCCGATGCCTGGCCGCACAACGCTGACCACCGAGCCCACCGCCGAGGGCGTCGCCGCCGCCCTGCACAACGGCCCCTACGGCCGCTGCGTCTACCGCTGCGACAACGACGTGGCCGACCACCAGGTGGTGGCCCTGCGCTACGCCGGCGGCATCGACGCCACGCTCACCGTCAGCGCCTTCACGTCCGAGATCACCCGCACCATCCACCTGATGGGCAGCCTGGGCGAGATCGAGGGCGACTTCCTGCGCAACGAGATCACGGTCACCGATTTCAGCATCGGCGACCGCCGCACCAGCCGGCTCACCGTGCCCAATGACGGGCTGCACGGCGGCGGCGACGATGCGCTGATGGCCGACTTCCTCGGCCGCGTGCAGGCCCGCAGGCGCCGCGGCAACGCCCCCGAGGCGCCAAGCTCGCTGGAGGCCTCGGTGGCCAGCCACCGGATGGCGTTCGCGGCGGAGCGGGCGCGCAAGACGGGCAAGACAGTCCGGTTGCCGGAAAGGTAAGGCTGTTCCTTTTTGGAAAAAGGAACCAAAAAACCTTGATCCGTTTGCGTCGGCGCCTGGCTACCTGACGATGGCGCCCCAGCGCATCAGCCGCAGCTGGCCCAGCTGCACCCGGCGCAGCCGCTTCAGCCAGAACTCCGCCTCCGCCACCAGCGCCGCGGCCTGCGCCGGCGCCGGGCGGCTGCCGTGCAGCTGGCGCACCATCAGCTTCCAGCCATGCATCGCCTGGCGGGCATGGCGCACCGTCTCGTCCTCCGCCACCCGCAGGTCGCAGCCGAGCAGTTCCATCATCGAGACGATCTCGGCCATCTCCGCGCCGCGCGGATCGACGCTCTGCACCACCATCACCTGCCCGCCCGGCTTCACCGCGCGCACGATGGCGCCCAGCACCGCGTCGCGCCGCGCACCGTCCAGCACCTCGAAGGCCAGCGCGTGGTGGAAGGCGCCGGCCGCGAAGGACGGCGCGTCCGGGCGCCACTGCGACACGCTCGCGCGCTTGGCCAGCGCCGCCCCGGCCCGCTGCAGCCGCCGCCCGGCGACCGCGACCAGGTCGGGATCGGCCTCGTAGCCGGCCACCCACACCCCGAGATCGGCCGCGATCGCCCGTGCCGGGCCGCCGGCGCCGGCACCGACCAGCAGCAGCGAATGCGCCGCCGACAGCCCGAACGGCGCCGTCAGCCGCTTCACCTCGTCCGCCCCGCCCGGCGTGATGAACCCCTCGCCCCACCGCGACTCGGCCTGCGCCAGCCGCGCCGGATTCCACACGGCGGCGACCGCCGGCAACGCCGGGCACGGCGGCGGCTCGGGCGGCGGCGCCGGCACCGCGGCGCGGCGTCCGGCCCGCGACGCCGGCGTCCCAACACCCTTTCCAGCAAGCCAATGCCCATCGCATGCAACCGTCTGATCGGACCGCAGGATGGCCAGGAATGGTGAAGCGATGCTTACGGCCGGTTCCGCTCCCGGAGCATCGTCGGAATTCTTTACAGCCGGTCTCGTGGCACGGCGCGCGGGCACATGGAATCAAGGCACTGGCACCCGGCATGGAACCTGCATCCCGCTCGGAAGGGCCGTCGCACGCCCACGGAGACCCTGCCGCCGATGATCCTGCGCCGCTTCCTGCCCGCCGGGCTCGCCTTTGCCGCCCTGCTCGCGGTCACGCCGCCGCGCCCGGCCGAGGCGCTGACCATCACGCTCGATTTCGTCACCGGCGCCACCACCGATGCGCTCGGCGTCGGCACGATCGCGGCCGACTACACGGCGTTCGGCTTCACCAGCATGTCCACCGCGCAGATCCAGTCGGCGATCCTGTCGGCCGTGGTCACCGACTATCTCGGCTTCCCCACCGTGGTCGCCGACGCGCTGAGCCCGCTGCCGGCCAACAAGCAGCTCAACATCAACTTCACCCAGGGCAGCAACAACACCACGCCGCCCGGCAATGGCGACAGCGCCTATTTCTACGTCGCGATCGGCAAGAAGGCGAACGTGGGCGACACCTTCCTCGGCCAGGCCTGCGACAGCTGCGTGCGGACCAGCGCCGGCGCCGGCCCCACCGGCGTCCCCAACGGCGCGACGGTCGGCTCCATCCTGGTGGACAACATCGCCGCCCTCGCCGGCCTCGCCTCGACCGACGCCCAGCGGATCAACCTGCTGGCGGAAACGGTGGCGCACGAGATCGGCCACTCCCTGTCGCTGATCCACCCCAACGGCGCGCTCGCCAATCCCGGCGCCTCCGCCTATTCGGTGATGGGCACCGGCGCCGGGCCAACCAACATGCCGAACGGCGAGCGGGTGCTCGACCGCGCCTTCGCCTACAGCGAGTTCAGCCAGCTCATCGGCGCGGTCGGCCTGCGCGACGTGGCCACGCCGGAGCCGGCAAGCTGGCTGCTGTTCGCCGTCGGTCTCGGGGCCCTGCGCGCCGCCCGCCGCCGGCGCTGACGCCGGCCGGCGGTTGACGCCGCGGCCGGTCCGTCCGATGTGACGCGGCCATGCACAAGCCCGACGCCACCTGGTTCGCCTTCCTCGCCGTCACCTTCGCGGTCGTCGGGCTCACCGGCATGTTCGCGAGCTTCGCCGCACCGCTGCCGTCGCCCGCGCCCTGGCGCGCGACGCCGCGCTCACCGAGGCCGAGGCCGCGCTCGCCGCCCCCGACCCGGCCCGCGCGCTGGAGGCGCTGCGCCCCGCCTGGGCGACAGCGCCGCCGCCCTGCTGCCCCCGGGCGGCGACATGCCGGCGCGCATCGCCGCCGAGCGGCGGGCGATGCACGCCCGCTTCCAGGCCGAGGCCAGCGCCACCGCCGGCCGCCTGCGCCTGCTGATCGGCGTCGTCACCGCGGTCGCCGCCGTCTTCGGCTGCGTGCTGATGGGCGCCAGCCACGGCCGCGCCCGTCCCGCCCCCGGCTCCGCCGGCCCGGGCTGATCGCAACGCCCGCCACGCCGGCCGCTATCAGAAGCGGCGGAACCCGGCGGCCGAGACGTCGAACACGCGCGACAGGTAGCGCACCGAGTCGCCGAACATCGCGAACGACTTCTGGTTCAGCCCCGCGACTTCGTCCGGGTCGATCCACTTGCCCTGGCTGATCACCGCGGTGGCGCGCAGCAGCCGCTCGTCGCGCGGGATCTCGAAGGTCCAGGTCAGCGCCTGGCGCACGCCGGGCACCAGCTGCAGCGGCTCGTCGTCGTGCACCACCATGTTGGTCGCCGGCACCACCGTCCCCGCGGCGCTGGCCACGTGGCGGCTGGGGCGGACCTCGATGAACAGGTTGGTCACCGGCTGCACCCGCGGGCCGACGTTCACCAGCACCACCATCAGCTCGCCCACCTGCTCGCCGCCGCCCAGGTCGAGCACCTGGAGGTCGAGCTCGAGCTGCACCCGGTTGCCCGCGCGTGCCGCCTTCAGCACGCCGAGCACCGCCAGCACGCCATAGATCACGGCCAGGCTGGACAGGATCTGCAGCACCGTCTGCGCGAGCCCCAGTGCATCGGCCAAAACGGTCGGACTCATCGCTGGCGCCGCACCCCCTTCGTTGCCTGCCCGTCGGAACGGACGCAAGCTGTCTGGGCGATTTCCGCCGTGGTGGCAACAGGCGGGCGGGCTTCACCGCCGATTAACCGGCGCCCGCCAGCATCGGGCGGAAACCTCGGAACACCGATGTCCAGCCCGCAGCAGACGATGTCCGCGCCGCGCGACCGCTACCCGGCCTTCGCCTTCGCCGCCGCCGAGATGCTGGTGGAAGCGGCACCCGACGGCCGGATCACCTTCGCCGCCGGCGCCTTCCCGGCCTGGTTCGGCGCCGAGCCGGACGCGTTCCTGCACCGGCGCCTCGCCGGCCTGGTGGCGAGCGTGGACCAGCCGGCGCTCGCCATGGCGCTGGCCGGCGTGTCGCTGCGCGGCCGGGTGCCGCCCTTCACCGTCCGCCTGTCGGACGCCGCCGGCACGCCGGCGGTGCTGGCGGTGCTGCTGATGCCCGGCCCGCCGCCGCGGCTCAGCGTCACCATCGGCCAGGTGCCGCAGCCGGTCGCCGCCGCCCCGCCGGCAGGCCGCGAGGACCCGGCCGTCTTCGCCCGCGAGGCGGAGCTCGCGCTGCGCGCCGGGGACGGCGCCCGGCTCGGGCTGGTCGAGCTGGAGGGCTGGCCGGCCGTGCGCGCGGCGCTCGATGCCGACGCGCGGGCGCAGCTGCGCGCCGGCATCGCCGGCCTGCTCGCCGGGTCGGGGCC
>JBGAIK010000154.1:0-11820 GCA_044225615.1 Acetobacteraceae bacterium | reverse complement strand
GGCGCGCATCGGCCACGCGCAGCTCGAACCCTGCGCCGGCGAGGCAGGCGGCCATCGGCCAGCCAAAGTTGCCGATGCCGACGAAGCCTACCGAGGACCGGCCCGTCATTTCTGGGCGGCCTCGTCGATCTCCCTGAACACCTCGACCGCGGTGCGGAAGGCGTCGAGCCCGGCCGGGATGCCGCAATAGATGCAGGTCTGCAGCAGGATCTCCTTGATCTCGTCGCGGGTGACACCGTTGGTGAGCGCGCCCTTCAGGTGCAGCTTCAGCTCGTGCGGGCGGTTCAGCGCGGTCAGCATCGCCAGGTTGAGCATGCTGCGCGTCTTGCGCGGCAGGCCCGGCCGGCCCCAGATGCCGCCCCAGGCGACCTCGGTGGTCAGCTTCTGGAAATCGGCCATGAAGTCGCTGACATAGTGCACCGACTTGTCCACGTATTCCTTGCCCAGCACCTCGCGGCGGATGCGCAGGCCGGCCATGAACTCGTCGGTCTGGAATTCCTTGCGCAGCTTCATGGGCTTGCCGCCATCGCCGCCCGCCTCGCCGCCGCCCTTCGTGCGCTTCGCCATGGCTTCCTCCTGCCTCGGGGCGCAAACGGTAGGGATTGCCAGCAATCGCGGCAAGCTGGCATTCACGGGCTGGCAGGAAGATGAGGAAGACCGCCATGGCCGCGCCCTCCTACGAGATCTTCGCGCTGCGCTACGCGCATTTCGCCGACCGCACGCAGGGCACCAACCTGATCTTCCCCGACGACCACGCAGCCCCCATGCCGCTCGACTTCTTCGTCTGGGCGGTGCGCGGCGGGGGACGGACCATCGTGCTCGACACCGGCTTCGACGCGGCCTCGGCGCAGCGCCGCGGCCGGCGCTGGATCCGCTCGCCGCTCGATGCGCTGCGCGGCATCGGCGTCGAGCCGGGGGCGGTGAAGGACGTGGTGCTGAGCCACATGCACTGGGACCATGCCGGGCACTGGGAGGCGTTCCCCCAGGCCCGCTTCCACCTGCAGAAGGAGGAGATGGCGTACTGCACCGGCAGCTGCATGTGCCACGAGGTGCTGCGCCGGCCGTTCGACGTGGAGCACGTGGTGCAGGCGGTGCGCCACGTCTTCGCCGAGCGGGTGACGTTCCATGCCGGCACGGCCGAGATCGCGCCCGGGATCACGCTGCACCTGGTGGGCGGGCATTCGGGCGGGCTGCAGGTCATGCGCGTGCCCACCGCCCGCGGCTGGGTGGTGCTGGCCAGCGACGCCACCCATTTCTGGGCCAATATCCGGCGGCGAAATCCGTTCACCCTGCTGCACAACCTTGAGCGTATGATCGAGGGGTGGATCACCTGCGAGGACCTCGCCGATGGGCCCGACCACATCATCCCGGGGCATGACCCGGAGGTGCTGCGCCGCTTCCCCGCCGTGCCGGGCGACCCGGACACGGTCCGGCTCGACCTTGCCCCGGGCGCCTGAGCCGCCATGCGCATGAGGCGCGTGCTGCGCAGCCTGCGGCGGGTGGCGGTCGGCGTCGGGCTGGTGCTGGTGGTCGCGGCCGGCGTCGCGGTGGCGCTGGTCTGGCAGACGATTCCCGGCGAGAAGCCGCTGCGCGCGCTGCGCGGCCTGTCCGCCCCGGTGGACGTGGTGTTCGACACCGACGGCGTGCCGCGGCTGCGGGCCGGCAGCGAGATCGACGCCGCCGCCGCGCTCGGATACCTGCACGCGCGCGACCGACTGTTCCAGATGGACATGACGCGCCGCGCGGCGGCGGGCGAGCGGGCCGAGGTGGTGGGCACCGCCGGCCTGCCGAGCGACCGGCTGATGCGCACGCTGGGGGTGCGGCAAAGCGCGGAGGCCGACCTTGCCGGGCTCGACACCGAGACGCGGGCGGTGCTGGAGGCCTATGCCGCCGGCGTGAACGCCTGGATCGACGGGCATGGCCGCTTCTCCGGCCCGGAATACCTCGCGCTCGGCGCGCCGCGGCCGTGGGCGGCGGTGGATTGCCTGCTCTGGGGCAAGATGATGGGGCTGTACCTGTCGGGCAACTGGCGCGCGGAGCTGGCGCGCGCCGGGCTGCTGGCGCGGCTGCCGGCACCGGTGGTGGAGGGGCTGTGGCCGAACGATTCCGGCGGCGCGGGCCGGCCCGAGGCCCGGCTCGATCCCGCGCTCGGCGACACGGCGACGCGGCTCGCGGCGCTGCTGCCGACCTTCCCGGACCCGTTCACCCTGCCGGCGAGCGCGAGCAACGCCTGGGCGGTGGATGCCAGCCACTCCGCCACCGGCGC
Organism: Acetobacteraceae bacterium; assembly: GCA_044225615.1. Lineage (GTDB taxonomy): Bacteria > Pseudomonadota > Alphaproteobacteria > Acetobacterales > Acetobacteraceae > CAIYPH01. The sequence continues at coordinate 9,554 of JBGAIK010000154.1, read as the reverse complement.
GCCGCTGCTGGCTGGCGACCCGCATCTCGGCTTCGCCATGCCGGGCACCTGGTATCTGGCGCGGATCGAGCTGCCGGACCGGGTGCTGGCCGGTGCCACCGCGCCCGGCCTGCCGTTCCTGGTGCTGGGCCATAACGGGCGCATCGCCTGGACCTTCACCACCACCGGGGCCGACACCCAGGACCTGTTCGTGGAAGTGCCGCAGGGCGACGGCTATGCCACGCCGGACGGCCCGAAGCCGTTCTCCACCCGGCGCGAGACCATCCTGGTGCGCGGCGGCGGGCGCGAGGAGCTGACGGTGCGGATCACCCGGCACGGCCCGCTGGTCAGCGACCTGCTGGCGCCGGGCGGCGCGCTGCTGGCGCTGTCGGTGGCGAGCCTGGCACCCGGCGACACCGCGGCGACCGGCCTGCGGGCGCTGAACCGGGCCAGCGATCTTGAGGCGGCGGGGCAGGCGGCGGCGCTGATCAGCGCGCCGGTGCAGAACCTGCTGGTGGCCGACGCGAAGCGGATCGGCCTGTTCGTGACCGGGCGCGTCCCGGTCCGCAAGGGCGGCGACGGCAGCCGGCCGGCGCGCGGCGACGACGGCAGCCAGGACTGGACCGGCTTCGCCGGCGGCGATGCCCTGCCGCGCGTCGTCGATCCCGCCTCGGGGCGGCTGGTGAACGCGAACGAGCGGGTGGCGCCGGCGGATTTCCCGGTCTTCCTGGGGCGCGACTGGTTCGCCGACTGGCGGGCGCGGCGCATCCGGGCGCTGCTGGCGCGCTCCGACCGCCATACGGTGGAGAGCTTCGCGGCGATGCAGGTGGACGCGGTGTCGCTGCTGGCGCGCGACCTGCTGCCGCGGCTGGCGAAGGTGGCGCCGGCCGATGCGCGCAGCCGCACCGCGCTGTCGCTGCTGGCGGTGTGGGACGGCACCATGGCGCGCGAGAAGGCGCAGCCTTTGATCTTCAACGCCTGGATGCAGCGCTTCCGGCGCGCGCTGCTGGACCGCAACGGCGTGCCCGACGGCGCCGCGGTGGCGGGCTGGGAGATGGTGGCCGCCGCGCTGGCGCGGGAGGCGCGCGGCACGCCCAGCCTGTGCGGCGGCCCCTGCGACCCGCTGCTGTCGAGCAGCCTGGCCGCCGCGATGGCGGACTTCAGGTGGCGGCGCGCGGCGCCGGTGCTCTACCACTGGCTGACGCTGGGCGGCCGGCGCAACGCCTCGCCCGGCCAGGCGCTGATGGGGCTCACGGTGCGCAACTGGGAGAACCTGGCGCCGCCGACGGTGCTGCAGGCGCTGGGCTTCACGCTGCTGCGCGCGGGCACCCGCGGCGATTCGTTCGACGCGGTGCACGGCGCATCGTTCCGCGCCGTCTATGATCTCGCCGACCTGGAGGCGAGCCGGTTCATGGTCACGCCCGGCCAGTCGGGCAATTTCGCGAGTCCGCTCGCGTGGAATTTCGTGCGCGGCTGGCGCGATGGCAGTACCATCCCGCTCGGCGCCACGCCGGCAACCGTGGCGTTCCGCTTCCGTCTCACCCCCGAGGGCGCCGCCGAATGATCGTCGAGAATGGTCCTGCCGACCGCGGCCGTTCCTGGGAGGACCGCCTGGTCGAGGGCGTGATGAGCCGGCGGGTGATCGCCTGGTGCATCGACGCGCTGCTGATCGGCATCCTGGTCGCGGTGCTGTTCGCCGCCGGCATCGTGCTGGGCGTGCTGACCTTCGGCCTGTCGCTGCCGATGCTCGGGGTGCTGCCGGTGGTGCCGGTGCTCTACCACTGGCTGACGCTGGGCGGCCGGCGCAACGCCTCGCCCGGCCAGGCGCTGATGGGGCTCACGGTGCGCAACTGGGAGAACCTGGCGCCGCCGACGGTGCTGCAGGCGCTGGGCTTCACGCTGCTGCTGTATGTGACGCTCGCCGCCGGCGCGCTGTGGGTATTGATCGCGCTGTTCACGCCCCAGCACCGCTGCTTCCACGACATGCTGTCCGGGCTGGTGGTGGTGCGCGCGGAGGCGTTGACCCGGCTTCAGGATGACTGGAACATGGGCGGGCTCCCCCCGGGTCATCGCATATGAGCTTCAAGTCGCCGCGCCGGCCGCAGTTCTTCTACACCACCGCGCCGCTGCCCTGCCCCTACGTTTCCGGCCGCACCGAGCGCAAGGTGGTGACCGAGATTTCCGGCCACGACGCCGAGGCGACGCATGACCGGCTGTCGCGCGCCGGCTTCCGCCGCAGCCACAACATCGCCTATGCGCCGGTCTGCCCCGGCTGCAATTCCTGCGTGCCGATCCGCATCCCGGTGGCGACCTTCCAGCCCGACCGCACGCTGCGCAAGCTGGCCCGGGCGAACGCGGCGCTGGAGGGGTTCGACATGCCGGCCCGCGCGACGGCCGAGCAGTACCAGCTCTTCCAGGCCTATCAGCAGGCCCGCCACGGCGACGGCGACATGGCGACGATGAGCTTCTACGACTATCGCGCGATGGTCGAGGACACGCCGATCGAGACCTTCGTCATCGAGTTCCGCGGCCCCGACGACCGGCTGGTGGGCGGCTGCCTGACCGACCGGCTGGGCGACGGGCTGTCGGCGGTCTACTCGTTCTTCCTGCCGGAGTTCGAGCGCCGCTCGCTGGGCACCTTCGCGATATTGTGGCTGATCCGCCGCGCCCGCGAGATGAACCTGCCCTACGTGTATCTCGGCTACTGGGTGCCGGAGAGCCGCAAGATGGCCTACAAGGCCCGCTTCCGGCCGAGCGAGATCCTGCGCGGGGGGGCATGGCGGCCGCTGGGGGAGAGCGACCTGGCCCGCTCGGTCCCGGATGCGGCGACGCTGATGTCGGAGACGGCGAACTGAGCCGCCACTTTGTGAACATTCCTACGCCCGCGACGCCAGCACCACGCCGCCGATCGTCATCCCGAGCGCCAGCAGTTGCCGCGGCCCCAAGGGTTCCCCCAGCGCCAGGGCCGAGCTGACCACCCCGATCACCGGCACCAGCAGCGTGCCGATCGCCGCCGTCGAGGCGGGCAGGGCGCGCAGGGCACGGAACCAGGCGACATAGGACAGGCTCATCGCCGCGATCACGACATAGGCCAACGCGCCCCAGCCCAGCGGCGTGACCCGGCTGAAATCCCAGCGGTCGAACAGCACCGCGATGATGCAGAGCGGCAGCGAGCCGATCAGGATCTGCCAGGCCAGGTTGGCCGCCGGCGGCAGCGTGTTGGGGTAGCGCTTGGTGAACACCGCGCCGGCGGCGAACATCAGCGCCGTGCCCATGATGAAGGCCACGCCCGGCAGCTTGGCCACCAGCGCGGCAGCCGGCGCATCGAGGAGCTGCCCCGCCATCAGCGTGCCGATGCCGCCGAGCCCGACCGCAAGCCCGGCGACGCGGGCCAGGGTGGGGCGCTCGCCCAGCACCGGCCAGGCCAGCAGCGAGGCCCAGATCGGCATGGTGTAGGCGATGATCGCCGCCTCCGAGGCGTCGAGCCACAGCAGCGCCAGCGTCGCGAAGCCCATCCAGGAGGTGATGTTCAGGATGCCGGCGATGGCGAGCCGGCCGAACTGGCCGCGCGGCGGGCGCAGCCGCTCGTGCCGCAGCAGCGCGACGGCGAACATCAGCCCGGCGCCGCCGAGGCCCGAGATCAGGCGGAAGGTGAAGGGCGGCCATTCGGCGACGACGAATTTCAGCACCGGCCAGTTGAGGCCCCAGCAGAAGGCCGTCACCACCAGCATCAGCATGCCGTGCAGGCGGCTCGGCGCGGCGCCGCTCACCCGCCGACGCAGCCGTCGGCGTCATCAGCGCACATAGACGCGCACCTCGCGGCCCGGCACGCCGGGATCGGACCGCAGGCCGAGCTGGATGCGCTCGCGTGCCGCCCCGGCGGCGGCCATGGCGGTGGCGACCCGCTCGGAATCCGCCTGCGCCTGTCGCACCGCGGCTTCCTGCGCGGCGCGGGGGGCATTGGTGGGGATGGGTGCCACCACCTCGAACGTCGCGCCGGGCCGGCGGGCCATGGCGAGCTGCACGGCGCCGGCGATGGCATCGGTGTCGAGCGGGGCATCGAAGCGCACGGTGATCAGCGGCAGGGCGGGCAACGGCGCGGACGCCTCGGTCAACGGCGCGCTGTCGCGGCTGAACGTGCGCTGGTCGATCAGGGTGCAGCCGCCGGCCAGCAGCGCCAGGGCCAGGAGGGGCAGGCGGGTCAGCTGCGGTACTCCGGCTCGTTCGCATCGAGCTGGCGCTTCACGCTGTCCAGATGCATGCGCGCGCTGCCGCGATTGCCGGCGTTGCGGCGGATCTGCGCCAGCGTCTGGTCGATCATCGCCTGCGGCAGGGCGGCGAGCTTGCGCCCGGTGGACAGCGCCAGCACTTCCGCGGTCGCCGCACGCTCCAGGTAGAACAGGTCGTCCCACGCCTTGGGGATGTTCGGCGCCACCACCATCACCCCGTGGTTCTTCATGAAGATGATGTCGGCATCCCCGATGGTCGACGCGATGCGGTCGCCCTCGGCGGTGTCGAGTGCGACGCCATTGTAGTGCTCGTCCACCGCGAGGCGGTTGTGGAAGCGCAGCGAGGTCTGCAGCGCCCAGGAGAAGGGCGGCCCCTCCAGCATGGCCAGTGCGGTGGCGTTCGGCATGTGGGTGTGGAACGCGGCCCTGGCGCGCGGCACCCGGGCATGGACGCGGGCGTGGATGTAGAAGGCGGTGTCCTCCGGCTTGCCCTCGCCGGCCACCACGTTGCCCTCGTAATCGCAGATCAGCAGCCGGCTCGCGGTGATCTCGGCGAAGCTCCAGCCGTCGGGGTTGACCAGGAACAGGTCGTCATGGCCGGGCACCACGGCGGAGAGATGGTTGCAGATGCCCTCGTTCATGCCGAGCTTCGCCGCGGCGCGGAAACACGCGGCAAGGTCGATCCGGGCCTGGCGGATCTCCTCGGTGTCGAGATCGGGGCGGTTGCTGACAGGCATCCTGCGGCGCTCCGGATTGGCAAGCCGAGGCTTGCAGGAACGGGCATTGCAGGCAAGGGGAAGCGCCGGAGGCACCTTGCCTTACGCCTGCCTTTCGCGTTCCACCACCGCGAAGCTGGGTGCCAGCGGCAGCAGCGCCGCGCCCTTGGCCGCGTTGCGCGCGAACACGCTGCCGGCCCGGATGCCCAGGGCCGCGCGGTCGCCGGTGCCAAGTCCCAGCCGCGTCCAGTGCTCGGCCGGCATGGCCGCTTCCAGCGTGATGCCGTCGGCGTCCAGCGTGATGCGCGCGGTGGGGCCGACCGACCGGGCGTGGCGGATGGCGGCACCGGTGGCGGCCGGGGCCAGGCGCAGGTCGTGCGGGCGGATATAGGCGATCGCGGGGCCGCAGGCAGCCTCGGTGCGGCCGAGCGGCATGCCGCCGGGGAGCAGGGCGCGGCCGGCATCGACGACGCAGTCGATGCGGTTGGTGTCGCCGAGGAATTCGTGGACGAACGGGGTGGCGGGGGCGGCGTAGACGTCGCCGGGGGCGCCGACCTGCTCGATGCGGCCGTTGGACATGACGACGACGCGGTCGGCGAGCTCCAGCGCCTCCTCCTGGTCGTGGGTGACGAAGATGCTGGTGACGTGGACATCCTCGTGCAGGGCGCGGAGCCAGCGGCGGAGCTCCTTGCGGACCTTGGCGTCCAGCGCGCCGAAGGGTTCGTCGAGCAGCAGCACGCGGGGGTCGATGGCGAGCGCGCGGGCCAGGGCGACGCGCTGGCGCTGGCCGCCGGAGAGCTGGGCGGGGTAGCGGTCGGCCAGGCCGTCGAGCTGGATGAGCCTGAGCAGGTCGTGGACCTTGGCCGCGATGTCGGCACGCGGCAGGCGGCGGGCGCGGGGGACGACGCGCAGGCCGAAGGCGATGTTCTCGAACACCGTCATGTGGCGGAACAGCGCGTAGTGCTGGAACACGAAGCCGACCTGGCGCTCGCGGACATGGCGCCGGGAGGCGTCTTCGGCGCCGAACAGGATGGTGCCGGAATCGGGGGCCTCCAGCCCGGCGATGATGCGCAGCAGCGTGGTCTTGCCCGAACCGGAGGGGCCGAGCAGGGCCAGCAATTCGCCGGGGCGGACGGTGAGGTCCAAATTGTCCACCGCGAGATGGCTGCCGAACCGCCGGGTGACGCCGCGCAGGGTGATGTCCGAGGCGATCATCGTGGTCTCCTTCAATGCCGGCGATTGGCGGCGAGCTCGGCCCCGTGGCGCCACTCCAGCAGGAGCTTGAGGCCGAGGGTGACGAGGGCGAGCACGGCGAGGACGGAGGCGACGGCGAAGGCGCCCTCGATCTGGTAGTCGTTGAACAGGATCTCCACCTGCAGCGGCATGGTGTTGGTGGCGCCGCGGATATGGCCGGAGACGACCGAGACGGCGCCGAACTCGCCCATGGCCCGCGCGTTGCAGAGCAGCACGCCGTAGAGCAGGCCCCAGCGGATCTTGGGCAGGGTGACCCGCAGGAAGGTCTGCCAGCCCGAGGCGCCGAGCGAGATGGCCGCTTCCTCCTCCTCGGCGCCCTGTTCCTGCATCAGCGGGATCAGCTCGCGGGCGACGAAGGGCAGGGTGACGAAGATGGTGGCCAGGATGATGCCGGGCAAAGCGAAGACGATCTGGATGTCCCATTCGGCGAGCCACGGGCCGAGCCAGCCGCGGCGGCCGAACAGCAGGATCTGGACGAGGCCGGCGATGACCGGGGAGACGGAGAAGGGCAGGTCGATGAGCGTGAGCAGCGCGGCGCGGCCGCGGAACCGGAAGCGGGCGATGCACCAGGCGGCCGCGACGCCGAAGACCGTGTTGGCGGCGACGGCGACCAGGGCGACGACGATGGTGAGGCGGATGGCGGCGGTCGTGTCGGGGTCGGACAGCGCGGCGAGATAGGTGCCGAGCCCCTTGGCGAAGGCCTGGTGGACGACGCTGGCGAGCGGCAGGCCGAGCAGGACGATGCCGGTGGCGATGGCGAGGCCGGTGAGCGTCCAGCGGACGGCCGGGTTCTCGGTGGTGCGGATCGCCGCCGCGCGGTGCAGCGTCGTGTCACTGGCCATGGCGGGCGCGGGTCCAGGCCTGGAGGCGGTTGATGGTGAAGAGCAGGGCGAAGGAGACCAGCAGCATCAGCGTGCCGATGGCGGCCGCACCGGTGTAGTTGAACTGTTCGAGCTGGATGACGATGAGCAGGGGCACGATCTCGGAGACCATCGGCTTGTTGCCGGCGATGAAGATGACCGAGCCGTACTCGCCGAGGCCGCGGGCGAAGGCCATGGCGAAGCCGGTGACCAAGGCGGGCGTGACGCCCGGCAGGATCACGCGGCGGAAGGTCTGCAAGCGGGTGGCGCCGAGCAGGGAGGCCGCTTCCTCCGCCTCGCGCTCGGCTTCCTCCAGCACCGGCTGGACCATGCGGACGACGAAGGGCAGGCCGACGAAGGTGAGGGCGGCGAGGATGCCGAGCGGGGTGAAGGCGACCTGGATGCCGAGCGGTGCGAGCAGGCTGCCGATCCAGCCATTGGGGGCGTAGAGGGCGGTGAGGGCGATGCCGGCGACGGCGGTGGGCAGGGCGAAGGGCAGGTCGATCGCGGCATCGAGCAGGCGGCGGCCGGGGAAGCGGTAGCGGGCCAGCACCCAGGCCAGCAGCAGGCCGATCACGGCGCAGAGCAGGGCGGCGCCGAGCGAGCAGAGCAGGCTGACGCGGAAGGCGGCCAGCACGCGCGGGTCGGCCAGGGCGGCCAGGAAGGCGCCCGGGCCATTGGCGAAGGTCATCGCCACCATGGCGCCGAGCGGGATGACGACCATGCAGGCGAGGCCGAGCAGGGTGAGGCCGAGCGTGGGGGCGAGGCCGGGCAGGATGCTGGGGCGGCGCCAGCCGGCGGAAAGTGTTGCCGACATGGTCAGTTTCCCGGGGTGTAGACCTGGTCGAACACGGCGCCGTTGGCGAAGAAGGTGGCGTGCGCCTTCGTCCGGCCGCCGAAACGGTCGTCGATGGTGACCAGCTTCAGCTTCGCGAACCTGTCGGCATGCTTCGCCGCCACGGATTGCATACGGGGACGGTAGAAATTTCGGGCGCAGATTTCCTGCCCCTCGGCGGCGTAGAGGAACTGCAGATACGCCTCCGCCAGCTTGCGGGTGCCGCGCTTGTCGGCCACCTGGTCGACCACCGCGACCGGGGGTTCGGCGAGGATGCTGGTGGGGGGCACGACGATCTCGAAGGCGTCGCCGCCGCTTTCCTGGAGCGACAGGAAGGCCTCGTTCTCCCAGGCCAGGAGCACGTCGCCGATGCCGCGCCGGGTGAAGGTGATGGTGGCGCCGCGGGCGCCGGTGTCGAGCACCGGGGCGTTCCTGAACAGGCGGCGCATGAAGTCGTTCGCCTTGGCCGCGTCGCCGCCGGCGGCGTCCTGGGCGAAGGCATAGGCGGCGAGGAAGTTCCAGCGGGCGCCGCCGGAGGTCTTGGGGTTGGGGGTGACGATCTGCACGCCGGGGCGGACCAGATCGTCCCAGTCCTTGATTTTCTTGGGGTTTCCCTTGCGCACCAGGAAGACGATGGTGCTGGTGCAAGGGCAGGAATTGTCCGGCAGGCGCTTCTGCCAGTCCTTGGCGAGGCGGCCGGATTCGGCAATGGCGTCGATGTCGTGGGCGAGGGCGAGGGTGACCACGTCGGCATCGAGCCCGTCGATGACCGAGCGCGCCTGGGCGCCGGAACCGCCATGCGACATGCGCACGCGGACCTCGCGGCCGGCGGCGGCCGGCGATCGGGCGAACGCGGCGTTGACGGCGCGGTAGAGTTCCCGCGTCGGGTCGTAGGAGACGTTCATCAGCTCCACCCTGGCCGCGCGGGCAGGCGCGAAAGGCAGGATCGCAGCCGCGCCGGCGAGCAGGGAACGGCGGGCGAGGCGGGGCGCAAGAGGCATGGCGTCGCTCCCGGGTCCGAGGGGGTCGGTGACGAAATACTACTTAGCTACTAGGAAACTAGGAATTGCGATCGGCGCGAGTCAAGCGGATTCGGCGGCTGCTTTCCGCCCTGGCGCGAACCGGTTACTGTTCCCGGCCAAGGGGCGGCGCGGAGCAGGTTCGGGCGCATGTTGTCGAGCAAGGCGAAGTATGCGCTGCGGGCCGCGGTGTTCCTGGCCGCCCGCCACGCCGAGGATGGCTGGGTGCTTGCCGCCGACATCGCCGCCGCCGAGGTGATCCCGAAGAAGTTCCTGGAGGCGATCCTGGTGGAGTTGCGCGACAGCGGCATCGTCGACAGCCGCCGCGGCCGCCACGGCGGCTACCGCCTCGCCCTGTCGCCGGACCGGGCGACGGCCGGCGACGTGATCCGCACCATCGACGGGCCGCTGGCGCTCACCCCCTGCACCAGCCGGACCCGGTTCGGCCCCTGCGCCGACTGCGTGGACCCGCCGCTCTGCGCCCTGCGGCCGGTGCTGCAGAAGGCGCGCGACGCCATCGCCGATGTGCTGGACGGCAGCCCGCTGGCGCAACTGGTCGAGGACGGAGCGGGACGGTCGCTGAAGCGCCGGCGGAAGGGCGCGGCACGGCAGGCGGTGGCGGAGGAAGGCGAGGCATAGGCGAAGGGCCTCCGGCGGGCAGG
>JBGAIK010000153.1:0-13126 GCA_044225615.1 Acetobacteraceae bacterium | reverse complement strand
ATCAGGTCCGCCCCGGCCTGGAGCGACAAATGCAGATGCGGCATCAGCCGCCTCTCGCTGCCCAGCAGCCGCCAGATATCCGCATCGATTTCCACCGGATCGAGCGAGGAAAGCCGCAGCCGCCGCAGCTCCGGCACCAGCGCCAGCAGCCGGCGCACCATCTGGCCCAGTGTCGGCTGGCCCGGCAGGTCGGGGCCGTAGCTGGTCAGGTCCACCCCGGTCAGCACCACCTCGTTGAAGCCGGCCTCCACCAGGGCGCGCACCTGCGCCACGATCGCGCCGATCGGCACCGAGCGGCTGGGGCCGCGCCCATAGGGAATGATGCAGAAGGTGCAGCGATGGTCGCAGCCCTGCTGCACCTGCACGAAGGCCCGCGCCCGCCCGGCGAACTCGGTCACCAGGTGGCTCGCGGTCTCGCGGATGGCCATGATGTCGGCCACCGCCGATCCCGCCGTCTCGGTCCAGGATTCCGGCCGCAGCTTCTCGGCGTTGCCCAGCACGCGGCTCACGCCGGGCAGCGTGGCCCAGGCATCGGGCGCGATCTGGGCGGCGCAGCCGGTCACCACGATGCGCGCTTCGGGCCGCTCGCGATGCAGCCGGCGGATCGCCTGCCGCGCCTGCCGCTCCGCCTCGGCGGTCACCGCGCAGGTGTTCACGATCACCGTGTCGGCCAGGCCCGCCGCATGGCCGCGCATCACCTCGCTCTCATAGGCGTTGAGCCGGCAGCCGAAGGTGACGATCTCGGTCATGCGGGGTAGGCCGACAGGTCGATGGTGCCGCGGAACGCGGTGGCGACCGGGCCGGTCATCAGCACGTGCCCGTCCGCGCGCCACTCCAGGAACAGCGCCCCGCCATCGGCCAGGATGGTGGCCTGCCGCCCGGTGAGGCCACGGCGCGCGGCGTTGACCAGCGTGGCGCAGGCGCCGGAGCCGCAGGCCAGCGTAAGTCCGGCGCCACGCTCCCACACCCGCAGCCGGATGCGGTCGGGCGCCAGGACGGTGGCGAAGCCGATATTGGCGCGCTCGGGGAAAAGGGCGGCGTGCTCCAGCTTCGGGCCGATGGTCTCCACGTCGAGGCTGTCCACGTCAGGCACAAAGAAGGTGGCGTGCGGATTGCCCATGGAAGCCGCGGCAGGGTCGGCAACCGGGCCTTCGGCAAGCGGCAGATGCAGCGTGTCCAGTTCGCGGGCCAGCGGCACGTCCCGCCAGCCCAGCCGCGCCGGCCCCATGTCCACCGTCACCCGCCCGTCCATCAGCACGGTGGCCGGCAGGTTGCCGGAGATGGTCTGGATCACCTGGTCGCGCCGCCCGCTCTCGGCGAACAGCAGATGGGCGACGCAGCGCGTGGCGTTGCCGCAGGCCCCGGCCTCGCCGCCATCCGGATTGCGGATGCGCATGAACGCATCTGCGTTGCTGCCCGCGGGCGGGTTCTCGATCACGATGAACTGGTCGCAGCCCACCCCGGTCCGGCGATGGGCGATGCCGGCGGCCCGCGCCGCCGTCAGGCCAAGCGCGCCCGGCCGCTCGTCGAACACGACGAAATCGTTGCCGCAGCCATGCATCTTGAGGAAGGGCGCGTCCATGCCCGGGTTATATGGGAGGCCGCGGCGCGCACAAAGGGTGCCGCGATGGGGGCTGGCATGCCGGCCCCCTTCCCGGTTCAGGCGAAGGCATAGGCGTCCATCCGCAGCGCCCCGTAGGTGACGCTGGCGTGCAGGCGCCGCGCCGCAGGCCCCCCGGCGCCAAGCGCGACGTAGAGCGGCAGCAGATGCTCCTCGGTCGGGTGCTGCTCGGCGGCGTAGGGCGCCTTGGTGCGGTAGGTCAGCAGGTCGCAGCGGCGGTTCTCGGCAATCGCCCGGTCCATCCAGTCGGAAAATGCGGCCACGTCGGGGGCCTCCGGCGCCGCGATGGCGCCCCGTGTCAGGCGGCGCAGGTTGTGGGTCCAGCTGCCGGAGCCGATCACCAGCACGCCCTCCGCGCGCAGCGGCGCCAGCGCCGCGCCGAGCTGCAGGTGGTGGGCCGGGCCGAGATGGCTCTGGATCGACACCTGCAGCACCGGGATGTCCGCCGCCGGCCAGGCCAGCAGCAGCGGCACCCACGCGCCGTGGTCGAGGCCGCGTCCGTGGTCGAGCGTGCTCGGCAGGCCGGCGGCGCACAGCAGGTCGGTCACATGCTCGGCCAGCGCCGGATCGCCGGGCGCGTCGTAGGTCAGCTCATACAGCGCACGCGGGAAGCCCCCGAAGTCGTGGATGGTCTCGTTGCGGGCCACCGCGTTGACCGCGGGCTGCGCCGTCTCCCAATGGGCGGAGGCGACGAGGATCGCCCTGGGCCGCGGCAGGGAGGCGCCGAGCCCGGCAAGAAAGTCCCGCGCCGGCGCCGGCGTCAGCGCCAGCATGGGCGAGCCGTGGCTGAGGAAGATGCTGGGCAGCATGGCGGGGTGCTCCCTTATGCCGTCAGGGGTTGCGGGCGGTTCAGCCGCAGCGCGAAGGCGCCCGGGCCGAGCAGGGCCTGGGCGACCAGGGCGACGGCCCAGAAGGCCGGGTATTCCCAGCCGCCGCCGGGCGCACTGAACAGGAAGCCCCTGGCGCCATGCACGGTGACAATGGTGCCGACCATGACCACGGCCAGCACCAGCGCGGTGGACCGCGTCAGCACGCCGGCGATCAGGGCCAGGCCGCCCAGCACCTCGACGGCGATGGTGGCATAGGCGGCAACGGCCGGCAGCCCGAGTCCGGCGAAAAAGGCCACCGTGCCGGCCGGGGTGAAGACGATCAGCTTGATCAGGCCGTGGGCGAGCACAAGGGCGCCCATCGTGACGCGCAGCAGGGCGGCGCCGTAGGCGGTGGTGTCGGTTTGCATGTCCGGCTCCTGTCGGTTGATGGCGGACAGATAGGCTGCTCATTTTCGCATGGCACTTGCCGGAACAAGCAGTATCAGCATGCAAAAACGCATGGAGAGCCGGCATGCTCGCCTGGGACGATCTCGCCTCCTTCCTGGCGATCGCGCGCCACGGCACGCTCTCGGGCGCGGCCCGCGCGCTGGGCGTGCGGCAGACCACGATGGGGCGGCGGCTGGCGGCGCTGGAGGCGCGGGCGGGTGCGCGGCTGCTCCAGAAAACCCCGCGCGGCTACGTCACCACCCCGGCGGGCGAGGCGATCCTCGGCAACGTGGAACGCATCGAGAGCGAGGCGCTGGCGATCGAGCGGCGGATCACCGGCCAGGACGTGCGGCTGGAAGGCGTGGTGCGGCTGACCACGGTGGAGGCGCTGGCGGTGCGGCACGTGGTGCCGGCGCTGGCGGAACTCGCGCGGCGCCATCCCGGCATCGTGGTGGAGCTGGTGACCGACGACCGCAACCTGAGCCTCACGATGCGGGAGGCCGATATCGCGCTGCGCGCGGCCGCCCGCGCCAGCAGGACGTCGCCGCGCGCCGCGTCGCGACCACCCGATTCGTGCTGTGCGCGCCGAGCCGTACCTGGCGGCACGGGGCCAGCCGGATTTCGCCAATGGCGGAGCGGGCCACGGCCTGGTGACGACGGATGCCGACCAGATGGACATGCCGGAAATGCGCTACCTGGCGGCAACCCTGCCGGCGGCCCGCCCGGCCCTGCGCACCAACAGCCGCGACGCGCAGGCCGTCGCGGCGGGCCTCGGCATCGGCTGCCTGCCGGGATTCGTCGTGGCAGGAGCAGGCGTGGTCGCGCTCGACCCACCCAACCCGCCGCCGGCGCGGAGCTGTGGCTGGTCGTGCACAACGACATCCGCCACACGCCCAGGATCAGGGCGGTGACGGATCTGCTGGCGGAGGCACTGCGAAGGATGGTAAGGTTTTTTCTTTCTGAAGAAAAAGAAGCAAAAAGACTTTTATCCGTTGTCCTTGGCGTGGCCCGGCCGGGTCCCCACATCAAACGGACAAAAGTTTTTTGGTTCTTTTTTTCAAAAAAGAACCCCTTCCTTCCCTCGCGCGAATCGCGCGCCCCTCACCCCATCACCATGGCGGCCGCTAGGGGTTGTGGGTAAGGCCGTTCTGGCGCACCATATCTGGTGTGCTTCTGCCGATTCGAGGGGACTGACGATGGATGCCTATGCCGGGCCTGTGGCCGCCACGCTTCCGGGCCAGTCTTTCGGCGAGACCCCGCTGGCACCGCGCCCGCTCGATGCCGGCATGGGCGTGGCGGTCGCGCGGCGCACCGTCTTCCGCCCCGAGGACCACGAGGATTTCGGCCGCGTGGCCGACCGGGTGGCGGCGGGCAACATGGCGCTGCTCGGCACCGCGCTCGATTCCGGCCAGCGGCAGGAGCGGGCGCGGCTGCGCAACGCGATCGCCACCGGCGCGCTGATCACCTCCGGGCGGCACCTCCAGCACGGCGATTCGGGCCAGCCCACCCGCAACATGGAGGTGTTCACCAACTGCGCCACCGCGATCGCCTCCTTCGCCAAGTTCTACCTGCTGCTGAACGGCTCGGGCGTCGGCCGCGCCTATGACGACGCGCTGATGGCGGTGGACTGGGCGCACGCACCGGAACTGCGGCTGCATCTGTCGCCGTTCCATCCCGACTACCCCCACAGCCCCGCTTCACTGTGCCGCTTCGGCACCGAGATCGGGCTGCTGCCCTGGGGCGCCACCCCGGAGACGGCGGACCTCGCCGGCGTGCGCGCCTTCCTGCTGGAGGCGCTGGTCGCAGACCCGGCCGAAGCGCCCGAAGGCGCCGTGCTGCATCGCGTGGAAGACAGCCGCGCAGGGCTGGGCGCGCGCGGTGGAACAGCTCGAATCGATGGCCTTCCGGCGCGAGCGCGACCGCACGCTGGTGCTCGACCTGTCGGACGTCCGCCGGGCCGGGGCGCCGATCCGCGGCATGCAGGGCCGGCCGGCCTCGGGGCCGATCTCGCTGCTGCGGGCGTTCCTCGATCCGGCGCCATGCGTCGGAGCCGGCGCGCGCGGGCGGGATCGCGCCCTGGAACAGGCGCTGCTGGTGGACCACCACCTCTCGGTGGAAGTCCAGGTCGGCGGCGCCAGGCGCGCGGCGCGGATGGCCACCAAGTCCTGGCGCGACCCCGGCGTGCTGCGCTTCATCCGCAGCAAGTCGGAGGGCGGGGCTGGTGGACCGCGAACCACTGGTCATGGTGGACGCGGATTTCTGGGCCCGCGCGCGCGGCGACGGCAACGCGGCGGCGGACCAGCACGCCCGCGCCGTCTTCGAGGAGGCGGTGCGCTGCGCCTGGATCAACGGCGAGCCCGGCTTCATCAACGGCGACCGCCTGGAAGACCACCGGACCGGCTCGGCCTGGAACAAGCCGGTGCACGAGGACGGGCGCGATTTCCGCTCGGCCCGCTACCGGGTGGAGCCTGCCGCCGGCCTGCTGGCCGAGCTGTCGCGCCGCGCCGCGGCCTCGCGCTTCCCGGTCACCACCAACCCCTGCGGCGAGATCGCCCTGCACGTCACCGGCGGCTACTGCGTCATCGCCGATTTCGCCCCGGTCCTGGCCTGCCCGGTGCCGTTCGATACGGTGGTGCCCGGCGCCGTGGCCGACGAGGTCGCCGCCCTGTGGGACGCACGGGTGGAGGACGCGGTGCGCCTCGGCGTGCGGTTCCTCATCCGCGCCAACACCATGGACGCCCTGTATGGCGAGGAGGTGCGGCGCACCAACCGGATCGGCATCGGCCCGACCGGCCTGCATGAATGGGCCTGGATGCGCTTCGGCCTGCCCTTCGACGACCTGCTGGACGAGTCGCGTTCGGCGCCGTTCTGGGCCGCGCTCGCCCGGCTCTCCGACGCGGCGAAGCAGGAGGCGACCGCCTACGCGACCGAGCGCGGCATGGCCCGCCCGGTGACGGTCACCACGGTGAAGCCCGCCGGCACCACGTCGAAGCTGTTCGCGCTGACCGAGGGCGCGCATCTGCCGGCGCGGCGGCAATATCTGCGCTGGGTCCAGTTCAAGGGCGCGCCGGACGCCGACGGCAGCTTCGGCGCCGAATCCGACCCGCTGCTCGCCCGCTACCGGGCGCGCGGCTATCCGATCCGGGCGCTGCAGAGCTTCCCGGGCATGACGGTGGTCGGCTTCCCCACCGTGCCGCTGCTGCTGCGCCTGGGGCTGGGCGAGCGGGTGGTGACGGCGAACGAGGCGAGCCCGGAACAGCAGTTCCGCTGGCTGCGGCTGCTCGAACGGCACTGGATCGGCGCCGAGCGCGGCAACCAGGTCAGCTACACGCTGAAAGTGCTGACCGACCGGCACGAGCTCGAGGAATTCCGCGCCCTCGTGCTGCGCGAGCAGCCGGAAATCCGCGCCTGCGCCGTGCTGCCAAGCCGGCCGGACCACGCGCTGGGCTACGAATACCTGCCCGAGGAAGAAATGGAGGCGGAGCACTTCGCGGCCATCGTGGCGGCAATCGACGATGCCGACATGCACGAGGCGGTGGACATGGTCCACCTGCAATGCGCCGGCGGGGTGTGCCCGATCTAGCCTCGGCAGGAGGGCTCCGCCGGCCAAGGGCCGGGGGCCCTTGGATCCCGATCCTGGCTCGCGGCTGGTTTGCCGACCTTCGGCGATTGGCACGACCTCCTTTCCTGCGCCGCAGGCAACGAGCCCGCCTCCCGCACCAGGCATTGTGCGGTGGCATGGACCGAATGCCTGCGGCGCAAGGAAGCAAGGCGACGGCGCCCAGCCCCTGTTTCGGCCAATCACCGAAGGCCGATGATGCAGCCGCGAGCAGCAATGGGATCTAAGGGCCCCCGGCCCTTGGCCGGCGGAGCCCCGCTTCTACGCCGGCTTCGCCCTGTAGTGCCGCACCACCAGCGCCACCGCCTCCTCGAAGCCGGCGCAGATGGCATGGGCGCCCTTGACCAGCATCAGGTTGTCGAACAGGCCGAAATCGGCGCACAGCATGCCCTGGGCATCGCGGAAATGCGGCCCGTCCGGCACCAGCGGGGAGAAGCGGGCGACCGTCTCGTGCCAGGGCCGCTGGTCGCCGGTCCAGCCGACCACGAACTTTCCCAGCCCCTTGGCCAGCCCCATCTCGTAGCTGGTGCCGGCATCCATGCTCGGGCCGCGGAACTTGTCCATGTTCGCCACCAGCGCGTCGCAGGCGGCAACCAGGGCCTCGTCGGCGGCGCAGATATTGGCGGCCATCCGCGCCGGGTCGCGGTCGGCCACCGCGCCCTGGTTGTCCATCGGAAAGCGGCCGATGGCGCCGAGCCGTTCGCAGACGGCCTTCAGCTCGGCGGCGCGGGCAAGCGGGTCGGGCAGGAAGACGTCGGGGCCGGCGAGGTAGATTTCCGGGCGTCCGCCGATCACTTGTCCATGTTCCAGATATCCACGTCGAGCCGCCAGTTCTTGCCGACCTTCTTCCAGATCACGACATACTTGCCCTCGGCGCGCGGGCCGTTGGGCACGTCGTAGCCGAACTTGCCGATCTCGCGCACCGTCCCGCGCCCGACGCTCTCGACCGACTGGGCCTCCAGCGAGACGTTCTTCAGCCCCGCCTTGATTGCGCCGGCCCAGAAGGCCTCGATCGCCGCCCGCCCGCTCATCGCCGGCTGGCCGGGCGGCAGCAGCGTCGCCTTGGTGGTGTAGAGCGCGGCCACCCCGGCGCCGTCGCCCTTGCCGAAGGCGGCCACGAAGGCGCGGTTCGCGGCGTCGATCTCGGCCTTGGTGTCGGCCAGCGCGACCCCCGGGGCCATGAGCAGGAAGATGGCCAGGATGAGATGCCGCATCGTCGCCCTCCGGTTCTTGGTGCGGCGGCGATCATAACGGGGCGGCACCGTGCCGGACAAGCGGGCAGGCGTGGCGCGCCCGGCCCCGGTCGGGGTATGATGGCGGCGGAGGTGGCGCATGTATTCGCAAGGCTTGAACCAGGCGGTGGCGGCCGATCAGGGCGAGGCGGCGGAGCGTTTCCAGGCGCGCATCGATGCCGACGAGAAGATCGAGGCAAACGACTGGATGCCGGAAGCCTACCGCCGCACCCTGGTGCGCCAGATCAGCCAGCACGCGCATTCCGAAATCGTCGGCATGCTGCCGGAAGGCAACTGGATCACCCGGGCGCCGTCGCTCAAGCGCAAGGCGGCCCTGCTCGCCAAGGTCCAGGACGAGGGCGGGCACGGGCTCTACCTGTATGCCGCGGCGGAAACCCTCGGCGTCTCCCGCGAGGAACTCGTCGACCAGCTGCTGTCCGGCCGCGCCAAGTATTCCTCGATCTTCAACTACCCGACGCTGTCCTGGGCCGATATCGGCGCCATCGGCTGGCTGGTCGACGGCGCGGCGATCATGAACCAGATCCCGCTCTGCCGCTGCTCCTACGGCCCCTATGCGCGGGCGATGATCCGGGTGTGCAAGGAAGAGAGCTTCCACCAGCGCCAGGGCTACGAGATCATGCTCACCCTCAGCCGCGGCACGGCCGCGCAGAAAGCCATGGCGCAGGACGCGCTCGACCGCTGGTGGTGGCCGTGCCTGATGATGTTCGGCCCGCCGGACGGGGACAGCACCCATTCCGACGCCTCGATGAAATGGAAGATCAAGCGCTTCACCAACGACGGCCTGCGGCAGAAATTCGTCGATGCCACGGTGCCGCAGGGGCATTTCCTGGGCCTGACCTTCCCCGACCCGGAGCTGCGCTTCGACGCGGCAGCAGGCCACTGGCGCTTCGGCGCCATCGACTGGGGAGTTCCGCCGCGTCGTCGTAGGCGGCGGCTACGCCGCGAACGGCTGGAAGCGCGAAAAAGGCGCACGACGACGGCGAATGGGTGCGCCAGGCCGCCCTCGCCCACGCCGCCAAGCAGCGAGCCGCCGCGTGATGCCGGTCTCGAGGTGATGGGTGCCGGGAAGCCAGGAAGGCGGGGCTTCGCCCCTCGGCCCCACCAGGGGCCGGGCCCCTGGACCCCATGATTCAAGGGTCTTTGAGGAGAGGGCTGAGGGTGCGGGTAGCCACATCTCCTCAGCCCCTCTCCTCAAAGACCCTTCAAACCATCGGTTTCCAAAGGCCCCCGGCCTTTGGCGGGTCCAGGGCGGAGCCCTGGCCTTCCTTGCCTTCCAGCCACCCAACCCCCCGGAGACGGGCATGACGGAGCGGACGCCGTTGTGGGAGGTGTTCATCCGCAACCCGCAGCAGGTTGTCGCATCGGCATGTGGGTTCGGTGCATGCGGCCGATGCCACGCTGGCGCTGCAGGCGGCGCGCGACGTCTACACCAGGCGTGGCGAGGGGCTGTCGGTCTGGGTGGTTCCTTCGGCGGCGATCACCGCCTCCGATCCTGCCGACAAGGCGATGCTGTTCGAGCCGACGGCGAGCAAGATCTACCGCCACCCGACCTTCTACGAGGTCCCCGACGAGGTGGGGCACATGTGATGGACGCGCCGTCGCCGCTGCTGCGCCTGGCCCTGGCTCGCGCCGACGATGCGCTGGTGCTGGGGCACCGGCTGTCGGAATGGTGCGGCCATGCGCCGATGCTGGAGGAGGATTTGGCGCTGGCCAACATCGCGCTCGACCTGATCGGCCAGGCCCGCGCGCTGTATGGCCTGGCGGCGGAGGAGACCGGAAGCAGTGAGGACGAGCTGGCCTATTTCCGCGACGAGCGCGGCTATCGCAACCTGCTGCTGGCCGAGCAGCCGAACGGCGATTTCGCCCAGACCATCGTCCGCCAGTTCCTCCACGCCGCCTTCGCCGACCCGTGGTGGCGGGCGATGGCGCGCGCCGCCGAGCCTCGCCTGGCCGCGATCGCGGCCAAGGCCGAGAAGGAGACCGCCTACCATCTGCGCCATGCCGCCGACTGGCTGGTGCGCCTCGGCGACGGCACCGCGGAAAGCCACCGCCGCGCCCAGGCCGCGCTCGACCGGCTGTGGCCCCTGACCGACGAGCTGTTCGAGCCGGTCACCGGCGCGGCGTTCGAGCACCCGCCGGAGGCGGTGCGCCCGGACTGGGACCGCACCGTCGCCGCCGTGCTGGCCCGTGCCACGCTTGCGGTGCCGGCGCAGGCCTGGATGCAGCGCGGCGGGCGCGAGGGGCGGCATACCGAGCATCTCGGCCATCTGCTGGCGGAAATGCAGTCGGTCGCGCGCGCCCATCCGGGGCGAAATGGTGAGCGGCTGGCCCTGCTGCAGCGCGCCTGGCACGCGGCCGCGGCCGTCTGCGACCCGGAGGATCCCGGTGCTGACCATCGCCGATCTCGGCGTGCTGCGCGCCGTGCGCCCGGACGGCGACGGCGTGGAGGTGGTCATCACCCCCACCTACACCGGCTGCCCGGCGATGGACGCGATCGCCGACGACGTGCGTGCCGCCCTGCGTGCGGCGGGGATCGCGGGCCATGTCAGCGTCACCCTGTCGCCGGCCTGGACCACCGACTGGATGAGCGCGGATGGCCGCCGCAAGCTCGCCGAATACGGCATCGCCCCGCCCGCCCCCGGTCCCGCCGCCTGCCCGCGCTGCGCCTCGGCCGACACCGAGCTGCTCTCCGCCTTCGGCTCCACCGCCTGCAAGGCGCTGTGGCGCTGCCGGTCCTGCCGCGAGCCGTTCGACGTGTTCAAGTGCCACTGAATCGGTTTCGTCCCTGAGCATGTTCCACCAGCTCCGCATCGCTGAGGTCCGGCGCGAAACCGCCGACTGCGTCTCGCTCGCGCTCGAGGTGCCCGAGCCGCTGCGCGCCGCCTTCGCCTTCGCCCCGGGCCAGTATCTGACGCTGCGGCGCTTCGCCGGCGGCGAGGAGCTGCGCCGCAGCTACTCGATCTGTTCGGCGCCGGGCGACGGCGAGCTGCGCGTCGCGGTCAAGCACGTCCCCGGCGGCGCGTTCTCGGCCTGGGCCAATGCCGCACTCGCGCCGGGCGACGCGATCGAGGCGATGCCGCCGGAGGGCCGCTTCGGCGCTCCGGTCGCCGACGCCACCTATCTCGCCATCGCGGCCGGCTCCGGCATCACCCCGGTGATCAGCGTGCTGCGCGCGGTCCTCGCCGGCGCCGGCGCCCGCTTCGTCCTGCTCTACGGCAGCCTACACCGAGGGCATCATCTTCCGCGAAGCCCTGGAGGACCTGAAGGACCGCCACATGGGCCTGCTCACGGTCATCCACGTGCTGTCGCGCGAGCAGCAGGACATTCCCGCCCTGTCCGGCCGGCTCGACGCCGACCGCCTGCGCCGCCTGGTGCCGGCCACGCTCGATCCCGCGGCGATCGACCACGCGCTGCTCTGCGGCCCCGGCGCGATGATCGACACCGCCGCC
Source organism: Acetobacteraceae bacterium (assembly GCA_044225615.1). GTDB lineage: Bacteria > Pseudomonadota > Alphaproteobacteria > Acetobacterales > Acetobacteraceae > CAIYPH01. Next base: position 1,928 of record JBGAIK010000153.1, on the reverse strand, counting down.
GCCGTCCTGGCCGGGCTCGGCGTGCCCCCTGGCCGCATCCACGCCGAGCGGTTCACCCCGGCCCCCGGCCCCCGCCCGCCGCGCCCCGCCGCCGTGGCGGCGGCCGCGCCCTTCGCCACCGCCACCATCGTCCATGACGGCAAGACCGCCACCATCCCCGTCGCCGCCGACGAGCCGGTGCTGGAGGCGGCGCTGCGGGCCGGCCTCAACCTGCCCTGGGCCTGCCGCGGCGGCATGTGCAGCACCTGCCGCGCCCGCCTCACCGAAGGGGCGGCGACGATGACGGAAAATTTCTCGCTCGAGCCCTGGGAGGTCGAGGCCGGCTACGTCCTCACCTGCCAGGCGCATCCGACCACGCCGCATGTCGTGGTTGATTTCGATCACGTCTGAGATATGAGCGCAGCGCCGCGTTGACGGCACGGCCCCGGGCCGGGAACGATGGGCACGGAGGGCCGCGTGCTGTCATGGCTGATCCAGGCCGCCGCCTGGGCGATCCTGCTGATCGGCTGGGGAACCCTGCTCGCGGCGGCGTTCCGGGTGCGCATCGCCCGGCGCTACCGCATCGCCCGCTACGCGGCGGCGGCCGGCGCGGCCGGCTACCTCTGGTGGCAGGACCACCTGCCGGACGCGGCGAACGTCGCGCTGATCCTGTCGGTGGCGGGGCTCACAGTCGCGGGCTGGGTGCTGGCGCTACGCTGGCGATGAGGCGGCTGGTTGGATAGTCTGGAATGAGCACATGAAGGGGCTGAGCATGCGGCACAGGTTGGCATTGGCGGCGGCGCTGGCGGGCATGGCGGCGACCGCCCCGGCCCACGCCCAGGCGACCGCCGAGGGCGCGGCGGCACTGGCCGCCGGGCTGCGCGGCTGGGTCGCCGGCATGCTGGCCCCGCTGCTGGAAGCCGATGGGGTGCCGATCGCGGCAACCGCCGAGGGCGAGCGCTACCGGCTGGAATTCGCGCCCTCGGGCGCCGGCATCCCGGGCCTGACCGTCACCGCCAGCGGGCCGTCCGTCCTGCTGCTGCGGCCGCTCGACGGCACCCGCTGGGCGATCGAGGACTACCGGCTGCCGGCCGATTTCTCGGCCAGCCTGGAGCTGGGCGACAAGCCCGGCCGCTTCGCCATGGCCATCGCCGAGCAGAAGATCACCGGCGAGATCGATCCCGGCCTGACCATGCCGACGCGGCTCGAAGGCACGCTGTCCGGCATCGCCCAGACGGTGGAGGGCGCGCGCGGGCCGCAGACCACCACCATGGGCAAGCTCACCTTCAGCGCGCTGTGGACGCCCACCGGCGGCAGCCTGATGAGCGGCGGCAGCACCTCGGTGATGGAGAACTACGCCACCCGGCAGTCGATGTCCGGCAACGACACGCCGCTGACCTACCAGGTCGCCAAGGTGACCACCGAGGTGAAGGCCGAGGGCGTCGACCTCGCGCGCATCCAGACCGTGGTCCGCACCGCCGCCGGCCTCGCCAGCGACATCCGCGCCGAGATCACCGGTGCCGCGCCCGGCTCCACCGGCCCCACGCCCGAGCAGCGGGCGGCGCTGCACACGCTGCTGCAATCGCTCGCCGCCGCCTTCAGCCGCGCCGAGGGGCGCCAGGAGCTGACCGGCCTGCAGCTGGCCATGGGCGACGTGACCGGAACCCTGGCCCGGGCCGAGCTCGGCTCGATGCTCGGCGCCCCCGGCGGCAATGCCGAGTTCCGCCTGCGCATCGCCGCCGAGGGGCTCGAATCGCCGCTGATCCCGCAGGGCGGCATCCGCGACCTGGTGCCTCTCCGCATCGCCATCGCGCCCCGCGTCTCCGGCGTCCCGAAGGAGACGCTGGTCGATTTCCTCGCCCACGCCATCGACATGATCGGCGACCCCGACGCCGACCTGTCCGACGACGCGATGCAGCTGCTGGCCGACAACCCGGTCACCATCGGCA
>JBGAIK010000152.1:0-11729 GCA_044225615.1 Acetobacteraceae bacterium | reverse complement strand
CGCGGCGATGCTGGCGCTGGCCTGTGCCGCCGGGCTGGTCCTCGCGGCCTGAATCAGGCCGACGCGACGGCCGTCTTGGTGCCAAGGCTGTAGATCATCTGGTGGGCGCTGGCATCGACGCTGGCGCCGGCCAGCGCGGCGGCGACCGCGAGGGCCAGCAGGAACAGGGTCGGCTTGGAGATGCGGGACATGGCGGCCTCCTCGATCGTCGGGGGGGAGAAGACCATCGTGTGCGTTAATGTTCTGTTAGGAACCTCGCCGCCGCGGAATTCCGCCTACCAGTTCGTGAACGAGCCGTCGCGGCGGCGCAGCATGGGCGGGTTCCAGTGGCGGAACTCGTCCCGGGCCAGCAGCTTTTCGTCCACCTCGATGCCGAGGCCCGGGCGGTCCGGCACGGCGAAGCCGGTGCCATCGAGGACCGGGCGGTTGGGAAACAGGTCGATCTCCAGCTGCGGGGCGGGACGCAGGCGGCTGCGGTTGAACTCCAGCCAGGAGAAGTTGGGCACCGCGGCGGCGAGCTGGATGGAGGCCGCGGTACAGACCGGGCCGAGCGGGTTGTGCGGCATCAGGTCCACGTAGTGCGCCTCGCACCAGCCGGCGACCTTCATCGCCTCGGTGAAGCCGCCGATGTTGCAGACGTCGAGGCGCATGTACTGGGTGATGCCGCGCTCGATATAGGGCAGGGCCTGCCACTTGCTGGCGAACTCCTCGCCGAGCGCGAACGGGATCTCGGTCATCCGCCGCAGCGCCTCGTAGGCCTCCGGCGTCTCGTCGCGCATCGGCTCCTCGAGGAAGTCGAGCGTGCCGCGCGGCAGGCGCTGGCAGAAGCTGGCGGTCTCGGCCAGCGACAGCCGGTGGTGGAAATCGATCCCCAGCACCACCCCGATGCCAAGCTGCGCGCGGGCCTTGATCAGCCACTCGGCCGCCTCGGCGATCGCCTCGCGCGGCTCGAAAATCTCCTCCGGCTCGTCCGGCCGCCGCCCGTTGCCGCGTTGCAGCCGGATCGCCTGGAAGCCCGCGGCGGCGAATTCCTGCGCCTCCGCCATCATCCCCTCGCCGGTCGGCGCGCTGGTGCTGGCGAGCGAGGGCACCCGGTCGCGCAGCCGGCCGCCGAGCAGCTCGTAGACCGGCACGCCGAGCGCCTTGCCTTTGATGTCGTGCAGCGCGATGTCGATGGCCGAGATCGCCGCCGTCAGCACCCGCCCGCCCTCGAAATACTGGCTGCGGTAGAGCTCCTGCCACAGCCCGGCGATCTGGCGCGCGTCGCGGCCGACCAGGAGCGGGCGGTAGTGGTCGATCGCGCCCATCACGGCGAGTTCGCGGCCCGACAGGCCGGATTCGCCCCAGCCGGTGATGCCGTCCTCGGTCATGACCTTGACCAGGAGCTGGTTGCGGATGCCGATCCAGACCGGGAAACAGTCGATGCTGCGGATTTTCATCAGTCGAAGAATCCCTTGTCCTCGTCCGCCAGATGCGCCTGGGCCTTGCCGATGTTGAAATCGACGCCGAGGCCCGGGCGGTCCCAGACCTTGATGAACCCGTCCTGCACCAGCGGGTCGGGGAAGCCTTCAAGGATGTCGAGCCACCAGTCGGGGCGGATCGCCGGCAGTTCGAAGGCGATGTAGTTGTCGGGCAGGGCGGCGCTGACCTGGACCAGGGCGGCGATGCCGAGCGCGCCGTCAGCAATGCCGTGCGGGGCCATCAGGATGCCGTGCAGGTCGGCGTATTCGGCGATCCATTTCAGCTCGGCGATGCCGCCCACGTCGCACCCGGCAGCTCGAAGGCGATGTAGTTGTCGGGCAGGGCGGCGCTGACCTGGACCAGGGCGGCGATGCCGAGCGCGCCGTCGGCAATGCCGTGCGGGGCCATCAGGATGCCGTGCAGATCGGCGTATTCGGCGATCCATTTCAGCTCGGCGATGCCGCCCACGTCGCACGGGTCGGGGCCGACGATGTTGACCGCGTGGCCCTCGATCAGGTCCTTGAAGTTCTGCCGCAGGTAGATCTGCTCGCCGGTGTGGATCGGCGTGGAAGTGGCGCGGGTGACCTCGCGATAGACGTCGGCGTTCACATACGGCACGTAGTCGCCGGTGATCATGTCTTCCAGCCACATCAGGTTGAAGGGCTCCATGGCCCTGGCCAGGCGCAGCGCGTCCGACGGCATCATGCCCGGGCCGCAATCGAGGGCGAGGCCGATATCGGGACCCAGCTCGGCCTTCATCGCCGCCACGCAATCGACCAGATGGGACGTGCCGCGCTCGGTCATCATCCCGCGCTCCAGCCAGCCGTGGAACGGCGACGTGCGCTGCTCGCCGACATGGAAGCCGGGCACCGCGCGCTTCATGCCGCTGTGGAAGCCGATCCCCTGCTTGACCATGGTGAAGCCGTGCGGCGCGGCCTTCATGGCGCGGACCGAGGCGGCGTAGTCCTCCGGCCGGAAGCTGGTCATGGGCGCGCGGACGCCGCCGTTGTAGACCCGCACCCGGTCGCGCACCTTGCCGCCGAGCAGCTTGTAGACGGGCAGGCCGGCGGCGCGGCCGGCAATGTCCCACAGCGCGATCTCGATGGCGCTGACCGCCGCGCCATAGGGCTTGAAGGCGCCGCGCTGGCGCAGCGGCAGCATGCAGCGCTCGACGTCGGTGGGATCGGCGCCGATCAGACCGTCCTTCAGCAACGCCACCAGCGGCTTGATGTAGGGCTTGGTGAACTCCACCGGGCCGTAGCCGCTGATCCCGGCATCGGTCAGCACGCGCACCACAGGGTTCTCGCCCAGCATGGCGCAGCGCAGGTCGGTGACTTTCATCGCAGCCGTCCGATCGTTCTGGTCTGGCGCCGGAGACCTTCGCGGCTGCGCCGGGCTCCGTCAACCGGGCGGCTCCCGAGGTCATGGCAGGCAAGCCAGGCTCGCCGGCCGGGGGCCAATGGCCTGTGGCCGCCGCAGGCGCCTCGCCTGCCTTCCCGTGCCGTGCCCTTCAGGCCGCCAATGCCTGCGCCGTCTCCCGCACCTGCCGGGCCGCCTGGTCGGCCGCCCCGGTTGCCGCGGCGATCAGCCCGGCGCTTGCGCTGATGCCTGCCACCCCGTCCGAAGCGGTCTGCATGTTGGCGGAGATGTCCCGCGCCACCGCATCCTGCTCCTCCACCGCCGCAGCGATGGCGCCGGCGATCTCGTTGATCGCGCCCACCGTCTCCATGATGCCGCGGATCGCCGCCACCGCCTGTCCGGTCGCGGTCTGCACGCTGGCGATCTGCCCGGCGATGTTCTCCGTGGCCCTGGTGGTCTGGGTGGCCAGGCCTTTCACCTCGCTCGCCACCACCGCGAATCCCTTGCCGGCCTCGCCGGCCCGTGCCGCTTCGATCGTCGCGTTCAGCGCCAGCAGGTTGGTCTGCCCGGCGATGCTGGTGATCAGCTGCACCACCTGCTCGATCTGCCCCGTGGCCGCCACCAGCCCGCCCACCACGCGGTTGGTCTCGTCGGCCTGGGCCGCGGCGCGCTGGGTGATGCGGGAGGCGTCGGCCATGCGCCGGCTGATCTCGGCGATCGAGGCGCCGAACTGCTCCACCGCGGCCGCGGCCGCCTGCACGTTGCCGGACACCTGGGCGGAACTGGCGGCCGCATGGCCCGCCTCGGCGCTGGTGGTGGCGATGGCGTCGCCGATCGCCGCCACCTCGCGCTCGATGACCTGGCCGAGCCGCTCGCGCCGGCGCCGCCGCTGCACCGCGTCGGTGATGTCGGTGGCGAACTTCGTCACCTTCAGCGGCCGGCCGTCCGGGTCCAGGATCGGGTTGTAGCTGGCCTGGATCCACACCTCGCGCCCACCCTTGCCGAGCCGGCGGAACTCGGCGGCGCGGAACTCGCCGCGGCGCAGGGCCTCCCAGAACTGCATGTATTCAGTGCTATCCCGCTCCTCCGGCGGCACGAACATGCGGTGATGGCGGCCCACCACCTCGTCCAGGGCATAGCCCATGGCCGCGAGAAAGTTGGCGTTGGCCGCCAGCACCGTGCCCGCGAGATCGAAATGGATCACGGCGGTGGAGCGGCCGATCGCCGCCACCTGGCCCTCGCTCTCGGCGGCGCGGCGGATACGGTCGGTGATCACGGCCGCGTATTTGACGATCCGCCGCACCCGCCCGCGGTGCATGACCGGCACATAGGCGGCCTGGAGCCAGACATCCGCCCCGGCCTTGTCGCGGCGCCGGAACTCGCGGGCCTGCGGCCGGCCGGCGGCGAGGTCCTGCCAGAACGCGTCATAGGCCGCGCCCGTGCGCGTCGCCTCGTCGACGAACATGCGGTGGTGCTGCCCCACCACCTCGGCACGCGTGTAGCCCATGGCGGCGAGGAAGACATCGTTGGCCCCGAGGATGATGCCGCCGGGCGTGAAGGCGATGACCGCATGGGCCGCGTCGAGAGCGGCAAGCTGGGCGGCCATCGTCCAGGGGGAGGCGGGGAGGCCTAGCATCATGGTTGCTCCGCTGGGGTGCTGGGGCCGGCTCGGGCTCGGCGCGCGGCTCATCGCATCGGATGATTAACGAAACATGCATCGGCACCGAACCGGCCGCGCACCGCCTTGCTGCAATGCGTCAACCGCCTTGCTTTCGCCGCGTTCCGCGCTTATCTGACCAGTTCCCCATCCCGCCTGACGGAGGTTGAGCGCATGGCGCGTGTCACGGTCGAAGACTGCGTCGAGAAGGTCCCGAACCGCTTCGAGCTGGTGCTGCTCGCGGCCCAGCGCGCCCGCAACCTCTCGCGCGGCGAGGAGATCACGCTCGACCGCGACAACGACAAGAACCCCGTCGTCGCGCTGCGCGAGATCGCCGAGGAGACCATCCCGCTGGAGAAGCTGGAGACCGACCTGATCAAGTCGCTGTCCCGCGCCCCCGAGCCGGAGCCGGCCGACGAGGAGGTCATGGACCTTATCCCGACCGACCAGAACATCTTCGGCCTCCAGGACGTCTCGGCCGAGGAGGAGAACGCCACCCTGCCGGTCGACAACGAGGACCTGGCGCCCGACGATCTCGAAGCCGCCATCGAGGCGGAACTTGGCGGCCGGCGCCGCTAGGACCCACGCATGACCAGCGGCGCACCGGACCCCTGGCGCGCCGCCCCCCTGCGCGCCCCGGACGACCTGGCGACCGGCGGTTCCGCCCTTGCCGCCCCGCTGCTCGCCACCATCCGCCGCTACAATCCCGACGCCGACTTCGCCATGCTGCAGGCCGCCTGCGACGTGGCCGAGGAGGCGCATCGCGGCCAGCTGCGCGACGCCGGCGACCCCTACATCACCCATCCCGTCGCGGTGGCCGAGATCCTCGCCGGCTATCGGCTGGACGACGCCACCATCGCGACCGCCCTGCTGCATGACGTCATCGAGGATACCGGCGTCACCCGCCCGGTGCTGGAGCGCCGCTTCGGCGCCGAGATCGCGGCCCTGGTGGACGGCGTCACCAAGCTGAACCGGCTCGAGATCCAGTCCGACCGCACCAAGCAGGCGGAGAATTTCGGCAAGCTCGTGCTCGCCATCAGCAAGGACATCCGCGTCCTGCTGGTGAAGCTGGCCGACCGGCTGCACAACATGCGCACGCTGCATTTCGTCAAGGAAACCCCGCGGCGCCAGCGCATCGCCCGCGAGACGATGGAGATCTATGCCCCGCTGGCCGAGCGGATCGGCATGGACACCATCAAGAACGAGCTGCAGACCCTGGGCTTCGCGCAGATCGACCCCGAGGCGTACGAGTCGATCCAGGCGCGGCTGAACTTCCTGCGCGGCCAGGGTGCCGACGTGATCGAGGAGGTCAAGCACGAGCTGGCGCGCATCTGCGCCCAGCAGGGCGTCGCCGTCGCCGAGGTCACGGGGCGCGAGAAATCGCCCTACTCGATCTGGGAAAAGATGCAGAAACGGAACGTGCAGTTCGAGCAGCTCTCCGACATCATGGCCTTCCGCATCGTCGTCCCCTCGCGGGAGGCCTGCTACATGGCGCTCGGCGCCGTCCATGCCGCCTATCCGGTGATCGCCGGGCGCTTCAAGGACTACATCTCGACCCCCAAGGCCAACGGCTACCAGAGCCTGCATACCGGCGTGACGCTGCGCGAGCCGCGCAACCAGAAGATCGAGGTGCAGATCCGCACCCGCGACATGCACGACATCGCGGAAAACGGCGTGGCCGCGCACTGGCTCTACAAGCAGGGCACCGCGGCGGCGCGCGAGGCGGCGCGCTTCGCCTGGGTGCAGGACCTCAAGGAAATCCTCGACAATTCGAGCCTCGACGACTTCCTCGACAACACCAAGCTCGCGCTCTACCAGGACCAGGTCTTCTGCTTCACCCCCAAGGGCCAGCTGATCCAGCTGCCGCGCGGGGCGACGCCGATCGACTTCGCCTATGCCGTGCATTCCCAGGTCGGCGACACCTGCGTGGGCGCCAAGATCAACGGCCGGCTGATGCCGCTGCGCCACGAGCTGCAGAACGGCGACCAGGTGGAGATCCTGACCTCCCGTGGCGGCACCCCCTCGCCGCAATGGGAACGCTTCGTCGTCACCGGCAAGGCGCGCGCGCGCATCCGCCGCTTCGTGCAGGCCCAGCAGCGCGAGCAGAGCCGGGATGCCGGCCGCGCCAGCCTGGTCAAGGCGTTCCGCCAGGACGGGCTCGACAGCGCCGAGAAGGTGCTGGAGACGGCGCTGAAGCCGCTGCGCCTGGCCACGCTCGACGACCTCTACGTCGCCGTCGGCAACGGCAACGTGAGCCCGAAGGACGTGGTCCAGGCCGCCTATCCGGAGCTGCGCCAGGCGCCGCGCACGCCGCGCATGCCGATGCCGCTGCCCAAGGGCGGCCGGATCGGCACCGGCGGCGGCATGCCCATCAGCGGCCTGGTCCCCGGCATGGCCATCCAGTATGCCGGCTGCTGCCACCCGGTGCCCGGCGACCGCATCACCGGCATCGTCGCCACCGGCAAGGGCGTGACCATCCACACGCGCGAATGCCCCACCCTGGCCAGCTTCTCCGCCACGCCGGAGCGGTTCATCGACGTCGACTGGGACCTCAATGCCCTGCCCGAGGGCAAGGGCAAGGGCGAGGGCCATACCGGGCGCATCAGCGTCATCGCCGACAACGACACGCGGGCCATCGCCAACGTCACCAACGCCATCGCCAAGCAGGACGGCGACGTGGCCAACCTGAAGATCATCAACCGCCAGGCCGACTTCTTCGAGATGGTGGTGGACGTCGAGGTGCGCGACCTGCGGCAGCTGATCAACGTGATCGCGAGCCTGCGGGCGGCGCCCGGCGTGCACCAGGTGGAGCGCGCCCGCGGATGATCCCCGCCGGCGTGATTCCCGCCGGGCTGATTCTGGGCGTCGGCTCCGACCTCTGCGACATACGCCGCATCGAGCGGTCGCTCGACCGCTTCGGCGCGCGCTTCACGGCGCGCATCTTCACCGCGGCGGAGCGGCTGCGCGCCGACAGCCGGACCGGGCAGAGCCGGGCGGGCGCCTATGCCAAGCGCTTCGCGGCGAAGGAGGCCGCGGCCAAGGCGCTCGGCACCGGCTTCCAGGCCGGCGTGTTCCTGACCGATGTCGGCGTGGAGAACCTGCCGGGCGGGCAGCCGACGCTAAGGCTGACCAGCGGCGCGGCCGCCCGGCTGGCAGCGATCACGCCGGCGGGCATGCGGGCGCAGCTGCACCTGACCATGACCGACGAGTATCCCTACGCCTTCGCCCAGGTCATCATCTCGGCCGTGCCGCACGCAGCCGAGCCCCCCATTCCGCTTGCTTGACAGGGGCTTGGGGGTGGGGTTCAACCGCGCCTCCCCCGGTCGGACCCAATCGGTTTCATGTCGCGCCGTCCCGCCAGCACCCTCGTCGAGAACATCAAGACCATCGTCTATGCCGGGCTGATCGCCATCGGCATCCGCACGATCGCCTTCGAGCCGTTCAACATCCCCTCCGGCTCGATGATCCCGACGCTGCTGGTCGGCGACTACCTGTTCGTCTCCAAATACAGCTACGGCTACTCGCGCTTCTCGCTGCCGCTGTCGCCGCCGCTGTTCCGCGGCCGCATCTTCGGCGCCCTGCCGGCACGCGGCGACGTCGCCGTGTTCAAGCTGCCGCGCGACAACTCGACCGACTACATCAAGCGGATCGTCGGCCTGCCCGGCGACCGCATACAGGTCACCGACGGGCAGCTGCTGATCAACGGCAAGCAGGTTCCGCGCACCGACCTCGGCAATTACCTCGAAGAGGGCGAGGGTCCGCCGACCATGGTGCGCCGCTTCCTGGAGACGCTGCCGCCCACGCAGCCCGGCGAGAAGGGGCGCGCGCACGACATCCTCAAGCGCGACTCGCGCGGGTTCCAGAACAACACCGCCGAATACGTGGTGCCCGAGGGCCATGTCTTCGCCATGGGCGACAACCGCGACAACAGCCAGGACAGCCGCTACCTGGACATGGTGGGCTTCATCCCGGTCGAGAACCTGGTGGGGCGGGCGGAGATCATCTTCTTCTCCATCAACCTCAACGCCGCGACCCCCTGGTGGGAGTTCTGGGAATGGCCGTTCGCGATCCGATGGTCGCGCCTGTTCAAGGGAATCACCTGATTCCGGCCGAGACCGACGCGGCCGAGGCCATACTGGGCCATGAATTCGCCCGCAAGGCGCTGCTGCGGGAGGCGCTGACCCACCGCTCCGCCGCCCCGGCGCAGCGCGGGCGCGGCAAGGGTGCGGGATCGAACGAGCGGCTGGAATTCGTCGGCGACCGGGTGCTGGGCCTGCTGGTCGCCGAATGGCTGGCCGAGCGCTTCCCGCGCGAGCAGGAGGGCGAGCTCGGCCGCCGGCTGGCCCATCTGGTGTCCCAGCCGGTGCTCGCCGCGATCGCCGAGGAGACCGGCCTGCCGGCGGCACTGGCCATCGCGCCGGGCGAATCGAAGGCCGGCGTGCGCCGGCGCGCCACCGTACTGGCCGATGCGGTGGAAGCGGCGATCGGCGCACTCTATCTGGACGGCGGCATCGCGCCGGCGCGCGACTTCGTGCGCCGCGCCTGGGAGGCGGCGATGTCGGGCCAGGCGGCGCCGCCGAAGGACGCCAAGACCGCATTGCAGGAATGGGCGCAGCGCCGCGGCCATCCGCTGCCGGCCTACGCGGTCGCCTCGCGCACCGGCCCGCCGCATGCGCCGGTTTTCGTCATCACCGTCACGATCGGCGAGCGCACCGGCACCGGCACCGCCGGCACCAAGCGGGCGGCGGAGCAGGACGCGGCGACCGACCTGCTGGGGAAGCTCGGGAAATGACCACGCGCTGCGGATTTGCCGCCATCATGGGGGCGCCGAACGCCGGCAAGTCGACGCTGATGAACCGCATGACGGGCGCGAAGCTCTCCATCGTCTCGCCCAAGGCGCAGACCACGCGCTTTCGCGTGCTCGGCATCCTGATGCGCGGGTCGGCGCAGATCCTGCTGGTCGACACGCCGGGCATCTTCAAGCCGAAACGCAAGCTCGACCGCGCCATGGTCGCCGCCGCCTGGACCGGTGCGGAGGATGCCGACCTGGCGCTGCTGCTGGTCGACGCCAGGGCCGGGATCACCGACGCGGTGCGCGAGATCGCCACCAGCCTCGCCCGGCGCGGCGGCAAATCCTGGCTGGTGCTGAACAAGACCGATCTCGTCCCCCCCGCCGCGCTGCTGCCGGTGGTGGCCGGGCTCAACGACCTCGCCCCCTTCGCCGAGACGTTCATGGTCAGCGCCAATACCGGCGACGGTGTGGACGGGCTGATGGATGCGCTGGCCGCCGCCATGCCGGAAGGCCCCTATCTCTATCCCGAGGACGACCTGACCGACCTGCCCGACCGGCTGCTGGCCGCCGAGCTGGTGCGCGAGCAGATCTTCCTGCAGACGCACGAGGAGGTGCCGTACGGCGCCACCGTCGAGACCGAAAGCTTCACCGCGCGCAAGGACGGCTCGGTGCGCATCGAGGCCACGATCTACGTCGCCCGCCCCGGCCACAAGGCGATCCTGATCGGCCAGAAGGGCGCGCGCATCCGCGAGATCGGCGCCCGGGCACGCGCCCAGCTTGCCGGGCTGCTGGACCGCAAGGTGCACCTGTTCCTCAATGTGAAGGAACGCGCCGGCTGGGACGAGGAAGGCGCCCGCCTGCGCGCCATCGGCCTGGACGACAAGGCGTGAGCGATGACTGGCTGGCCTGGGTGCGCGAGGCGCAGGCCATCGCGCAGACCGGCCTGGCCTTCGCGCCCCCCGGCTACGACCGTGACCGCTACCTGGCGCTGCAATCGCTGGCCGCCCGGATGATGGCCGCGCTCGGCGACGGCGACCCGGCGGCGGTCGCGGCGCTGTTCGCCGCCCAGACCGGCTATGCCACGCCGAAGGTGGACGTCCGCGGCGCGGTGTTCCGCGCGGGCAGGCTGATGCTGGTGCGCGAGGTCGCCGATGGGAACCGCTGGACGCTGCCGGGCGGGTGGGCCGACGTGAACCTGACACCGGCCGAGAATGTCGCGAAAGAAGTATTTGAAGAGTCGGGATTTGTTGTGCAGGTGGAGCGCCTGGTCGCCGTGCTGGACCGCAGCCGCGCCGGCCACACCCCGCAGCCCTTCGCTGCCTACAAGCTGTTCTTCCTGTGCGCCATCACCGGCGGGGCCGCGACCGCGTCGCACGAGACCAGCGAGGTCGCCTTCTTCGCCGAGCAGGAGCTGCCGGCCGACCTGTCCCTCGACCGCGTGCTGCCGGACCAGCTTCGCCGCATGTTCCGCCACCGCGAGGCGGTTCTGCCGCCCGATTTCAACTGACGGGTCCGGGCTCCTCCGGCGGCCGGCGCGCGAGCTCGAGCAGCCAGAACGCCGCCTCGGCGAAGACCGGGATGAAGGCGAGGTAGACGCCGTTCAGCAGCAGCGCCTGGGCCAGCTTCGGGTCGGCAAAGACGCGGACGAGGAAGAACTGCTGGTCCGGCGATTCGAACAGCACGCCCAGCATGGTGACCAGCAGCAGCACGAAGGTCGCCGCCGGCATCAGGTCGGCGAAGTCCTGGGCATAGGGGTAGCGGAGATATGCCATCACCCGGGCGGAGAACGGGATGCCGAGCGCCAGCGTCGGCATCATCAGCACATTGTGCTCGTTGATCGGGAGGTTCACCCCGGAGCTCCAGGAGGCGAAGAACAGCGCCTCGCTGAACACCACCACGCCGACCCAGCTCATCAGGTAGATGAAGCACAGCGACAGCAGCATGGAGCTGACCCGCAGCGGGCAGCAGCGGGCCGGCATGAGCAGGCTGCTGAAGCTGAGCAGGCGGGCCGGCACCAGGTGGCCCTCGCCGGCGGCGATGCCCTCGTGCAGCACGATTTCCAGCAGCCGGAACGAGGCCGCGTTGGCGACGATCTGGCTGTAGAGCTTGGTCAGCGAGAACACCACGACGATGCCGAGCCCGATGGCGACCGTCAGCAGGGCGCCGGCCAGGAAATCGTCGCTCAGCGTGTCGAGCAGGCGGAAGAAGGCCTGCACCGGCGACTGGCCCTTGAGGCCGACATTGTAGAGATAGGTCCAGCCCAGCACGATGCCGACCAGCACGGCGATGCGGCGGCGCGACGAGGCGCCGCGCACCGGCGCGGCGTCATGCGGCGGGTGCTGCGGGGCGTCAGAGGACGGCATCGAAGCTCCTCGGCACCATCCAGACGAGCGCCGCCAGGCAGATGCACCACATCAAGGCCCACAGCCAGCGGCTGGCGCGCCACAGATGCGCGCCGTC
>JBGAIK010000151.1:0-12212 GCA_044225615.1 Acetobacteraceae bacterium | reverse complement strand
AGGCGCTCTCCCAACTGAGCTATGGCCCCACGTGCAAGCCCGGGTCTTCGCCTTGGGGTGCGAAGAGGGGGGGCATATAACCTTCCCCGGCAGCGGGGGCAAGGGGCGGAATCGCTTGGGTGGCATGGTTTCGGCATGGCGTCCGGCAGGCGAGGCAGAGGCGGCCTCGGCCATGGCCGCCTTCGTGGAATGGCTGCGCGCGACCGGCCGGATGGCCGATGCGGACCCCGCGCGCGCGCGTTCCTGGCCGGGCTTCGCGGCGGCACTGTCCGCGTTCATGGGCTGGACCGCCGGGCCACGCCCGGCTCGCGCCGACGGCAAGGAGGCTCTGGTGCTGCACCGCCAGGGCCGCGCCGCCTGGCGTTACGACGCGCTCCCCGGCTGGGCGCTGGCACGGCTCGCCGCCGCCGATGCGATCGCGCTTGCCGCCTTCCACCTGTTCGATGCCGGCACCCGGCCGGACGACCGCGTGCTGTGGCTGGGCGATCCGGCGGATCCCCTGCCGCTGGGCGCGCTCTATCTCGGCGCCACCGTGATCCTGGCCGACCACGCCCGACCAGCGGCCTGGCCGGCGCCGAGCAGGCGCGCGTGCTCAGGCCGCCGCCTTGAAATTCGGCGCGACGCGGAATTCCGCCTCGGTCACCGCGCGCAGCTCCTCGAGCGTCACCCCGGTGCCGTCTCCAGCAGGATCACCCCACCGGCCGGGCGGTCGATCTTGAACACGCCCAGGTCGGTGACGACCATGTCCACCCACGCCGGCGCCGGTCAGCGGCAGGGTGCACTGCTTCAGCAGCTTGGGCTTGCCGCCCGCGGTGTCTCCATCGTCACCACGACCCGCTTGACCCCGGCCACCAGGTCCATGGCGCCGCCCATGCCCTTGATCATCTTGCCGGGGATCATCCAGTTGGCGAGGTCGCCGTTCACCGCCACCTGCATCGCCCCCAGGATCGAGAGGTCGATATGACCGCCGCGGATCATGGCGAAGCTGTCGGCCGAGCTGAAGTAGCTGGTCTTGGCGAGCTCGGTGATCGTCTGCTTGCCGGCGTTGATGAGGTCGGCGTCCTCCTCGCCCTCGAACGGGAACGGCCCCATGCCCAGCATGCCGTTCTCGCTCTCCAGCGTCACCTCGACCCCGGGCGGGATGAAGTTCGCCACCAGCGTCGGGATGCCGATGCCGAGATTGACGTAGAAGCCGTCCTCGATCTCACGGGCGGCACGGGCGGCCATTTCGTCGCGGGTCCAGGGCATCGGGAAGTCTCCAGAAGGAAGGTTGTTCTTTTTTGAAAAAAAGAACCAAAAAACTTTCATCCGTTTAGCGTCGGCGGTGCCGCCCGAAGAACAACGGATAAAAGTCTTTTTGCTTACTTACGCCGCGCGCTTGCGCACCGTCCGCTGCTCGATCCGCTTGACCACGTTGTCCAGCTTCACGATCCGCTTCACGAAGATGCCCGGCGTGATGATGTGGTCGGCGTCGATCGTGCCCGGCTCCACCAGCTGCTCGACCTCGGCGACGGTCACGTGCGCCGCCGTGGCCATCATCGGATTGAAGTTCCGCGCCGTCTTCCGGTAGACGAGGTTGCCTTCGGTATCGGCCTTCCAGGCATGCACCACCGCAAGGTCGGCGAACAGCCCGCGCTCCATGACGTATTTCTGGCCGTCGAATTCGCGCACCTCCTTGCCCTCGGCGATCTGGGTGCCGACGCCGGTCTTGGTGAAGAAGGCGGGAATGCCGGCGCCGCCGGCGCGGATGCGCTCGGCCAGCGTGCCCTGCGGGTTGAACTCGATCTCCAGCTCGCCCGCCAGATACTGCTTCGCGAAGGTCGCGTTCTCGCCCACGTAGGAGCTGATCATCTTCCGGATCTGCCGGGTCTGCAGCAGGATGCCGAGCCCCGCATCGTCCACGCCGGCGTTGTTGCTGATGCAGGTCAGGTCCTTCACGCCCGAGGCCCGGATCGCCTCGATCAGCACGGAGGGGATGCCGCACAGGCCGAAGCCGCCGGCCATGATGGTCATGCCGTCCCTGAGCAGGCCGGCCAGCGCGGCGGTGGCATCCTGGTAGACCTTGTTGACCGCCATCGGCGCCTCTCGGTGATGTCCTCGGTGCCCTTCTTTGCCATCGCAGTCGCCGGGAGGCAAGGAATCAGCGGCGGGACTTGCCGGCGACCTCGGCGCGAATGGCGGCGGCAAGCTCGGGATTGGCCCGGCGCAGCTGGGCGATCCGCAGCATGTCCGCCGCGGCGAGCGAGGGCGCACGCTCCCAGCGCTCCAGGAACAGCAGGTCGGCGGCCTGCGCCGGGTCGGCCAGCCGGGGCATGACCTGGCGCAGTGCGAGGGTGGAGGGTGTGGCTGTGGTCACGGATTGGGCACTCATTCTGGAATTTCCTCGCCGGACACGTTGGTGCGGCCGGTATCGGTTACCCCATCTAGGGCCGCGTCGTCCCATGCCGAAGGGGCATGGCGGTGATAATTGGGTGACGCTTAAGCCAATGTGAATCCGCCGATAACGCGCAGGGGCCGGCCGGAGTCCACTCGCTGCCGGCCGGCACGAACGCCGGAAGATCAGGCGTTCGTGCCGGTCGATATCAGTAGCGGTAGAGATCGTGCTTGTAGGGGCCGGAAGGCTGCACGCCGATATACTCGGCCTGCCTCGGCGACAACCTGGTCAGCTTCGCCCCGACCTTCGCCAGGTGCAGGGCAGCCACCTTCTCGTCCAGGTGCTTGGGAAGGGTGTAGACCTGCCGCTCGTATTTCCCGGCCGGCGCGGTCCACAGCTCGATCTGCGCCAGGGTCTGGTTGGTGAAGCTGGCCGACATCACGAAGGACGGATGGCCGGTGGCGTTGCCCAGGTTCACCAGGCGGCCCTCCGACAGCACGATCAGCCGCTTGCCGTCGGGGAACACCACCTCGTCCACCTGCGGCTTCACGTTGTCCCACCGGTAGTTGCGCAGCGGCTCGATCTGGATCTCGCTGTCGAAATGCCCGATGTTGCAGACGATGGCGCGGTGCTTCATCGCCCGCATGTGGTCCATCGTGATCACGTCCACGTTGCCGGTGGCGGTCACGAAGATGTCCGCCCGCGGCGCCGCATCCTCCATGGTCACCACCTCGTAGCCCTCCATCGCCGCCTGCAGCGCGCAGATCGGGTCCACCTCGGTGACCATCACGCGGCAGCCGGCCTGGCGCAGGCTGGCGGCCGAGCCCTTGCCCACGTCGCCGAACCCGTTCACCACGGCCACCTTGCCGGCCATCATCACGTCGGTGCCGCGGCGGATGGCATCCACCAGCGATTCCCGGCAGCCATACAGATTGTCGAACTTGGACTTGGTCACGCTGTCGTTGACGTTGATGGCCGGCACCAGCAGCTTGCCGGCCTTGGCCATCTCCCACAGGCGATGCACGCCGGTGGTGGTCTCCTCCGAGATGCCGCGCACGTCCTTCATCATCTCGGGATACTTGTCATGCATGATGGCGGTCACGTCGCCACCGTCATCCAGGATCATGTTCGGCGTCCAGCCGTCCGGCCCGCGCAGCGTCTGCTCGATGCACCACCAGAACTCCTCCTCGTTCATGCCCTTCCAGGCAAAGACCGGCGTGCCGGCGGCGGCCACGGCGGCGGCGGCATGGTCCTGGGTGGAGAAGATGTTGCAGGACGACCAGCGCACGGTGGCGCCCAGATGCTCCAGCGTCTGGATCAGCACCGCGGTCTGGATGGTCATGTGCAGGCAGCCGACGATGCGCGCGCCGGCGAGCGGCTTGCTGGCGCCGTATTCGGCCCGGATCGCCATCAGCCCGGGCATCTCGTCCTCGGCCATGGAGATTTCCTTGGCGCCCCATTCGGCGAGGGAGATGTCTTTCACCTTGTAGTCGGTCATGCCGTGCTCCTGCGGTCTGGCCGGCGGGCTATATAAGGATATCTTTATACGTGCAAGCCGGGCGGGAGCCGCAGGATAGCCGGGAGTGGTTGACGGGGCGTCAAGCCGCCTCGGCCGGGCCGCGGGCGCAGAAGCAGGACACGCCCACCG
This sequence comes from Acetobacteraceae bacterium, assembly GCA_044225615.1. Lineage (GTDB taxonomy): Bacteria > Pseudomonadota > Alphaproteobacteria > Acetobacterales > Acetobacteraceae > CAIYPH01. The sequence continues at coordinate 8,190 of JBGAIK010000151.1, read as the reverse complement.
GCAGGTCGGAGCGGGCGGCGGCCAGTTCCAGCCGCTGGCGGATCAGCCGCGCTTCGGCCGTCTCGCCGCGGCGCTCCAGGCAGTCGAGCAGGCCGCGCAGCGCCCAGATGTTGTCGGGATGGATCTGCGCCCGTGGCAGGCTGCCGGCAAGGCCGAGATCCTCGCGATAGACGGCCTCCGCCTCGGCCACGCGGCCCTGCTCCAGCAGCAGCGCGCCGAGCGCGTGGCGCACCGGCTGCATCCAGCCCCAGGGCTCGTCATAGGGCAGGTCGTCCTCCAGCGCGACGGCGGCGCGCAGATGGGCGAAGGCGGCGTCGTGGTTGCCGCGGCGGTATTCGATCTCGCCAGCCAGCATCTCGTCGGCCACCGCGAACTGCCGCGCGGAGGAGACGTTGTGCAGCGTGCGCGCCTCGGGCACGCGCCGCGCCGCTTCGCGGAACAGGGCCTGCTCGGCCTCGGCCGCCGCCACGTCGCCGAGCGCGGCATGCGCCACGCCCTTTGCGTAGTGCATCGTCGCCGTGGTGTGGCAGTAGAGCACGGGATCGGCGGGCAGGGCCTGCCCGATGATCTCGGCCCATTTGCCGAACCGGATCAGCACGTGCTGGCGCACCGCGACATAGGCCTCCAGGAAGTCGGCCATCGGCGGGGAGGGTATGCGCAGCATGTCCTCCGGCATGGTCGCGATCAGCTCGTCGGCAGCCGCGATGGCGGGGGCGTACTGGCCCAGGAACATCGCGCCGTAGGCGGCGAAGTGGTAGTCGTGGAAGCGATAGCCGGAATAGAAGTTCAGCGCCCCGGCGCGGTCGTAGTACTTGCGATCGGCCACCGCGGCCTTCTGGTTCCACAGCATCGCGTCGCGGTAGTGGCCGCACTGGATGTCGATATGGGTCGGCATGTGGACCAGATGCCCCATGTCCGGGCACAGCTCGCGCAGCCGGTCGCAGGAGCCGAGCGCGGCCTCCGGCATCGGCGACATTTCCATCAGGTGGATATGCAGGTGCAGCAGGCCCGGATGGGCATTGGCGCCGGGGACCATGCGGAACCCCTGCTCCAGCACCTCCTTCGCCTCCAGCGTGCCGGCAACCGGCACGCCGGTCTTCGGGTCCCACATCACCCAGGGCGTCTCGTTCATGATCGCCTCGACGAAGATGCAACGCAGGTCGAGGTCGCGCGGAAACGCCCTGTGGGCGCGCCGCATGGCTTCGGTGAAGGCGGCGTTCCACGGCGCCTGGTCGTCGATCGGCTCGGGCTGCGGGAAGCGGGCCGGCAGCGCCTCGATGAAGGCCCGCTCGGCCGCGGTGACGCCGGGCGCGAGCGCCATCGCCGCTTGGGTCGCGGCATGGGCGCGGGCGAGCGAGCGGGCCTTGCTGCCGGGATCCTGCAATTCCCAGGGAAAGTTGTAGTTGGGCCCGACCGCATAGGCGATGCCCCAATGCGCCATGGCGCAGCCGGGATCGGCGGCGAGCGCCTTCTCGAAACAGGCGATGGCTTCCTCGTGGTGGAAGCCGAAGGTCCAGTTCAGTCCGCGGCTGAACCAGCGCTGGGCGTCGGGCGATGTGGTGGTGATGCGGCGGGTATAGGGGCCGAGGTCGTAGGGATAGTCGTCCATGGGGCGTCCTCCGCTGACGCAACGAGACCTAGCGCGACCAAGCGCAGGAAGGAAGCAGCGGGCGCCGCCCGCACCCGCTGGGGCCGGGGACCCCAGACCCCGTTCGTCAGGACGATGACAGGGTCGGTGCGAAAGCCACGCCAAGCTCGTCCGCGATGACGTGAAGGCGGCGATCCCGCGTCCACAGACGGGCCGCATGCGACAGCCGGGTGGCTGCGAGCATATGCGCGTCGACATGGCCGATGCCGCGCCCGAACAGCGCATGGCGATCGACAAAGGCAAGAACTTCCGCATCGGTCGCAACGGCTGCGCGCCGCAACGCGCAGAAGCACGAACATCCGGCCCGCCATCATCGCGTGATCCGCCGGGAGACCCGGGCTAGTGTCCTGTCCCCGAAGTTCGCCATCCTTCATGGCGGACGTAGGGGTGAACAGGACACTGAAAACAAAGAGCTAGTGTCCCGATTCCGACCGCTACTCGTGGCAACGAACTTCGGAATCGGGACACTAGGCTGGGATCGTCGCGCCCGTCCGGCACGGGCGCCTGTTGGGGGAACGGTCAGATGCGCCGCGCCGTTGGTCTTGCCGCCGTGCTCGTCCTGCTCGCGCCCCTCGCGGCGGCGCAGGCGGTGGGTGTCCGGGAGCTTCTGGTGAACCCGCCGCAACGCAGCGGGCCGATACGGGTGCATGTCTGGTACCCGGCGGCGGCGGAGGGAAAGCCGGTCACGGTCGGCGGCAATGCGGTGTTCCGCGGCGCGGAGGGGCTCGCCGGCGCCAGCGCGCATGGGGAACGGCTGCCGCTCGCGGTGATCGCGCATGGCGGCTTCAGGGCTGCGCCGGATGCGGCCGGATGGCTGGCCCGGGCGCTGGCCGCGGAGGGCGTCGTGGCGGCAGTGGTGAACCCGCCGCCGCTGCCCGACGGGCCGGCCACGCCGGCGGCGCCGGGCGAACTATGGCTGCGCCCGGCCGACCTCTCGGCCACGATCAGCCGGGTCGTGGCGGAACCCGGACTTGCGCCGCATGTCGATCCCGCGCGGGTCGCCGCGGTGGGAGTCCATCTCGGCGGGTACAGCGTGCTGGCGCTGGCGGGCGCGCGGCTCGACCCGGCCGCCTATGCGCGGTCCTGCGACGGCGGAGCCGGGGGCATGGATTGCGCATGGTTCGCTCGCGGCAAGGTGGACCTGCGCCAGGTCGATGCGGCCAGGCTCGGGCGATCCAACCTGGATGCCCGGCTGCGCCTGGTGGTCGCAGTGGCGCCGGAACTGACCGAACAGCTCGATGGCGGCAGCCTGGCTTCGATCCGGGTCCCGGTCTGGCTGGCCGGCGAAGGGACAGCCCGGCTTGCCGCGGCAATTCCGGGAGCACAGCGCGTCGTGGTGCCCGGGCTCGGCCCGTTCAGCGCGTTCCCGGAATGCACGCCGAAGGGGCGGGCGATCCTGGCCGAGGAGGGCGCAGAGACGGCGCTGTGCGAGGAGCCGAACCGTGCGGCGGTGCATCGGGAGATCGCCGCCGCGGTCGGGACGGCGCTTGCGGCCGCAGGCTGGTAGCGGCCGCGCCGCTTCCCCTCCCCGCCCGGGCGGGAGGAAGGGCGATCAGGTATTCATCGCGTCGAAGAAATCCTGGTTGGTCTTGCTGTATTTCAGCTTGTCCAGCAGGAAGTCCATCGAATCCATCGGCCCCATCGGGTTCAGGATCCGCCGCAGCACCCACATCTTGGACAGCGTGCCGCGATCCACCAGCAGCTCCTCCTTGCGGGTGCCCGACTTGGTGATGTCGATCGCCGGGAAGGTGCGCTTGTCGGACAGCTTGCGGTCCAGGATGATCTCCGCTGTTGCCGGTGCCCTTGAACTCCTCGAAGATCACCTCGTCCATGCGGCTGCCGGTGTCGATCAGGGCGGCGATGATGGTCAGCGACCCGCCTTCCTCGATGTTGCGCGCCGCGCCGAAGAAGCGCTTCGGCCGCTGCAGGGCATTCGCATCCACGCCGCCGGTCAGCACCTTGCCGGACGAGGGCACCACCGTGTTGTAGGCGCGGGCGAGGCGGGTGATGCTGTCCAGCAGGATCACCACGTCGCGCTTGTGCTCCACCAGCCGCTTGGCCTTCTCCAGCACCATCTCGGTCACCGCCACGTGGCGCGTCGCCGGCTCGTCGAAGGTGGAGGCCACCACCTCGCCCTTCACCGTGCGGGCCATGTCGGTGACTTCCTCGGGCCGCTCGTCGATCAGCAGCACCATCAGGAAGACTTCGGGATGGTTGTTGGCGATCGCGGTGGCAATGTTCTGCAGCATCACCGTCTTGCCGGTGCGCGGCGGGGCCACGATCAGCGCGCGCTGGCCCATGCCGATCGGCGCGATCAGGTCGATCACCCGCGGCGTCATGTCCTTGGTCGGGCCCTTGGCGACGGACTGGAAATTCTCCATCTCCATCTTGAGCCGGCGCTCGGGATACAGCGGCGTCAGGTTGTCGAAATTGATCCGGTGCTTGACCGCCTCGGGCGGCTCGAAATTGATCGTGTTGAGCTTGAGCAGCGCGAAATAGCGCTCGCCGTCCTTCGGCGCCCGGATCTGGCCTTCCACGATGTCGCCGGTGCGCAGCGCGAAGCGGCGGACCTGGCTGGGCGAGACGTAGATGTCGTCGGGGCCGGGGGTAGTTGCTCGGCGCTGCGCAGGTAGCCGAAGCCGTCGGGCATGATCTCGAGCGTGCCCTCGCCGTGGATGGCCTGGTCGTTCTCCGCCAGGTTCTTGAGGATCGCCACCATCATGTCCTGCTTGCGCAGGCTTGAGGCGTTCTCGATGGTGAACGTTGGCGAAGCTCGAATCCATGGGGGATTTTGCCTTCAATTCGGCGAGGTGCATTCGGTCGCCTCGGATAAGCCGGGAGTCTTGGGACACGCCGGACAAGGGGGGAGGGATGGGTGCGGGTGGCGGATGCCAGGGCCCGTTTGCCGGTCGGGGCCGCGGCGTTCCCGTGCAGGAGCCTCGGTCTTCGGCGGCGTCACTATCCCCGGAGGAGAGGAGCGGTCGGGGTGCGGGATGGCCGGCGCAGCGCCGTAACCAGCCGCGCCCGGACCTTATGCGGCGCGGTTTTCCGCGTCAACACCCGGCACATAGGCCTGTCGCGGCGCCGTTCAAGGGGTTGCGCGGTCGAGCATCATCTGGAACTGCGCATTGGGGCTCGGCCGGAACCCGAACCCGGCATACAGGCCCTGGGCATCGCTGGTGTTCAGCGTCCAGCGCGGCACCGCGGCAAGCCCGGGATGGGCCAGCATCGCCGCCACCAGCGCCTTGCCCCGCCCGCCGCCGCGATGGCCCTCCAGCACGTAGACGTCGCACAGATGGGCGCTCGTCGCCCGATCGGTGATCGCCCGCGCGAAGCCGACCTGGGCGCCATCCGGCGCATACAGCCCGACGCAGACGCTGCCGGCGATGCTGCGCGCCACCGTGTCGCGGTCGCGCCCGCGCGCCCAGTAGCTTTCGCCGCCGATATAGGCATGCACGGCATCGAGGTCGATGCGGCCCGGCTCGGCGTCGATCACGTAGCCGCCGGGCAGGGCGATGGCCGGCATCAGAACGGCCGCACGATGACCATGACGACGATCACCGCCATCAGCAGCGTCGGCACCTCGTTGGCGATCCGGTAGAAACGCGCGCTGCGCCGGTTGCGGTCGTGCAGGAAATCCTTGCGCCACGCCGAGCAGGCGCCGTGCAGCCCGCTCATCAGCACCACCGCCGTCAGCTTCAGGTGCCACCAGCCCTGGTGCCAGTCGATGACGCCGGGCGTCAGCACGATCAGCACGCCGAACACCCAGGTCGCGATCATTGCCGGATTCATGATCTGCTTCAGCAGCCGGCGCTCCATCAGCTTGAACCGCTCGCTCTCGGCCGAGCCGGGCACGGTGTCGCAATGATATACGTAGAGCCGCGGCAGGTAGAACATCCCCGCCATCCAGGCGATCACGCTCATCACGTGCAGCGCCTTGACCCACAGGTAGAACGGCGCCAGGGCCGCGATGGTCATGGAACCCTCCTCGGTGCCGCGGCGATCAGGGCCGGAAGCTCCGCCATCGCGGCGAACGGCACGGCGCCGGCGGCGCGCAGCCCGGTCCACATCGCCGTGCGGCGCATAGCCCAGGCAAGGCATGCCGGCCGCCACGGCGGCACGGATGCCGGTCACGCTGTCCTCCACCACCACGCAGGCGTCGGGCGGCACGCCCTCGGCGGCGGCGGCGGCCAGGAACAGGTCCGGCGCCGGCTTGCCGCGCGGCACGTCGGTGTACGAATGCACCCGCCCCGCCACCAGCGCCGAGATGCCGATGCAGGCGAACTTCGCCGCCATCTCTGCGTGCGACGAATTGGATGCCACCCGCCATGGCAGCCCCAGCGCCGAGATCGCGTGCAGCGCCGGGATCACGTCCGGGATCGCGGCCGATTCCCGCCCCAGCACGTCCACCAGCCGCTCGGTCAGCCGCGCCACCCAGTCATCCGCGAGCGGCCGCCCGAGCTCCGCCTCCACCAGCGGCACCATGGCCTCCAGATTGAGCCCGATGAACCGCCGCTCCGCCTCCGCGGCCGAGATCGCCCAGCCCTCCGCGCTCACCGCTTCCGCCGTCACCCGGTTGGCCACCGGCTCGCTGTCCACCAGCACGCCGTCGCAATCGAAGATCACCAGCCGCAGCGGCGCCATGCGCGCGGCCATGAACTGGCGTGCGCTCATGCCGCCGCCAGCGCCGCGGGATCACGCCCGGCGCGGCGGTGCGGACAGTCGCGATGGGCCGCGGGGCAGGCGCCCGCCGCCCGGCACATCCCGGGGCCATGCGCCAGCGCGCGGCGCACCAGCCCGGCCAGTGCCGCGATGAACCCCGGATCGCTCGCCTGCGTCGGCACCCGGAAATACCCCTTCACGCCGTGCCCCTCGGCGAGATGGCGATATTCGACGTCGAGCTCCACCAGCGTCTCCGAATGCTCGGACACGAACGCCACCGGCACCACCAGCACCGCCACCCCGTCGCGTCCGGCGCTCCACCTCCTCATCGGTGGAGGGCCCGATCCATTTCCGCGGCGTCGCCCGCGACTGGTAGCAGATGACCGAGCTGCCGCCGCCTGCAGCCCGAGGCTGCCACCAGCGCCGCCACCGTGCGCTCCACCTGGAACTGATAGGGGTCGCCGGCCTGCACGATCGGCTCCGGCAGCCCGTGCGCCGAGAACAGCAGACGCAGCGGCACGGCCGGATCGAGCGCGGCGCACGCCGCGTCGTGATGCCGCCGCAGGATCGCCGCCGTCGCCGCGATGAAATCCGGATCATCGTGGTAGCAGCAGATCGCCGTCACCGGCTTCACCAGCCCCGCCGCCACCGCCGCTTCCCGCCAGGCGGTCAGCGAACTGCCGGTCGTCGTGGTCGAGAATTGCGGATAGAGCGGCAGCAGCACCACCCGGTCCGGGTTCCAGTCCCGCACCGCGCGCGCCGCCGCCTCGCTCATCGGATGCCAGTAGCGCATGGCGATGAAACAGCGTGCCTCCTGCTCCGGCAGCGCCGCCTCCAGCGCCCTGGCCTGCGCCTCGGTCAGCTCCAGCAGCGGCGAGCGCCCGCCCAGCAGCGCGTAGTTCTCCCGCGCCGGCGCTTCGCGCGCCCGGGCGATGGTGCGCGCCAGGAACGGCCGCACGAAGCCCGGCACCCGGATGATCGCCGGGTCGTTGAACAGGTTGCGCAGGAAGGGCGTGATCGCCGCGGGGCTGTCGGGGCCGCCGAGGTTGAACAGCACCACCGCCGTCTTGGGTCGCGTCATGGCCGCCAACATGGCCGGTGGCACGTGTCCGTCAAGCCGGGAGAGACCGCAGCGTGCCGACCAGCGCCGCGACGTGCTCGATCGGCGTCTGCGGCACGATGCCGTGGCCCAGGTTGAACACGTGCGGCCGCCCGCGCAGCGCCCCGGCGATGGTGCGCACCTCCGCCGCCAGCGCCTCGCCGCCGGCCACCAGCAGCAACGGGTCCAGGTTGCCCTGCAGCGCCACCCGGCCCGGCACGACGGATGCCGCCACGCCCGGGTCCGCCGTGGTGTCCAGCGCCACCGCGTCCACCCCGGTCTGCGCCACGTACTCGCCCAGCATGTTCCCGGCCAGGCGCGGGAAGCCGATCACCGGCAGGCCCGGATGCCGCGCCCTGATCCCCGCCACGATGCGCGCGCTGGGCGCGATCACATGGCGGCGGAACTGCCCCGGCGGCAGCACCCCGGCCCAGCTGTCGAACAGCATCAGCGCCTCCGCCCCGGCCTCCGCCTGCGCCAGCAGATAGGCCAGCGTCGCCGCCTCCACCGTGGCGATCAGCGCGTCGAACAGCGGCGCATCGGCATAGGCCAGGCCCCGCACATGGGCGAACTCGCGCGACCCGCCGCCCTCCACCATGTAGCAGGCCACCGTGAACGGGCCGCCGGCAAAGCCGATCAGCGCCGCCTCCCCCACCATGGCCCGCACCCGCCGCACCGTCTCCATGATCGGCGCCACCGCCCCGGCGACGCGCGCCAGGTCCAGCCCCGCCACCCCCGCCGCGTCGCGGACCGGCGGCAGCACCGGCCCCTCGCCCTCGCG
>JBGAIK010000150.1:0-11855 GCA_044225615.1 Acetobacteraceae bacterium | reverse complement strand
TGGTGTTGTCGGCGAGCGCCGTCTTGGCGATGCGCACCGCGTTGTCGTAGCCGATATGCGGGGACAGCGCGGTGACCAGCATGGCCGAGCGGGCCAGGTTCTCGGCGATGCGGTGGTAGTTCGGCTCCAGCCGGTCGACCATGTTGACCGCGAAGCTCTCGGCCGCGTCGGAGAGCAGCCGCGCCGATTGCAGCACGTTGTGGATGATCAGCGGCTTGAACACGTTGAGCTCCAGGAAGCTCTGCGCGCCGCCCAGGGTCACGGCCATGTGGTTGCCGATCACCTGGGCGCAGACCATGGTCATCGCCTCGCACTGCGTCGGGTTGGTCTTGCCCGGCATGATGGAGGAAGAGAGCCCGTCCTCCGGCACCACCAGCTCGGCGATGCCGGCGCGCGGCCCGGAGCAGAGCAGGCGGATGTCGTTGGCGACCTTGTTCAGCGAGACGGCCACCGTGTTCATCATGCCCGACAGCTCGACGAAGGCGTCGTGGGCGCCCATGCCCTCGAACTTGTTGGGGTTCGGCGTGAAGTCGAGGCCGGTGAGCGCGGTCAGCCGCTCGCAGAAGACGAAGTCGAAATCCGGATGGCGGTTGAGCCCGGTGCCGACCGCCGTGCCGCCCTGGGGAACGGAGAGCAGGCGCGGCAGCACGCCTTCCAGCCGCTCGATGCCGAGCTGCACCTGCCGCGCCCAGGCGGCGAATTCCTGGCCGAGCGTGACCGGCACCGCGTCCATCATGTGGGTGCGGCCGATCTTGATGATGCTCTCCCAGGCGTTGGCGCGGCGGGTGAGCGCGTCGGCCAGGGTCCGCAGGCCGGGGATGGTGAGGAACTGGATCGATTCGGCGGCGGCGATGTGCATCACCGTGGGGAAGCTGTCGTTGGAGGACTGGCCGCGGTTGACGTGGTCGTTGGGGTGGATCGGCGAGCGTGCGCCGAGCGGCTGGCCCAGCATCTCGTTGGCGCGGTTGGCGATCACCTCGTTGGCGTTCATGTTGGTCTGCGTGCCCGATCCGGTCTGCCAGATCGGCAGCGGGAACTCGGCATCGAGCTTGCCCTCGGCCACCTCGCGCGCGGCGGTGACGATGGGGGCGGCCACCGCGCGGGGCAGTTCGCCGAGGGCGAGGTTGGCTTCGGCCGCGGCCTGCTTCTGCAGCCCGATGGCGCGGATCAGGCCGGTGGGGAAGCGCTCGGTGCCGATGCGAAAGAGCTGGCGGGCGCGCTCGGTCTGCGGGCCCCAGTAGCGCTGCTCGTCGATCTCGACGCTGCCGAGGGAGTCGGTTTCGGTGCGCTTCATCGGGGTTCCTTCGCCTCCAGCCGGTCGAGTGCCCATCGTGCCGCCTCGGCCACGACGGGATTCGCGTCGGCGGCGAGATGGCGCGCCGCCGGGACGAGGGAATGCCCGCCCGCGTTGCCGATGGCAATGGCGACGTTGCGCACGAAGCGGTCGCGGCCGATGCGCTTGATGGGGGAGCCGGCGAAGCGGGCGCGAAAGCCGGCGTCGTCGAGCATCGCGAGCTCGGCCAGGGGCGGAGCGGCGAGGTCGGGGCGGGCCTTCAGCTTGTCATGCGCGGCATGGGCGAAGCGGTTCCACGGGCAGACGGCCAGGCAGTCGTCGCAGCCATAGATGCGGTTGCCCATGGCGGCGCGGAATTCATGCGGGATGGGGCCGGCATGCTCGATGGTCAGGTACGAGATGCAGCGCGTGGCATCGAGCCGGTACGGGGCGGGGAAGGCGTCGGTGGGGCAGGCGGCGAGGCAGCGCGTGCAGCTGCCGCAGCGGTCCGCATGCGGCGGGTCCGGCGGCAGGGCGAGCGTGGTGTAGATTTCGCCGAGGAACAGCCAGGAGCCATGGGCGCGGGAGACGAGGTTGGTGTGCTTGCCCTGCCAGCCGAGCCCGGCCTGCTGGGCGAGCGGCTTCTCCATCACCGGGGCGGTGTCGACGAAGACCTTCACCTCGGCCTTGAAGCGGCTGGCGATGAACTGGGCGAGGTGCTTGAGCAGGCCCTTCAGCACGTCGTGGTAGTCGCGGTTGCGGGCGTAGACGGAAATGCTGCCGCGATCGGGATGGGCCAGCGTGGCGAGCGGGTCGTCGTCGGGCGCGTAGGACAGGCCCAGCGCGATGACGGTGCGCGCCTCGGGCCACAGCGATTGCGGATGGCTGCGCTGGTCCGCCCGCTCGGCCAGCCAGCGCATCTCGCCGTGCTGCCCTGCTTCGAGGAAGGCGCGGAGGCGTTGCCGCGCTTCGGGCCCGAGTGCCGCGGGCACGAAGCCCACGGCATGAAAGCCGAGGGCCAGCGCCTTGGCGCGGATCGCGTCAGCCGCGCCCGCGATAGGGGGGCACTCCCTGGTCCGGCAGCCAGACGCCCGCGGGCGGCGCGCCGGTCTGCCAGAACACGTCGATCGGCATGCCGCCGCGCGGATACCAGTAGCCGCCGATGCGCAGCCAGCCGGGTGCCAGCAGCTCCACCAGCCGCTTGCCGATGCCGACGGTGCAGGCCTCGTGGAAGGCGCCGTGGTTGCGGAAACTGCCGAGATAGAGCTTCAGCGACTTGCTCTCCACCAGCCAGGCGGCGGGAAGGTAGTCGATCACCAGATGGGCGAAATCGGGCTGGCCGGTGATCGGGCAGAGCGAGGTGAACTCGGGGGCGGTGAAGCGGACGAGGTACTGGGTGTCGGGGTGGGGATTGGGGACGCGTTCGAGCACCGCCGCCTCGGGCGAGGCGGGGAGGGGGACATGGGCGCCGAGCAGGGTGAGGGATTCGGACATGTCAGGCTCGGGGTTTGACCATCAGGAGGGCGAGCATGTCGGCCTGTTCTTCCGGAGTGATGCGGTGAAATGTGGCAATGGCCCGTTCGGCGGCCCCGATCAGGCCGAGGGCATCCGACGGCGTCCATTGGGCGGTCGGATCGTAGTCGGCCTCGTGACGCGCTTCCTGCAGGGCGACGAAATCCTCCGAGAAGGATTGCATGTCCAGGCTGACCGCGCGCCGGCCAAGTTGGCGCTGCAGCCGCTGCTTCAGTGTCGGCAGCTTCAGGGCCTCGCACATCTCCTTCATGTGGCGATGATCGAAGCTGCGATAGAGCAGCGCATATCCCGCCCTGGCATGCATCCCGGGCCCCATGAACCGGGAAGCGGCGGCCCGAAGCACTGCATGGAAAACCGCGTAGTAGGCGGTCGAAACCGCCCGTCGGAGCGCCGCATCGGAAGCGGGCATGGGGGAGGTGGCAGCAAGTGATCGGGCGACCGCGACGAGTTCGGCCGGATCAGGCATGGCCGAGCTTGGCCCAGTCGGCGCGCTCCGCCAGCCGGACGATAGGATAACGGGGGTCCTTCAACTCATGCAGCGCGTTCGACAGTTGTCTGCGCAATCCGCTGTGCAGTTCGCCGAGGCTTATGCCCAGTCTGGTGCGGTCCAGCAGGAAGTCGAAGCGGTAGACCACGCGATCCCATGAATCGACGTCGATGAACACGGCGATGTCCTCGATCACGCCCGCACCGGCCACGCGGTCCGCGACCGTGCGGCCGAGGGCTTTGATCTCGGCGGGGATCTGGTCGATCGGGAAATCGATCTCGTTCATGCACCCAATCTGGGCAGCGGGACCCGTCGCGTCAACGTTCGGATGGGTCACCCTGTGCCCAGCCTTCCCTTTGTTCGGCGGCGAACGCCGCCAGCCGCCCGCCTGCGATCGCCGCGCGGATGCCGGCCATCAGGTCCTGGTAGTACTGGATGTTGTGCCAGGTCAGCAGCATCGGGCCGAGCATCTCGCCGGCGCGGAACAGGTGGTGCAGGTAGGCGCGGCTGTGGCGGGTGCAGAGCGGGCAGGCGCAGGCGGGGTCGAGCGGGCGGGCGTCGTCGGCGAAGCGGGCGTTGCGCAGGTTGAACACGCCGGCCCGGGTGTAGGCGCGCGCGGTGCGGCCGGCGCGGGTGGGGATGACGCAGTCGAACATGTCGATGCCGCGCGCGACCGAGCCCAGCAGGTCGTCCGGCGTGCCGACGCCCATCAGGTAGCGCGGGTGGCTCTCCGGGAGATGCGGCACGGTGACGTCGAGCGTGTCGAACATCATCTGCTGTCCCTCGCCCACCGCCAGCCCGCCGACGGCATAGCCCTCGAAGCCGACCGCGGTCAGCGCGGCGGCCGAGCGTTGGCGCAGATCGGGGAAGACGCCGCCCTGGACGATGCCGAACAGGCCGTAGCCGGGGCGGGGCACGAACGCTTCCCGCGACAGGCCGGCCCAGCGCGTGGACAGTTCCATCGAGGCGCGGGCCTCGTCATGCGTGGCCGGGAATTTGGTGCACTCGTCGAAGGCCATGGTGATGGTGGCGTCCAGCTGGTGCTGGATTTCGATCGACCGGGCCGGCGTGAGGCGGTGGGGCGACCCGTCGATATGCGAGCGGAAGGTGACTCCATCCTTGTCCAGCTTGCGCAGCTTCGACAGCGACATCACCTGGAAGCCGCCAGAATCGGTCAGGATCGGCCCGGGCCAGTCCATCATCCGGTGCAGCCCGCCCAGCCGCGCCACGCGCTCGGCGCCGGGGCGCAGCATCAGGTGGTAGGTGTTGCCGAGGATCAGCCTGGAACCCGTGGACCGCACCGCATCGGCCGTCATGGCCTTGACCGTGCCGGCGGTGCCGACCGGCATGAAGACGGGGGTTTCGACCTCGCCATGGGCGGTGCGCAGCAGGCCGGCGCGGGCGGCGCCGTCGGTGGCGGTCTGGGTCCAGGAGAGGGTCACGGGTGGCAGGAAGCCGGATGTGGCGATTGCGTCAAGAGGCAGTTGAGATATTGCCGATGATATCTTACATGCTCCCATGCGGGTCGTTCTCGATACTGATGTTTTGGTTGCGGCAGTGCGCAGCGGGGCAGGCGCGTCCCGGGCCCTGCTGGCTGCAGCGGCAGGCGGACGGATTTGCCTCCTCGCTTCGGTTGCCCTGTTGCTGGAATACGAGGAGGTGCTGACGCGGCAGGACCATATGCGGGCGTCCGGATGGTCCGGCCACGAGATTGCGCAGTTGCTGGACGGCATGGCGGCCTTCGCCGAACATGTCAGGATCGCCTACCTCTGGAGGCCGATGCTGAACGACGTGGATGATGAGATGGTGCTGGAAACGGCGGTCAATGGCGGCGCCGATCTGCTGGTGACGTTCAATCTGCGCGATCTGGAGCCGGCCTGTCGCCGGTTCGGCATCGCGGCGCTGCGGCCGGGACCTGCGCTGGCGCGATTGTTGGAGATCGGGACATGAGAAAGAGCAATTTCGCACTCCGCTTGCAGCCTTCCCTGATGAAGGCGGCGCGTCAGCTCGCGGCCGAGGATGGTGTGGCGCTCAACCAGTTCATCAACGTCGCGGTGGCGGAGAAGCTGTCCGCCTTGCAGACCGAGACCTATCTGCGCGAACGGGCCGCCCGCGCCGATCTGTCCCGGGTGCTGGCGTTGCTCGAAACCAAGGGTGGCGACAACCCCCCCATGCCGGGCGACGAGCTGCCCGACGGCGTGGCGCCCGTCGTCAGCCCGGGATCGGCGCGTCGATCAGGGCCGGGCGGGAATTGAGCGCCTCGCGGTCGAAGCCGGCGATGCGTTTGTAGCCGGCGGCGGCCTCCTCCAGCTCGGCGGCCGAGAGCACGTCCTCGATGCGGTCGAACCCGTCGGGGGCGCGCGATTGAACCATCTGCATCACCCGCTCCGGCCCGTTCTGGCGGTTGGCCAGCACGATGCGGGCGGTGGCGGGGTTGCGCTCGGCCTCGTAGGCCTCGAGCGCGGCCGGGGTGGCGCCCCGGGCGTGGATCTCCCGGGCCAGGATGCGGGCATCGACGATCGCCTGGGAGGCGCCGTTGGAGCCGATCGGGTACATCGGATGGGCCGCGTCGCCGAGCAGCGTGGTGCGGCCATGGGTCCAGCGTGGCAGCGGGTCGCGATCGACCATCGGGAATTCGTAGACATGCTTCGCCGCCCGGATGATGGCCGGGATGTCGAGCCAGTCGAAGCGCCAGTCGGCGAAGCGCGGCAGGAAATCCTCCAGCCGGCCGGGGCGGTTCCAGTCCTCGCGGCGCCATTGGTGGTCGGGGGTGAATTTCAGCTCGGCGATCCAGTTGATCACCGCGCGCCCCTGGTCATGCGCCTGGCGCGAGATCGGGTAGGCGACGAATTTCTGGAACTCGTGCCCGGCCATGATCATCGAGCGGCCGGTCATGAACGGCGCGCCCTCGGTCACGCCGCGCCACAGGATCGCGCCGTTCCAGATCGGCGGGCCTTCGTCGGGGTTGTAGTGGGCGCGCAGCGCGGAATGGATGCCGTCGGCGCCGACCAGCAGCGCGCCCCGGGCGGCGGTGCCGTTGGCGAACCGGGCCTCGACTTCATCGCCCTGGGTGAAGCCGGCGAGGTGCTGGCCGAAGCGGATGGCCTGCGCACCCAGCCTGCGCTGCGCCACTTCCAGCAGCAGCATCTGCAACTCCCCGCGGTGGATGGAGAATTGCGGCCAGCGGTAGCCGGCCTCCCGCCCGCGCGGCTCGCGCCAGATCGGCTTGCCATGGCGGGAGAAATAGGCGAGCTCGGCGGTGGGGATGGCGATCTCCGCCAGCCGCGCCTCCAGCCCCAGCTCGCACAGCTCGCGTACCGCGTGGGGCAGCAGGTTGATGCCGACGCCGAGCGGGCGCGGCACCTCCACGCTCTCATGCACCCGCACCGGTATGCCGAGCTGGTGCAGGCTCAGCGCCAGGGTCAGGCCGCCGATGCCGGCGCCGGCCACGATGATCATGCGTCTCCTCCCGCCCGCTCCAGCAGCGTGGCGTCGCCGTAGGAGTAGAAGCGATAGCCTGTGGCGATGGCATGCGCATAGGCCGCGCGCATGCGCTCCCGGCCGGCGAAGGCGCAGACCAGCATGAACAGCGTCGAGCGCGGCAGGTGGAAATTGGTCAGCAGCAGGTCGGCGCTGCGGAAGCGGTGGCCGGGCAGGATGAACAGCGAGGTCTCGCCGGCGAACGGCTGAAGTCCAGCCTCGGTCGCCGCACTTTCGAGCAGCCGCAGCGTCGTGGTCCCGACCGCGACGATCCGCCCGCCGGCCGCGCGCGTGGCGTTGATCCGGGCTGCGGCCTCGGGCGAGATCCCGCCGCGCTCGGCATGGATCATGTGGCGGGAGACGTCGTCATGGCGCAGCGGCAGGAAGGTGCCGGCGCCGACATGCAGGGTGACGGTCTGCCGGCCGATGCCGCGCGCTTCCAGCGCGGCGAGCAGGTCCGGCGTGAAATGCAGCCCGGCGGTGGGGGCGGCGACGGCGCCCTCGTTGCGGGCGAAGACGGTCTGGTAGTCCGAGGCGTCCTGCGCGACCGGGCCGGCGGGGCGGTCGATATAGGGCGGCAAAGCGAGCGCGCCGGCCGTGCGCAGGGCGGCGGCGAAGGCCGCACCGTCGAGGTTGAAGCGCAATGCAACGCCGCCATCCGGGTCGCGCGCCACGACGGTGGCGGCGAACGTGGCGTGGCCGTCGAAGGCGAGCGCGTCGCCAGGCTGCAGACGGCGGGCATTGCGGGCCAGCGCGTGCCAGCTGCCGTCGGCCAGCGGCCGGTCGAGCGTGATGCCGATGCGCGCGGCACCGCGCCGGGCGGCGAGCTGGGCCGGGATCACCCGCGTGTCGTTGGCCACCAGCAGGTCGCCGGGGCGGAGCAGCGAGGGCAGGTCGCGCACGATGCGGTCCTGCAGCGCGTCGCCCACCAGCAGCAGCCGCGCGGCATCGCGCGGTCGGGCCGGGTGGTGGGCGATGCGGTCGGGCGGGAGGTCGAAGTCGAAATCCCGGGCGTCGAGCGCTAGGGTCACGAGTGCCTGCCGCACGAAACAGAGCGAAGGGAAGGTGAACAAAGAGACAGCGAGGCAGCGAGAAGAAAGGCCGATCGTCCGTCTCGCTGCCGCGCTGTCTCTTTGTTCAACCCGCTTCCCTTGCCATCAATCCCGCGAATAGGTCGAGATCTCGATCAGGTTGCCCTCGGGGTCCCGGCAATACACCGAGGTCATCGGCCCCAGCGCGCCGATCTTGGCCGCCGGGCCTTCCACGATCTGCACCCCGCAGCTTTCGAGATGGGCCACGATGTCGCCGGGCCGGATCGCGGTGGTGAAGCACAAATTCGACGAGCCGGGCACGGCGGCGGCGGCGGTGGTGCGCTCGCCGCCCGCCGGATCGAGGTTGATCTTCTGCCCGCCGAAGCGCAGCGCGGTGCGGTTCTTCGGGCCGAACTCCTCGCGCTCCATGCCCAGCACCCGCTGGAACCAGGAGGCGATCAGGTCCACGTCGGCGCAGGTCAGGACGAGATGGTCGAGGCGATCGACAGTGAAGCGCATTCATTCCATCCCGTCGTAGAAATCGTTGCCCTTGTCGTCTATCACGATGAAGGCCGGGAAGTCCTCCACCTCGATGCGCCACACCGCTTCCATGCCGAGCTCGGGATATTCCAGCACCTCCACCTTGCGGATGCAGTCCTGCGCCAGCCGCGCCGCCGGGCCGCCGACGCTGCCGAGGTAGAAGCCGCCATATGCCTTGCACGCATCCTTCACCGCGCGCGAGCGGTTGCCCTTGGCCAGCATCACGAAGCTGCCCCCGGCGGCCTGGAACTCGGCCACGTAGCTGTCCATCCGCCCGGCCGTGGTGGGGCCGAAACTGCCGGTCGCCATGCCCTCGGGCGTCTTGGCCGGGCCGGCGTAGTAGACCGGATGGTCCTTCAGATAGCCGGGCAGCCCCAGCCCCGCATCCAGCCGCTCCTTCAGCTTGGCGTGCGCGATATCGCGCGCCACCACCATCGTGCCGGTCAGCGACAGGCGGGTCTTCACCGGATGGGCCGAAAGCTGCTTGCGGATCTCCGCCATCGGCCGGTTCAGGTCGATCTTCACCACCTCGCCGCCGAGGATGTCGTCGGTGGCCTCGGGCAGGTATTTCGAGGGATCGGTCTCCAGCTGCTCCAGGAACACGCCCGCGGGCGTGATCTTCGCCTTGATCTGCCGGTCGGCCGAGCAGGACACGCCGATGCCGATCGGCAGGCTGGCGCCGTGGCGCGGCAGGCGGATCACGCGGATGTCGTGGCAGAAATACTTGCCGCCGAACTGGGCGCCGATGCCGTTGGCGCGGCTCAGCTCCAGCACCTTCTGCTCCATCTCCAGGTCGCGGAACGCATGGCCGGCCTTGCTGCCCCTGGTCGGCAGGCTGTCGAGATACTTGGTCGAGGCCAGCTTCACCGTCTTGAGCGTGGTCTCGGCCGAGGTGCCGCCGATCACGATCGCCAGGTGATAGGGCGGGCAGGCCGAGGTGCCGAGCGTCCGCATCTTGGTGTCGAGGAATTTCAGCAGCTTCTCAGGCGTCAGCACCGCGCGCGTTTCCTGGAACAGGAAGCTCTTGTTGGCCGAACCGCCGCCCTTGACCACGAACATCAGATGGAACTCGTCGGCATGGTGCTCGCCCGGGCTCGCATAGATGTCGAACTGCACCGGCAGGTTGTTGCCGGTATTGACCTCCTCGAACATGGAGAGCGGCGCGTTCTGGGAGTAGCGCAGGTTGGTCTCGGTGTAGGTGCGGTGCACGCCCCAGGACAGCGCCTCCTCCTCGTCGCCGTCGATCCAGACGCGCTGGCCCTTCTTGCCGAACACGATGGCGGTGCCGGTGTCCTGGCACATCGGCAGCACGCCGCCGGCGGCGATGTTGGCGTTCTTCAGCAGGTCGAGCGCCACGAACCGGTCGTTGCCCGAGGCCTCCGGGTCGTCGAGGATGGCGCGCAGCTGCGCCAGGTGGCCGGGCCGCAGCAGATGCGAGGTGTCATGGACCGCCTCGAACGCCAGCGCGCTCAGCGCCTCCGGCGCGATCCGCAGCACCGTCCTGCCGCCGCAGTCGAAGCTGGAGACACCGCCGATATCGAGCTTCCGGTATGGCGTGCCGTCCTCGCCCAGCGGAAACATCGGCGAATACAGGAAGTTCGGCGGGCGGGCGGCGGGAGCGTCGTTCATGGCAAGGGCTTTCAGCTCTTCGGCGTCAGCTTTTCGAAGGCGGGGGGCGGCGGCGGAACGCATCCAGGCTGACCACCTGCGGCCCCTCGGCGGGCGGCTCGCCCGCGGCGGCCGCCGGCGCGGCATCCGTCTCCGGCGCGGCCGCGGGTGCCGGTGCGGCGACCCGGAAGCGCATGCCGTGGCGCGCATGCGGATCGGCGAAGGCGCTGATGGCGGCAAGCGGAATGCGCAACGTGGAGGGCACGCCGCCGAACGACAGCCCCACCGACATCACGCCGGCCGGCTCGTCCACCACCAGGTCCCAGAACTGATGCTGGAGGACGATCGTCATTTCCTCGGGGTATTGCGCCTTCAGCCGGGCCGGAATGGAAACGCCGGGATGGTCGGTGCGAAAGGTCAGGTAGAAATGGTGGTTGCCGGGCAGCCCGTTGGCGGCGGCATGCTGCAGCGCGCGCACCATCACGTGGCGCAGCGCTTCCTCCGTCCAGTCGTCGTAGGGGAGCAGGCTTTCGGGCGGCGGCCCGGTGTCGTCTTCCATCGCGCAATCCACGGGTGAAGGCGTTCCCATAGCGCCAAGGGTCAGGAACGGGAAGGGTCGGCGGGCAGCGGCGCTTGGGCGTGGCGGCGAAGTGGGGGGCATTCTGTTGCCCGGGGCCCCCCTAACCGCGCCTATCGCTTATGCAGCGACGGCGAGCGCCTGATTGTCGTTGGCACTTGTGTGTTTGACCCGATAACGGCGGTATCATGCCGGGCAAAAGATGGGTCTTTACCACGCGTGTCGAGCCTGTTTCGCCCCCATGCGCCCCGCCCGACTCGCGCCGGGAAGGGTATTGGTGGAGGCGCCGGGCACTGCCCCCGGGTCCACAACGCTTATTCCAACCACCGTTTATCGCCATAGCCGGCAAGCCGGCGCACGAGATATAGGCGCTCCCCGCGCCGAGTTCAAAGGGATATCGCCATGAGCCTGACGGAAGCGCAGCAAGCCGAGATCGACGCCCTGCGCGCCCAGGCGGCGTCCACCCGCCGCGCCACAGTCCCGGCGCTGGAAGACCTGCTCTACCAGGCGCTGCCGGTGCTCGATCACGGCTTCGTCCGCGTCATCGACTACATGGGCGACGATGCGGCCGTGGTGCAGGCCGCGCGCGTCTCCTACGGCCGCGGCACGAAGCGGGTCAGCGAGGATGCCGGGCTGATCCGCTACCTGATGCGCCATCGCCACACCACGCCGTTCGAGATGTGCGAGATCAAGTTCCACGTGAAGCTGCCGATCTTCGTCGCCCGGCAATGGATCCGCCATCGCACCGCCAACGTGAACGAGTATTCCGCCCGCTACTCGATCCTCGACCGCGAGTTCTACCTCCCCGCCCCCGAGCACCTCGCCGCCCAGTCCGGCAGCAACCGGCAGGGCAGGGGGGCCGTGCTGGACGGCGCCGAGGCCGCCGAGGTCCTGGACCTGCTGCGCCAGGACGCGATCCGCACCTACGACAACTACGCGCTGATGCTGAACGAGGGCGCCGACGGCACGCCCTCCGACCCGGCGCGCAAGGGCCTCGCCCGCGAGCTCGCGCGCATGAACCTGACGCTGAACACCTACACCCAATGGTACTGGAAGACCGACCTGCACAACCTGCTGCACTTCCTGTCCCTGCGCGCCGACGCCCACGCCCAATACGAGATCCGCGCCTATGCCGACCCCATGCTGCGCGTGCTCGAAGCCTGGGTGCCCGCCACCGCCGCCGCCTTCCGCGACTACCGCCTCGGCGCCGTCACCTTCTCGGCGGCCATGCTGGCCATCCTCAAGCGCATGCTGGCCGGCGAGGCGGTGGAACAGAAGGGCAGTGGGCTGAGCAAGCGTGAGTGGGACGAGATGATGGGGGCGCTG
>JBGAIK010000149.1:0-12189 GCA_044225615.1 Acetobacteraceae bacterium | reverse complement strand
CGATGCGGTTTGCCATCGGCCAGTTCGACGACGACCCGTTCGACCCCGATCCCCCCGCCCGCGCCCAGGCGGCCCGCGACATGGCCCGGCGCACCGACATCACCTTGTTCCAGATCGACCGCCCGGCCCAGCCCACCGGCCACATGGCCAGTTTCGAGCCCGAGTTCGACCCTGCATTCGGCGCCGGCCTGGTGCGCTTCCTGCTTGGCGAGTAAGCGACCGTAGGATCCCGTTCGCCTTCGAATTGCACCATCGGCATCGCGGTAGCCACGCAGAAGCCATCACGCCGAAGGATCAGGTGAACAATGAGGCAGCGAGAAGGGATTCTTGCTTCTCGCTGCCTCGCTGCCTCTTTGTTCACCCTGCCTTCCTGCCGATGCCGACGCAGCGAATTCGCGCAGGGAGCTTCAGCCCCACCCAAGGCGCAAGCCTTGCGCCCCCCGCCGCAACCCCCCAGTTTGCACCCATGAGCCAGCTCATCGGCGTCTTCGACCTGTTCCGCATCGGCCTCGGCCCCTCCAGCTCCCACACGGTCGGCCCCATGCGCGCCGCCCGCGCCTTCGCCCGGCGCGCCGCCGCCCAGGCTCCCCAGGCCGCCCGCATCGAGGTCACCCTGCGCGGCTCGCTGGCCTGGACCGGCAAGGGCCACGGCACCGACGTCGCCGTGCTCGCCGGCCTCGCCGGCATGGAGCCCGCCACCGCCGACCCCGACGCGATCCATGCCCTGCCCGCCGCCCTCGCCGCCAGCGGGCGGCTCGACGTCCCGGGCCTTGGCCCGATCCGCTTCGACCCCGCCACCGACCTGATCTTCGACCGCACCACCCCCACCCCCGACCACCCCAACACGATGCTCCTGCGCCTGCTGGACGCCGCCGGCAGCCCCCTCCTGCAGGAAACCTGGTTCTCCGTCGGCGGCGGTTTCGTCGTCCGCGAGGGCGAGGCGCCGCCCCCCGACGACGCCGCCAGCCTGCCCTACCCGTTCCGCTCCGCCGCCGACATGCTCGCCCATTGCGCCCGCGCCGGCCTCTCCCTGTCGGAGATGCAGTTCGCCAACGAATGCGCCGTCCACACGCCCCAGGCGGTGCGCGCCCATATCGCCGCGGTGGATGCCGCCATGTCCGCCTGCATCGACCGCGGCCTGATGCAGGACGGCATCCTGCCCGGCGGCCTCAAGGTGCGCCGCCGCGTGCGCGCCCTCGCCCAGCGCATCGAGGAGAAGCGCCGCCGCAACATCGGCGGATCGACCGAGGCGATGGACCATGCGAGCCTCTGGGCCATCGCGGTGAACGAGGAGAACGCCGCCGGCGGCCGCGTCGTCACCGCGCCGACCAACGGCGCCGCGGGCGTCCTGCCGGCCGTGCTACGCTACTGGAAAACCTTCCACCCCGAGGCGGGCTCCGAGGGCGTCGAGGCCTTCTTCCTCGCCGCCGCCGCCATCGGCGCGCTGGCCAAGACCAACGCCTCCATCTCGGGCGCCGAGGTCGGCTGCCAGGGCGAGGTCGGCGTCGCCTGCGCCAGGGCCGCCGCCGGCCTCGCCGCCGCCCAGGGCGGCAGCCCCGGCCAGGTCGAGAACGCCGCCGAGATCGGCCTCGAGCACCATCTCGGCATGACCTGCGACCCGATCGGCGGCCTGGTGCAGATCCCCTGCATCGAGCGCAACGCCATGGGCGCGGTCAAGGCCATCAACGCCGCCTCGCTGGCGCTCGCCGGCGACGGCACCCACCGCGTCAGCCTCGACGAGGTGATCGCCACCATGCGCCAGACCGGCCTCGACATGCACAGCAAGTACAAGGAAACCTCCCAGGGCGGCCTGGCCGTGCATGTGACGGAGTGCTGATCCGGGGGGTGTACGACCGGCGGGAAGCAAGGCCAGGGCTCTGCCCTGGACCCGGCCGGGGCTTTGCCCCAGCACCCCACCAGGAGCCGGTGGCTCCTGGACCTGCCGTTCGCTTGAGAGCGTTGCCGTTGCCGAGGGGCCAACTCAGCGGTTGCACCCACGCGGTTGGCCCACTGCAACGGCAGCGTACTACGTGGTCACCGGGTCCGGGGGTCTTGGACCCCTGGCAGGCCTGAGCAGCACTGCTGGGAGTCAAGGGCCGAGCACCGCACTTGCTCCCATCGGCCAGACACCTCCAGGATGGGCACATCATGGCCACCCGCGTGATCGCCGTCGATCCGTTCGACATCGTCGTCATCGGCCCACCGGCGACCTCGCCGGCCGCCTGCTGCCCGCGTTGAACACCGCTGGGCCGCCGGCCAGGTGCCGGAGGACGTCCGCATCATCGGCGTCGCCCGCCGCCGCATGGGGCAGGAGGGCTTCCGCACCCTGGCCCGCGACGCCATCGCCGCGCATGTGTCACAAGCCGACCGCGATGCCGCCTGCGAGGCGGGGTTCATCGCCAAGCTCGACTACGTCGCCGCCGATGCCGACGGTGCCGCCGGCTGGACGGAGCTGGCCACCAAGCTGGGCGCCGATTCCGCCCGCATCCGCGTCTTCTACCTCGCCACCGGCCCCGACCTGTTCGGGCCGATCTGCGACCAGCTCACGGCCGCCGGCCTTGTCACCCCCAACGCCCGCGTGGTGGTGGAAAAGCCGATCGGCAAGAGCCTCGCCTCCGCCCGCGCGGTGAATGACGCGGTGGGCCGGTCCTTCCCGGAAGAACGCATCTACCGCATCGACCACTATCTCGGCAAGGAAACGGTTCAAAATCTGATGGCTTTGCGATTCGGCAACGCGCTGTTCGAGCCGGTGTGGAACGCCGCCCATATCGACCATGTGCAGATCACGGTCGGCGAGACGCTCGGCGTGGAGGGCCGCGCCGGCTACTACGACACCGCCGGCGCGCTGCGCGACATGGTGCAGAACCATATCCTCCAGCTCGTCTGCCTCACCGCGATGGAACCGCCCACCTCGCTTTCGGCCGATGCGGTCCGCGACGAGAAGCTCAAGGTGCTGAAGGCCCTGGTGCCGATCGCGCCCGACCAGACGGTGCGCGGCCAGTATCGCGCCGGCGCCTCCAGCGGCGGCCCGGTGCAGGGCTACCTGGAAGAGCTCGGCAACCACGACAGCCGCACCGAGACCTTCGTGGCCCTGCGCGCCGACATCGCCAACTGGCGCTGGTCCGGGGTGCCGTTCTTCCTGCGCACCGGCAAGCGCCTGCCCACCCGCGTCTCCGAGATCATCATTACCTTCCGCCAGATCCCGCATTCGGTGTTCGACGCCGCCGCCGGCCCGATCGCCCCCAACCGCCTGGTCATCCGCGTCCAGCCCGACGAGAGCGTGAAGCTGAGCCTCATGGTGAAGGACCCCGGCCCCGGCGGCATGCGCCTCGTCGAGCAGGCCCTGAACATGAGCTTCGCCGAGGCCTTCGGCGTGCGGAACCCGGACGCCTACGAGCGCCTGCTGATGGACGTGGTCCGCGGCAACCAAACCCTGTTCATGCGCCGCGACGAGGTCGAGGCTGCCTGGCGCTGGATCGACCCGATCCTGGAGGCATGGTCCGCCTCGGGCGAGGCGCCGAAACCGTACACCGCCGGCACCTGGGGCCCCTCCGCCAGCATCGCTCTGATCGAACGCAGCGGGCGCACCTGGTACGAGGACGGTGCCTAGACAGAAACGACGCTCTGCACCCCCTCCCGGCCTTCCGGGAGGGGGCCGGGGGGAGGGCCGGTGCAGCTGCGACGCTGGCGCCGGTTTCATCCCCGGCGGGACGCTCCTTGCGGTGGCAACTGATTCCGGCATGAAGGAAAGATGAACAACGAGGCGGCGAGACAGCGAGAAGGATCGCCGGGCACTGCCGAGCTCTGTCGGAAATTCCGGCCGGTCCACGTCATGGTCGGCGAAGGCTGCGGAGGCCGACCATCCACGACCTCGTCGATACCACCACGAAGCCTCCGGGACAGACGGCCATGTCTCCGGTCCCTGAGATCGGTCAAGACTCCGGCGCCCGATACGACCTTGCTTCTCGCTGCCTCGCCGCCTCGTTGTTCACCTGCCTTGCGGACCACCGGCCACAAGGCAGGCGGAGAAATCGCTCAGTTGAACTTGATGATCTGCCGCACCTGCGGCCCGGTCTTCATCGTCGCATAGGCCTCGTTGATCTGCTCCAGCGCGATATGGCCGCTGATCATGTGGTCGAGCTTCAGCCGCCCCTGCTTCCACATGTTGAGCAGCCGCGGCATGTCCACCCGGAACCGGTTGCCGCCCATCGAGGTGCCCTGGATCTTGCGGTCGCGCAGGAAATCCGCGCCGTGCAGCTCGATCTTGGTGCCGAACGGCACCATGCCGATGATCGTCGCGGTGCCGCCGGGCTTCAGCATCGCGAAGGACTGCTCGGCCGTCGCCTTCGCGCCCAGCGCCTCGAACGAATACTGCACGCCGGCGAACGGGTTCTTCGCACCCCCAAGCAGCTCCTTCACCGCCTCCACCGGATCCATGTTGGAGGCGTTGATCGTGTCGGTCGCCCCCATCTGCTTCGCCACTTCCAGCTTCGCCGGATTGGTGTCGATGGCGATCACCCGCTCGGCGCCGGCCAGCGCCGCCCCGTTCACCGCCGACAGCCCGATGCCGCCGCAGCCGATCACCGCCACTGTCGATCCCGGCTCCACCTTGGCCGCGTTGAACACCGCCATCACGCCCGTCACCACGCCGCAGCCCACCAGGGCCGCGCGGTCCATCGGGATGTCCTTGTCGATCTTCACGATCGCATGCTCGTGCACACACATCAGCTCGGCGAAGGACGACAGGTTGAACATCTGGTGCACCACCTGCCCGCCCTTCCAGGACAGCCGGCGCGACTGCCCGGGCATCAGCTTCACCTCGGTGTTCTCGCACAAATTCATGTGCCCGGTGACGCATTGCGGGCAGTCGCCGCAGAACACCGAGAGGCAGGTGGTCACGTGATCGCCCGGCTTCACATAGGTCACGTCCTCGCCCACCTCCTCCACCACGCCGGCCGACTCATGGCCCAGCACGCAGGGGAACGGGGCGGGGTACAGGCCCTCCATGAAATGCAGGTCGGAATGGCACAGCCCGGCATAGGCGGTGCGGATCAGCACCTCGCGCCGCTTGGGCTTGGTGATCTGGATGTCCTCGATGGTCAGCGGCTCGTTGGCGGCGTGCAGCACGGCGGCGCGCATGGTTTCCTCCCGATCTGGCCGGGGAACGCTAGGGGGTGCTTCGGATCGCGTCCAGAGCGTGTAGCATCGGGGCTCGCACGGAGGAGCAACCCCGATGTCCGACCTGCCCATCCTGACCCAGCGCCGCATCGAGGCGGCCTTCGCCAAGGGCGTCTACGCCGAGATGAAGGCCGAGCTCGGCGAGGAGACGGCAAGGCGCATCCTCACCAACGCCGTCGTCAAGCTCGCCCGCGCCACCGCCGCCGAGATGGCCAGGGATGCCCCCGGCCTCGACGGCTTCCGCTCCATCCAGGGCCGCTGGACCGCGGAAGACGCACTCCGCACCGAGGTCATCAAGTCCACGGCCACCGAATACCATTTCAACGTCGTGAAATGCCGCTACGCGGAAATGTACCGCGCCATGGGCCTGGCCGAGCTCGGCGCCATCCTCTCCTGCAACCGCGACGGCGCCTTCTGCGAGGGCTACGACCCCGGGCTGAAGCTCGAGCGCACCCAGACGCTGATGGGCGGCGCCTCGCATTGCGACTTCCGCTACAGCTATGAGGCGTCGCCGGACGCACCTTCGGCGTAGTCCCCCGCCAGCGGCAGCTGCCGAAAGCGCCGCCCCTCGGCGCGGCCCCGACGCAGGTAGTGCGCATGGCCGGATGCCAGCCGTCCGGCCGCCACCCGCTCGGCCACGCCCGGATGGCGGCGCAGATAGTCGGCCTCGTCGAACAGCTCGCGCACCGGAGCAGCCGGGTGGGACGGGGCGGCGATGAAGTCGCGCACCAGCGCCGCCACCCTGTCCCAGCCCGCCGGCGCGAGCGCGAAGTCATGGGTCACGCCCGGCAGAAAGCGCAGATGGACCGTGGGCGAGAAGCGGTAGCGTTCGGTAATCTCCAGCCCGCCATACTCGTCGGCGGTGCCCTGGAAGATCAGCACCGGCGCCGCGATCCCGGCGAGATGCGCATAGCGCGCGGGCTCCAGCACCAGGCGCGGCGGCTGGAACGGATAGCAGAAGCAGATCACGGCATGAACCTTGCGGCCGGCCGCCAGCAGCGTGGCCACCCGGCCTCCGCTGCTGCGACCGATCACGATGGCGTCGTCGGCGGCACCGATCGCCGCCGCCAGGCGGTCGCGCCGGGCCTCGGGTTCGGCGGGCAAGGGTTCCGTGCCCTGCCAGGCCTGCTGGCGGCGGATGTCCGGCAACCCGGACGCAAGCCTGGTGCAGATCGCTTCCTCGATCGCGCTGTCGGCAGGATAGCGGTCGCCGGCGACGTAGTAGGCTGTTCCGGGCACCGCTAGTGTCCTGTCCCCGAAGTTCGCCATCCTTCATGGCGGACGTAGGGGTGAACAGGACACTGAAAACAAAGAGCTAGTGTCCCGATTCCGACCACTGCATGTGGCAACGAACTTCGGAATCGGGACACTAGCCGAGCAGCGCCTTCAGCCCCCGCAGCGCCAGGTCGTAGCCGGCGATGCCGAACCCGGCCACCGCGCAGCGGCTCGCGGCGAGAATGTCGGAATGCAGGCCACGCCGCGCCGGGTTGGAGATATGCACCTCCACCACCGGGAAGCGCACCGCGGAAATCGCGGCGGCCAGCGCCGGGTAGCCGCGGGTGAACCCGGCCGGATTGATCAATGCCCCGTCGATGTCGCCGTCATGGGCGGCGTAGATCCGGTTGATCACCTCGCCCTCGACGTTGGAATGGAAAATCTCCACCTCCACGCCGATCGCGGCGGCATAGGCACGGATCGCGGCATCATATTCCGGCAGCTTCATCGGCCCGAACACGTCCAGCTGCACCTTGCCCCGCATGTCCATCCCGGCGCCATGGATCACCAGAATCTTCGCCATCCGCATCCTCCCTTGCTCGCCGCGAGCCTGCCGCACTTGCGGCTTCGGCGTCCAGCACGCACCCTGCGGGCATGGACGATGTTCTCGCGATCTCGGGCCTGCGCACCGAATTCCGCATCGGCGGGGTCTGGCGCGCCGCGGTGGACGGGATGGACCTCGCGGTGGCCCGCGGCGAAACGCTGGCCCTGGTCGGCGAAAGCGGCTGCGGCAAGTCGATCACCGCCCTCTCGGTGATGGGCCTGGTGCCCGACGCGGTGGGCCGCATCGGCGCCGGCAGCATCCGCCTGGACGGCACCGAGCTGGTCGGCCAGCCCGAGACCGTGCTGGAAAAGCTGCGCGGCGACCGGATGGCGATGATCTTCCAGGAGCCGATGACCAGCCTCAACCCGGTGATGACCATCGGCGACCAGGTCGCCGAGGCGCTGATCCTGCATCGCGGCCTGTCGAAATCCGCGGCTGCCGCCCAGGCGCTGGCGGTGCTGGAGGAGGTCAAGATCCCGTCGGCCGCCCGCCGCTTCCACGACTACCCGCACCAGTTCTCCGGCGGCATGCGCCAGCGCGTCATGATCGCCATCGCGCTGGCCTGCGAGCCCGCCTTGCTGCTGGCCGACGAGCCGACCACCGCGCTCGACGTCACCATCCAGGCCCAGGTGCTCGGCCTGCTCGCCGACCTCAAGGCCAAGCACGGCATGGCCATGCTGTTCATCACCCACAATCTCGGCGTGGTCGCTCAAATAGCCGACCGGGTGGCGGTCATGTATGCCGGCCAGATCGTCGAGCAGGGCGAGGTCGCGCGCATCTTCGCCGCCCCCGCCCACCCGTATACCCGCGCCCTGTTCGCCGCCATTCCGCGCATGGACCTGGAGGGGCAGGCCCTGGCCGCGATCGGCGGGCGGGTGCCGGCGCTCGACGCGATGCCGGCGGGCTGCCGCTTCGCACCCCGCTGCCCCCTCGCCCAGGCCGGATGCGAGCGGTCGCAAACGCTGGCCCCCGCCGGCGAGGGGCACCTGGCGCGATGCCACGTGGCAACAGGAGCGCTGCAAGATGCTTGATCCCGCCGGCCGCGTCGCCATGGTCAGCGGCGCCTCCCGCGGCATCGGCCGCGCCATCGCCGCCCGCCTGCGCGCCCGCGGCTTCCGCATCTCCGCCGGCGCCCGCGACCCCGCCACCATCGAAGCCGCCGACGACGTCCTGGTCCAGCGTTACGACGCCACACGCACCGAGGACGCCGCCGCCTGGGTCGATGCCACCATGGCCCGCTTCGGCCGGATCGACGCCCTGGTCAACGCCGCCGGCATCTCCAGCCCCCGCGTCCGCCTCGACGAGCCGGACGAGACCTCGCTCGACGGCATGCTGCTGGTCAACGTCAAGGGCCCGCTGCGCCTGATCCGCGCCGCCCTGCCGCATCTGCGCGCCGCCGGCGAGGGCCGCGTCATCAATATCGCCTCGCTCTCCGGCAAGCGCGTCGCCAACGAGAATTTCGGCTACGCGATCAGCAAGTTCGCCCTCATCGCCCTCACCCACGCGCTCCGCCGCGAGGGCTGGGATGCCGGCATCCGCGCCACCGCCCTCTGCCCCGGCTTCGTCGCCACCGACATGACCGCCTACGTCACCAACGTCCCGCGCGACAAGATGACCGACCCCAACGACCTCGCCGTCCTCGCCGAGACGCTGATCCTGCTCCCCAACACCGCCACCATCGGCGAACTGCTGGTCAACTGGCGGCTGGAGCCGATGCTCTAGCCTTTTGCGCCTGCAGCAGAGTAGCTTGCCGGAAATGCTGGGAGACCGAACATGACTTTCCGCCGCACCCTGCTGGCCGCGGCCTGCCTGGCCGCGCCGCTGCTGATCGCCCCTGCCCTCCAGGCCGCGCCCAAGACCGACCTCGTCGTCGGCATGGCCGCCCAGGACATCGGCAAGATCGACCCCCACCTCGCGGTCTCCACCATCGACCGCGCCGTCGTCGCCTGGATGTTCAACGCCCTGGTCCGCTTCAAGCCCGGCAGCATGAACCCGGCCGACATCGAGCCCGACCTCGCCGAAAGCTGGGAAAGCTCGGCCGACGGCAAGGTATGGACCTTCAAGCTGCGCCACGGCGTCAAGTTCCACGGCAGCTATGGCGAGCTCTCCGCCGACGACGTGGTGTTCAGCCTCACCAAGGCGGCCGATCCCAAGCGCTCCGCCGCCTCCGGCGATTTCTCGGCCTTCGACAAGGTCGAGGCGATCGACCCGTTCACGGTGCGGATCACGCTCAAGCAGGCGGTGCCCAGCCTGCTCGGCATCGTCACCAACTACGCCGGCGGCTACATCGTCTCGAAGAAGGCGGTGGAGGCGCTCGGCGACAAGTTCAACGCCGCCCCCATCGGCACCGGCCCCTTCGCCTTCGCCTCCGTCACCCCCAACCAGTCGCTCGAGCTGGTCGCCTTCAAGGGCTATTTCCGCGGCGCCCCCAAGCTCGACAAGATCAGCTACCGCTTCCTCCCCTCCAACGCCTCGCGCGACCTCGCCTTCCAGAACGGCGAGCTCGACCTCGAATACGGCACCCCGGACCAGACCTGGGTGGACCGGATGAAGAAGCTCCCAGGCGCCATCGTCGACGTGTTCGACCCGGCCGAGGAAGGCATCCTGCACCTCAACATGACGCAGAAGCCGCTCGACGACCTGCGCGTGCGCCAGGCCATCGCCTACGCCATCGACCGCCAGGCGATCGCGCAGTGGCAGGGCAAGGACATCGCGCGGGCCGCCGGCAGCGTCATCCCCGGCGCCAATCTCGGCTACACCGCCGACAACGGCCTGCCCCAGTTCAACCTCGACAAGGCCAAGGCCCTGCTCAAGGAGGCCGGCCACCCCAACGGCATCACGCTGAAGGTGATCCAGACCCAGCTTCCCGGCATGCTCGGCCTGATGCAGGTCGCCCAGGCCCAGCTCAAGAAGGCCGGCATCAACCTCGATCTCGAGGTGGTGGAGCACGCGACCTTCCACCAGATGATCCGCCAGGACCTCAGCGCCGTCGTGCTCTACCAGGCCGCCCGCTTCCCGGTGGCGGACGTCTACCTGAGCCAGTTCTACCACTCGCGCTCCACCGTCAAGACGCCGACGGCGGTGACCAACTTCTCCCACTGCAACGCCGGCGACGCCGATATCGACGCGGCCAAGACCGAGCCCGACCGGGCGAAGCAGGTGGCGCTCTGGCAGTCGGCCCAGCGCAAGATCGTGGCCCAGCTGTGCGCGGTCCCGCTGATCGAGACCACCCAGGCCTGGGTGCGCAAGGACTCGCTGGTCTACGGCTACGACCTCAAGGGCTCGCTCTCGCTCGGCCCGCTGATCACCGAGGCGACCCACTTCAAGTGATCTTCTACGTCCTCCGCCGGCTCCTGGCGGCGATCCCGACGCTGTGGGCGGTGCTGACCCTCGTCTTCCTGCTGGTCCGCATCGTCCCCGGCGACCCGGCGATCGCCATCCTGGGCGACCGCGCGACGCCCGACGCGGTCGCCGCCCTGCAGGCCAAGCTCGGTCTCGACCGGCCGGTGTGGGAGCAGTACCTCGCCTTCATGGCGCAGTCGGCGCGCGGCGATTTCGGCGTCTCCATGGTCACCAACCGCCCGATCCTGACCGATGTCGGCGCGGTCATCCCGCACACGATCGACCTGACGCTGGCGGCCATGCTGATCGGCGTCCTGGTCGGCGTCCCCGCCGGGGTCTACGCGGCACTCCACCGCAACCGCTGGGTGGACGTCACCGCCCGCATGCTGAGCCTGGTCGGCCTGTCCTTCCCGGTCTTCGTCTCCGGCATCTTCCTGCTGCTCGCCTTCGCGCTGCACTGGCGCATCTTCCCGGTCATCGGCAACGCCAACCTGTCCGACCCGATGGACCGCTTCATGAAGCTGGTGCTGCCCGCGGTCACCCTCGGCCTGGTGATGGCCGCCTACATCACCCGCGTCACCCGCAGCGCCATGCTCTCCGTGCTGTCGGAAGACTACATGCGCACCGCCCGCGCCAAGGGCGTGCCCTGGGCGCGCGTGGTGTGGCGCCACGGCCTGCGCAACGCCGGCCTGCCGGTGGTCACCGTGGTCGGCCTCTATGTCGGCATCCTGATCGGCAACTCGGTTCTCACCGAGATCGTCTTCAACCGCCCGGGCCTGGGCAAGATCATCGTCGGCGCGCTGAACCAGCGCGACTACACCATGCTGCAGGGCCTCATGGTGATCTACTGCTTCCTGATCGTGGTGGTGAACCTGATAACCGACCTCACCTACGGCCTGATCGACCCGCGGGTGAAGCAGGCATGACATCAACCCTCAAAGACTTCGACCCAGATACGAAGTCGCCAGCTGTCCATGGCCCCCTCGCCCCCAAGAGGGGGGAGAGGGTCGCGGTGAGGGGGGAAGCCGCCGGCCCATCCAATTCCGTCGCCCAATCTTCCCGGCGCCCGAAATGAAATCCCTCCTCCGCAACCCCACCACGCTGATCGGCGTGGTGCTCTGCGTGCTGATCGTCGCCGGCGCCGTCCTCGCCCCCCAGCTCGCGCCCTTCGACCCGATCGAGCAGAACATCATCGACCGCCTCAAGCCGCCGGGCGGCGAATACCTGCTCGGCACCGACATCTACGGCCGCGACGTGCTGAGCCGCATCCTCTACGGCGCCCGCGTCTCGCTCATCGTGGCGGTGGCCTCGATCGGGGCGGCGATCGTGGTCGGCGGCGCGATCGGCATGATCAGCGGCTATGTCGGCGGCCGCACCGACCTGTTCATCATGCAGGTGATGGACGTGCTGCTGTCCTTCCCCTCGCTGATCCTGGGCCTGATCGTGGTCGCGCTGCTCGGTCCCGAGATGATCAACCTCATCTTCGCCATCGCGCTCACCGCCATCGCCCCCTTCGCCCGCATCGCCCGCGCGCCCGTCCTGAGCCTCAAGGAACGCGCCTTCGTCGAGACCGGCCGCGCCCTCGGCTTCTCCCACGCCCGCGTCCTGTTCGTGCACATCCTGCCCAACATCCTGAACGAGATCCTGGTCATGGGCAGCCTGTGGATGGCCACCGCCGTCCGCACCGAAGCCTCCCTCTCCTTCATCGGCCTCGGCGTGAAGCCGCCCACCGCCACCTGGGGCGGCATGATGCGCGACGGCTTCGAAGCCATCCTCGACGCCCCCTGGCTGTCCGTCTTCCCCGGCATCGCCATCCTGATGCTGGTCCTCGGCCTCAACATGGTCGGCGA
>JBGAIK010000148.1:0-14771 GCA_044225615.1 Acetobacteraceae bacterium | reverse complement strand
CGGGATGGGCCGGCGGGTTCCCCCCTCACCCCGGCCCTCTCCCCCCTTTGGGGGGCGAGGGAGCCTTGGACGGCTGGCACCGATCGGTGTGGTGGCATCAGAGGGCGTCTCGCCAGCGTGGGCCGAGCAGGCGGAGGAGGGTTGCGGCCATGCGCAGGAGGACCGCGGCCATGAAGAGGGCGAAGCAGGCGTAGACGAGGTCGAGGCGCCAGAGCAGGACCGGGGTGCGTTCGCGCCAGAGGAAGGCGATGTAGTCGAGGGCGGCGGGGAAGGCGCAGGCGAGGATGCCGCCGACGAGGAGGATGCGGAGCACGGCCAGGATGCGCTGGGTGGGCGGGGCGACGTGGCGGTAGAGCAGGTCGAAGCAGATCTGGCGGCGATCCTCCACGACCAGCGCGTTGGCGACGAAGACGATCCAGATGAACAGGACGACCGCGACCTCGTCGCCCCAGGCGACCGGGTCGTGGAAGACGTAGCGCATGACGATCTTGTAGAGGAAGAGCGCGAAGACGGCGGCGAACATGGCCACGCACGCCGCCTCGGCCAGGCGCTGGACGCGGCGGGCGGCGCGGTCGAGCATTACTGCGTGTCGGCGACCTGCTTCGCCATGGCCATGTTCCAGGCCTTGGCGCCGGCATCCTCGCCATAGACCTTGTCGGCCAGCGCGCGGAACGGGGCGAGGTCGGGCGGGTCGACGGCCAGGCCGCGGGCCTTCATGTCGGTGACCACCGAGGCCTCGTCGGCGAGGCGGCCGTCGTCGTTGGCCTTGGCGGCGGCGACGGCGGCATCGGCGACCAGCTTCTGCTGGGCGGGCGAGAGCTTGTCGTGGAAGGGCTTGGCCATGGCGAAGAAGACCGGCTGGAGCATGTGGGCGGTGAGCACGATCTGCTCGCTGACCTCGAACAGCTTGGCGGCGCGGAAGATGGTGAGCGGGTTCTCCTGGCCGTCGATGGTGCCGGTCTTGAGGGCGAGGTAGACCTCCGGCATGCCCATCGGCACCGGGTTCACGCCGAGCGTGCGGCCGAGCAGCAGCCAGTCGGGGCCGGCGGGCATGCGCATCTTCACGCCGGCCAGGTCGGCGGGGGTCTTCACGGCGCGCTTGCTGCGCAGCGCCACCTGGCGGGTGCCGAGATAGGCGGTGGAGAGGATGGTGATGCCCATCTTGTCCGCCACCATGGCGCGGAACTGGGCGCCGACCGGGCCTTCGAACACGTGGCGGAGATGGGCGTAGTCGCGGAACAGGTAGGCGCGGTTGAGGAAGCCGAGCTCGGGGATCTGCTGGGCTGCCTCGAACGTCGTCATGGTGGACATTTCCAGCGTGCCGCGCTGGAGGGCCGGGACCTCGGTGCCCTGCTTGAACAAGGTGGAGGCGGGGTGGACGCTGACGGTGAGGCCGGCCTTGGCCGCCCGGACCTGCGCCTTCATCGCCTCGCAGGCCTTGGCCAGGAAGTCGGGCGGCGGGGCGGCGGTGGAAATGCGGATGGCGATGTCGGCGGCGCGCGCGGTGGCGGCGGGCAGGGTGGCGAGGCCGGCCAGCAGCGCGCGGCGGCGGATGGTCATGTCGGGCATTTTCCAAGCTCTCCCAGGCTTGTGGGAAGTTGAACACCGCCAGGGGGTTATTTCAAGCTTGAAGTAGTTTATCGACGCCTCAGATCTGCACCGCCGCCATCGCGCCGGCGGGGTAGCGGTGCCCATCGCGGCCCCCTTCGGCGCCGCCGCCTCGATGGCGGCGAGATCGGCCGGCGACAGATGGACCGTGCCGGCGCCGAGGTTCTCGTCGAGCCGCGCGGGGTTGCGCGTGCCGGGGATGGTGACGACGTCGTCGCCCTGGGCGAGGACCCAGGCCAGCGCGAGCTGGGCGGGGGTGCAGCCCTGGTGGCGGCGATCGCTTCCAGCCGGGCGGCGACGGCGCGGTTGGCGTCGAAGTTTGCTTCCTGGAAGCGGGGGTGGGCGGCGCGGCGGCCATCGATGTCGGCGAAGCTGCGCAGCGTGCCGGTGAACAGGCCGCGGCCGAGCGGGGCGTAGGCGACGAAGCCGATGCCCAAGGGGCGGGTGACTTCGCGGGTGGCGTCGGCGGCGTCGCGGTAGAGGAGGGAGAACTCGGTCTGCACGGCGGCGATGGGGTGGGTGGCGTGGGCGCGGCGGATGGTGTCGGGGGCGGCCTCCGAGAGGCCGAGGTAGCGGACCTTGCCCTGGGTGATGAGCCTGGCCATGGCGCCGACGGTGTCCTCGATGGGGACGGCGGGGTCGACGCGGTGCTGGTAGTAGAGGTCGATGACCTCCACGCCGAGGCGCTTGAGGCTGGCTTCGCAGCTTGCCTGCACGTAGTCGGGGTGGCCGTTGACGCCGTTGGGCTGGCCGTCGCGGCGGACCTGGCCGAATTTCGTTGCCAGGATGACGCGGTCGCGGATTCCCTTGAGGGCGCGGCCGATGACCTCCTCGTTGTGGCCCCAGCCGTACATGTCGGAGCTGTCGAGATGGGTGGCGCCGGCGTCGACGGCGTGGCGGATGAGAAGTTCCGATTCGGCGTCGTCGGCGGCGCCGTAGACGCCCGAGAGCGACATGCAGCCGAGGCCGATGGGGGGGACGGCGAGGCCGCCGAGGGAGCGGGACATGGGGCGTTCCTTCTAGTGCGGGCGGTGCAGGACCGGACGGTCGCGGGTGACGGTGCGGCGGCCGCGCTTCCAGACCGCGCGCGGCGGGCGGAGCTCGGCGACGGCCTGGGCGGGGGAGGCGGCGTCGATGACGACGAGGTCGGCGGGGTTGCCGACGGCGATGCCGTAGTCGGTGAGGTTCATGGTGCGGGCGGGGACGTCGCTGATCATGGAGAAGAGGCCGGCGAGGTCTGAGTCCGTGCTGATCTGGCAGCAATTGGCCTGCAGGTTGACCATGCGGATGAGGCTGCAATCGCCGTAGGGGGTGAAGGGGTTGAGGACGTTGTTGGTGGAGAGGGTGCACCGGACGCCATGGGCGGCAAGCAGGGTGGCGTCGGCGAGGCCGCGGCGGATGTTGTCGGTCTGGTCGCGGCCGGTCATGAACAGGTCGGTGGCGGGCAGCACGGTGACGGCGATGCCGGTCGTGGCCATGCGGCGGGCGAGGGCGATGAAGGCGTCGCGCTTCATGGTGGACATGCGGGTCATGTGGCTGACGGTGACGCGGCCGCCGCGGCGGTAGTGGTCGGTGAGGTCGCAGACGAGGGGGATGTCCATGCGGTCGGGGGTGTCGCCGCTGTCGAGGTGGAGGTCGAGGTCGACGTCGAATTCGTGGGCGAGGGCGAAGATGCGGCGGAGCTGGCCGGCCGGGTCGGGGTCGAAGCCGGGGGCGGCGCCGAGCACGGTGGCGCCGTCGCGGAGCGCGGCGACGAGGAGCTCGTCGGTGCCGGGGTTGTTGGTGAGGCCCTCCTGGGGGAAGACGCAGAGCTCGATGTCGATGGCCCAGGCGTAGTCGCGGGCGAGCTGCTTCACGCCTTCGAGGCCGCGCAGGCCGATGCGGGGGTCGACCTCGACATGGGCGCGCATGCGGGTGGCGCCATTACTGATGCAGGCTTCGAGGGTCTCGCGGCCGCGGGCGACGATGTCGTC
Organism: Acetobacteraceae bacterium; assembly: GCA_044225615.1. GTDB lineage: Bacteria > Pseudomonadota > Alphaproteobacteria > Acetobacterales > Acetobacteraceae > CAIYPH01. The sequence continues at coordinate 11,190 of JBGAIK010000148.1, read as the reverse complement.
CACGGTCATGGTCGGCTTGATGGCCGATATGCGGGGGACGGGCTGGGGGTCGCGGCCCTGCTCGGGGGCGCAGCGGGCGATGATGCGGGATTTCTCGAGGTGGATGTGGGATTCGCAGAGGCCGGCGCAGACCAGGCAGCCGGCGGCGTCGTGCTCCGGGGCGTCGGCCTGGAGGCGGGGGGCGATGGCGGCGATGCGGCCGTTCGCGACGCCGATGTCGAAGCGGCCGGTGGGGAGGCTTGCGTTGCGGAGGATCAGGTCCATGGGCGGGAGTGTGCGGGGGCGGGCGGCGATTGCAAAGCCGGGGCGTTGGGGGGCAGCATGCGCGGACAGCGGGAGGAACGCGGCATGAACGACCTTGCCCCCAGCCTGAACCCGATCCGGGCGGATGCGCCGGAGGAAATCCCGGTGATCGACCTGGGGCCGTACCTGGCGGGCGCGCCGGGGGCGCGGGAGACGGCGGCGGCCGAGTTGCGGCACGCCTTCGAGCAGGTGGGGTTCTACTTCATCGTCAACCACGGGGTGAAGCAGGCGCTGGTGGATGCGGCGTTCGCGGCGGCGCGGCGGTTCCATGACCAGCCGCTCGACGAGAAGCTGAAGCTGAAGATCAACGGCCACAATATCGGCTACCTGCCGGTGCGCGGGTCGGTGACGCGGCATTCGCGGATCAACGAGGGCAACAAGCCGAACGTGAACGAGGCGTTCTTCGCCAAGCGCGACCTGGCGGCGGACCATCCCGACGTGGTGGCGGGGCTGCCGTTCCGCGGGGTGAACCAGTGGCCGGACAACCTGCCGGGGTTCCGGGAGACGGTGCTGGACTACCAGGCGGCGCTGGAGAAGCTCGCGCTGTCGCTGCTGCCGCTGTACGCGCTGGCGCTGGACCTGCCGGCGGACTGGTTCGCCGAGAAGTTCCGGGAGCCGATGTACACGCTGCGGATGTCGCACTATCCGCAAATGGAGGTGGTGGAGGAGAACGAGTTCGGGCTGGCGCCGCATACCGACACCAGCTTCATGACCTTGCTGGCGCAGAACCGGGTGCCGGGGCTGTCGATCCGGCTGCCTAACGGGAACTGGGTGGACGCGCCGGCGCTGGAGGGGAGCTTCCTGGTGAATGGCGGGGACATGCTGCGGCGCTGGACCAACGAGCGGTTCCTGGCGACGCCGCACCGGGTGATCAACCGGTCGGGGCAGGAGCGGTATGCGATTCCGTTCTTCTTCGACTGCAACTACCGCACCGTGATGGAATGCGTCCCGACCTGCACGGACGCGGCGAACCCGCCGAAATATCCGCCCATGGGCTATCCGGAATACATGACGTGGTACCGCAGCCTGAACTATGGCGGGCAGGACGGGGCGAAGGGGAGCGACGGGGTGAAGCTGTCGGCGGGGTAGGGCCGGCTGCGCTCGATCGGAGCTGTTGCCACCCCTCCCCCGTCCCCTCCCACAAGGGGAGGGGGGAAGAAAGAGCGCTGCCTACGCGGCCTGCTGGGCCACGGTGGGCGTGCCTTCGATGGTGGTGCGGCGCATGTCGCGGACGGCGCCGGTGTCGTCGTAGCGGCGGGCGCGGTGCATGGTGGTCTGGTTGTCCCACACCACGAGGTCGCCGGCCTGCCACTGGTGGGTGTGGACGAATTGGGGCTGGGTGGCCTGCTCGGTGAGGTCGCGGATCAGCATCAGCGCCTCGGGCTTGGGCATGCCGCGGATGACGCCGATATGGGCCGAGAGGAAGACCGACTTGCGGCCGGTGGCGGGATGCGTGCGCACCAGGCGCTGCAGGACGGGGGCGAAGTTGGCGCGCTCCTCGGCGTCGAACTCGGTGAAGCCGAGCTGGGCGCGGGAATAGATCAGCGAGTGCTCGGTGATCATCGGGTCGATCAGCGCCTGGATGTCGGGCGGGAAGGCGGCGTAGGCGGCGCGCATGTCGGCGAACTGGGTGTCGCCGCCGGCATCGGGGACGGCGCGGCCGGAGAGCAGCGACCAGCGGGCGGGCGTCGCCTTGAAGGAGCTGTCCGAGTGCCAGAGCATGTTGCCGAGGTTGAACATGCGGCGCTTGTCGTCGCGGGCGAGGATCTCGTTGTCCTTCCCGAGATTGGAGATGTCGGCGATGTTCAGCTTGAGGCGGCGGTCCTGCGGCTTGGTGACGTTGGAGACGCCGGGCTCGAGCGCGCCGAAATTCTCGCTGAAGGCGACCTGCTGCTCGTCGGTGAAGTGCTGGCCGTGGAAGACGAGGACGGCGTAGCGGTCCATCGCGGCCTCGATCGCGGCGGCCTGGGCGCTGGTGATGGGCCGGGTGAGGTCGATGCCGCTGACCTCGGCGACGAACCGCCATTCGCCGTTGGTGGGGCCGATGTGCCTGATGTCCATGGGGCGGCTCCTAGAGATTCGAGAAGTCGGGCTTGCGCTTTTCGTAGAAGGCGGCGATCGCCTCCTTCACCTCGGGCGACTTGAGCTGGGCGGAGAAGATGGCGCCTTCCTCGGCCATGCGCTCGGGCACGGAGGTCTTCGCACTTTTCAGCAGGGCCTTGGTGTGCCGCACCGCGGCCGGGGCGCGGGCGGCGATGCCGGCGGCGAGCGCGCGGGCGGCGGCATCGAGCTCGGCGGCGGGGACGACGCGGTTGACCAGGCCCCAGTCGAGCGCGGTGGCGGCCGGCAAGGGCTCGCCGAGGATGAACATCTCGGCGGCGCGCTTGTGGCCGATCATGCGGGGGAGAAGCAGGGAGCTGGCGGCTTCGGGGACGAGGCCGAGATTGACGAAGGGAAGGATGAGCTTCGCAGTGTCGGCGGCGACGACGAAGTCGCAATGCAGCAGCATGGTGGTGCCGATGCCCACCGCGTTGCCCTGGACGGCGGCGATGACGATGCGGCTGGCCGTCGAGATCAGGCGCAGGAAGCGGGAGGAGGCGCGCTCGCCGGTCTGCGGCGGCGGGTTGGCGAAATCCTGGAGGTCGTTGCCGGCGGTGAAGGAGTCGCCGTTGCCGGCGAGCAGGATGACGCGGATGGCGGGATCGGCCTCGGCGGCGGCGATGGCGTCGGCCATGGCGTTGTACATGGCCACCGTGAGCGCGTTGCGCTTGTCGGGGCGGTTGAGGCGGATCTCGGCGATGCCGTTGGCGCTGGTGGCGATGACGTGGTCGCTCATGGGGCGAGTGCTCGCTGCTTTGCGGGCGAGGGTAGCAATGTAAGCAAGATGAACAAAGAGGCGGCGAGGCAGCGAGAAGGATTCGCATCACCTTCGCTGCCTCGCCGCCTCATTGTTCACCTGCCTCCATCCCAGCAGCCCCGCGATGCCGCGAAGAATGGCCGCGACAGCCGTGGCACCGAGGGCGACGACGGCGACCGGGCGATAGCCCCGCGCGCCATGGCGGCGGAACAGGAGCGTGCCGAGCCAGCCGCCGGCGACCATCAGCGGCAGGCCGAGCAGGGCCAGCAGCAGGGCATCATGGGTGATCAGGCCGGCCCAGGCGGCGGGGGGCAAAGCGAGGGCGGAGACGATCGGGAACAGCACCATCAGGCTGGAGCGCATGGCGTCGCGCTCGGTGCGGAGCGCGAGGAACCAGGCGATGGCGGGCGGGCCGGCCATGGCGGCGAGGCCGTTGGAGATGCCGGAGCAGAGGCCAGGGTGGCGAGGCCCCATCGGCGGTCGGGCAAGACCCGGGCGCGGGCGGGGCGGGAGGTGACGGCGACGGTGGCCAGGACCATCAGCCCGAGGCCGAGGCGGACCCAGGGTGGGGGCTGGGTGAGCAGGGCCAGGCCGATCGGCGGCCGACGGCCGCATGATCAGCCAGCGGACCGAGCGCCAGTCGGCGCGGTGGCGTTCGGCGAGGCAGTCGCGCAGGCCGATTGCGGTCTGCATCAGCAGCGGCGACGGTCATGCCGGGGCAGGACCAGGCTGGCCAGCGGCACGGCGGCCACCGCGAAGCCGAAGCCGGTGAAGCCGCGCAGCACGGCGGCGAAGCTGATGGCGGCGATCGCCCAGGCCCAGTGGGCGGGCGAGGGGTGGTCACGCGACGGCGGCCGCGAACGGGGCCAGCAGGGTGACAACGGAGTCGGGCAGATCGGGCGTGAAGACGAGGCCGGGGTTTCGGAGTCGGTCGCGCCGGGTGAAGCGCTCCAGCGCTCGGCGGCGTATTGCAGCAGGAACCAGGCGCCGTCGAGGCGAGCTGGACGAAGCCCTTGATGCGCAGGACGGCGCAGGGCAGGCCCTCCAGCGCGGCGCGCAGGCGGGTGGGGGTCGAGGGCGGGCGGGCGCCAGGACGGGAGTGGGGAAGGCGTGCGCCGGCGCGTCGGCGCTGAAGCGGCTGGCCCGCGCGCGGGGGGTGGCGCGAAGTGCAGCAGCGCTTCGTCCAGATGGCCAGGTGGTGTGACGAGGCGCGCCTCGGGGCGATGGCACGCAGGCGGGTCTTAACGGCGGGGAAGGTCGGTGGCGAGGTCGGTCTTGTTGAGCACGATCAGCTCGGCGAAGGCGAGCTGGCGCTGGACGGTGTCGGCGAGCCAGCGAGTCGGACAGCTGGTCGAGGATGGCAGCGGCGTCGGCGAGCACGATCAGGGGCCCCAGCGTGAAGCCGGGCTCGATCGGCAGCCGGGCAATGCGCCAGGGGTCGGGGAACGCCGCTGGCCTCGACGACGACGTGCTCCGGCGCGGGGCTGTGGGCGGCAAGGCGGGCCAGGCCGTCGCCGAGGTCCTCGCCGAGCGAGCAGCAGGCACGCAGCCGTTGGTCAGCGCCAGCGTGGCGCCGTCCTGGGCCGCGATCAGGGCGGCATCGACGTTGACGGCGCCGAAATCGTTGACCAGCACGCCGTAGCGACGCGTGGCGGTGGCGAGCAGGTGGTTGACCAGCGAGGTCTTGCCGGCGCCGAGGAAGCCGCCGATGACGGTGAGCGGCAGGCTCATGAGGTGACCGGGGGTGGGAGACGGTGGCTTGTGTCGCAGGTTCGTGGCCGTTGCCACCCTCCACCTTCTCCCGCAAGGGGAGGGGAAGCAGCGTCTCGTGTGCGCGTGCCCTGGCTGGGTTCGGTCATGCCGTCGTCGGGGTGCCGCCGAGCACGGTGGCGGCCACCTTCACGTCCTTCAGCGCCATCGGGGGGACGGCGAAGGGGTCTTCCTCCAGCACCGCGAAATCGGCGAGCTTGCCGACGTCGATGCTGCCGATGAGGTGGTCGAGCCTGGAGCGTGCGGCGCCGAGCGCGGATGGCGTAGCGGTCGCCTGGGGACGGTGACGGTTCCGCCTCGCCCAGCACGCGGCCCTGGGCGGTGACGCGGTTGGCGGCGCACCAGGCGGTGAAGAGCGGGTTGAGCGGCGCTTTCATCGTGGACGGTCGGAGTGACGCGGATGTACTGCCGGCGGCGAGCGCGCTGCCGCAGGCGTCGAGGCGGAGCGCGCGGCTGGGCCCCATGGTGAGCGCCGCGTGCTGCTCGCCCCAGTAGTAGATGTGGTTGGCGAACAGGTTCACGCACATGCCGAAGGCCTTCATGCGGGCCAAGATCGCCGCGTCCGCCATCTGGCAGTGCTGCAGCGTGTGGCGGTGGTCGGCGCGCGGGTGGGCCATGATGGCGCGGCCGATCATCTCGGTGGCGAGCTCGCTCGCCTCGTCCCCGTTGGTGTGGATGTGCAGGTGGTGGCCGGCCTTGTGATAGGCGGTGACGATTTCCTCCAGCTCGGCGGGGGCGACGTACCAGAGGCCGTTGGGGGCGCCGTTGTGGTAGCCGGGCCAGCGCAGGCGCGCGGTGAAGCCCTGGATCGAGCCGTCCACCACCAGCTTGACGATGCCGAAATGGAGCTTGTCGGTCGATTGGCGCCGGAGCGCGGCGATGCGGGCCAGGCCTTCGGCGAGCGAATATTCGCGGGCGCGCATGGCCGGGACGAGGCGGATCGGGAAGTCGGCGCCGGCGGTCGCGGCGAGGAGGGCGGCGACGTTCTCCTCGGTCAGCGCGTTGGCGAGGTCGGTGGAGGTGGTGACGCCGACGCGGGCGGCGATGCGGCCGTAGTCGTAGAGGGCCGGCGGGTCCTGCACGCGGAGCAGGCCGTTGTCGCCGACCGCGCGGCTGGCGCGGCCCATCACCGCGGGGCCGAGCAGCTCGCCGGTGAGGTTGCCGGCGGGGTCGCGCAGCAGGCCGTCGATGTTGCTGTCGCGGGAGAAGCCGCAGGCTTCGAGCACTTTCGTGTTGGCGTTCTGGATGTGGCCGGAGACGTGGCCGACCAGGACCATGCGGGTGGTGGAGACGCGGTCGAGATCGTCCGCGGTCATGCGGCGGCCGCCGAAGAAGATCGGGTCGAAGCCCCAGGCGACGACGGGGGCGGCGGGGTCGGTGAGGCCGCGCTCGACCTCCTGGAGGCGGGCGACGACGGCGTCGATGCTGGTGAGGCCCGGGGCGGGGGTGCCGTCGGGCGCGGTGCGGGGGTAGAAGCCGACATAGGGCTGGCGCCAGGACATGCCCTCCACCGCGTGGCCGTGGCCTTCGACGAAGCCGGGGAGGATGACCTTGCCGGCAAAGCGGTCATCGTGCTCGGCCGGGCCGAACTGGGCCAGCACCTCCGCGCCGCCATAGCCGAGGATGCGGCCGTCGCGGACGGCGACGTGGGTGGCGACCGGCAGGTGGCCGTTCATGGTGTGGATGCGGCGGGCGGAATAGACGCGGGTTGCTGATGGCACCGGAGAACTCCCGTGGGCGACGCGCGATGTTCATGCCGCGGCGCCCGCGAGGGCAAGTGGGGGGTTTTCGCGACGCGGCGACGCAGTGCAATAACCGCTGCATGCGCTTCCTGTACCACCTCCCGCTTTCGCCCTATTGCCGCAAGGTGCGCCTGGTGCTGGCCGAGAAGCGGCTGCCGTTCGAGCTGCGCGCGGAGCGGCCGTGGGAGCATCGCGACGAATACCTGGCGCTGAACCCGGCCGGCACGGTGCCGACGCTGGTGGAGGACAACGGCTTCGCGGTGCCGGATTCCTCGGTGATCTGCGAATACCTGGACGAGGCCTATCCCGACACCTCGCTGCTGGGCGCGACGCTGGGCGAGCGGGTGGAGATCCGCCGGCTGGTGGCGTGGTTCGACGGCAAGTTCGCCCACGAGGTGACGGACAATCTGAGCGGGCAGAAATACCTGAGCCGCATCGCCGGGCGCGGCCAGCCGGACGCCGCGCGGCTGCGCGCGGGCTACACCAATCTGCGCGAGCACATGCACATCATCGGCTGGCTGGCCGAGAACCGGCGCTGGCTGGCCGGCGCCAGCATCTCGCTGGCCGACCTGGCCGCCGCGGCGCATTTGTCGGTGATCGATTTCTGCGGCGACGTGGACTGGACGATCAGCGAGCCGGCGCGGGAATGGTATGCGCGGATGAAGTCGCGGCCGTCGTTTCGGCCGTTGCTGAATGACCGGGTGGCGGGGATGCTGCCGCCGGAGCACTATGCCAATCTGGATTTTTAAGGGAAGGGCCGTTCTTTTTTGAAAAAAAGAACCAAAAAACTTTTGTCCGTTTGCCGGATCGCCGCAGTACTCGCCGACGGATGAAAGTCTTTTTGCTTCTTTTTCTTCAGAAAAAGAAGACCTTCCTTCCTTGAGGAAGCGCCATGACCGATCGTTCTGCCATCGAAGCCGCCGCCGCGCGGATTGCGCCGTATGTGCGCCACACCCCGGTGATCCGCCTGCTGGCCGGCGATCTGGGGCTGGCGTTTGCCGCCACGCTGAAGCTGGAGCTGCTGCAGCATGCCGGCAGCTTCAAGCCGCGCGGGGCGTTCAACCGCATCCTGTCGGCGCGCGAGGCGGGGGCGCTGCCGGCCTCCGGCGTGATTGCGGCGTCCGGCGGCAACCATGGCGCGGCGGTGGCCTTCGCGGCGCAGGCGCTGGGGCTGACGGCGGAGATTTTCGTGCCGGAAGGCACCCCCGCGGCCAAGTGTGCGCGCATCGAGGGCTGCGGGGCGCGGCTGGTGCGCGGGGGCGCGGCCTATGTGGAGGCGCTGGCGGCGAGCCGGGCGCGGCAGGCGGAGACCGGGGCGATGGAGGTGCATGCCTTCGACCATGCCGACGTGCTGGCGGGCCAGGGCACCACGGCGCGGGAGTTCGAGGCCGATGCGCCGGGGCTGACGCATGTGCTGGTGGCGACCGGCGGCGGCGGGCTGATCGGCGGCATGGCGGCCTGGTATGCCGGGCGGGCGAAGGTGGTGAGCGTGGAGCCGGAGAACTGCCCGGCGCTGCATGATGCGCTTGCCGCCGGCGCGCCGGTGCCGGCGCCGGTGGGCGGCGTCGCCGCGGATGCCCTGGGCGCGAAGCAGGTGGGCGCGCTGATGTTCCCGATCGCGCGGCAGTTCGTGTCCGAGGCGGTCCTGGTGAAGGACGAAGCCATCACCGCCGCCCAGCGCCTGCTGTGGGACCGGATGCGGCTGATCGCCGAGCCGGGCGGGGCCACCGCGATCGCGGCCGTGCTGTCGGGCGCGTGGGTGCCGCCCGCGGGCGCGCGCGTGGGCGTGCTGGTCTGCGGCGCCAATACCGACGCGGCCAAGGTCGCGGCATGAGCAAGGTGCTGCTGGACGTCGATGCGCGCGGGGTTGCGCACGCGACGCTGAACCGGCCGGAGCTGGGCAACGCCTATGACGAGGAGCTGCTGGGCGAGCTGATCGCCGGGCTGGAGCGGTTGCAGGGGGATGCGTCGGTGCGCGCCCTGGTGATCCGGGGCGCGGGGAAGCATTTCCAGGCCGGGGCGGACATCAACTGGCTGGCGCGGGCGGCGGAGTATCCGCCCGGCCAGGCCTATGCCGCTTCCATGGCGACCACGAAGGCGATGCAGCTGCTGAACGAGTTTCCTCGGCCGACGATTGCCGTCATCAAGGGCGCCTGCTTCGGCGGCGGCGTGGGCATGGCGTGCTGCGTGGACGTGGCGCTGGCCACGCCGGACGCGCAGTTCGGCATTACCGAAATCAGGGTGGGCGTGTCGCCGAGCCCGATCTCCACCCACATGGTGAACGCCATCGGCCTGCGGCAGACGCGGCGCTACGCGCTGACCGGCGAGCGGTTCGGGGCCGAGGAGGCGTGCCGGATCGGGCTGGTGCACGAGGTGGTGGCGGCCGGCGCGATCGAGGCGCGGGTGGAGGAGGTGCTGGACGCGGTGTTCCTCGGCGCGCCGGGGGCGATCGCGGCGACCAAGGACAGCTTCCTCGCCGCGAACGGGCTCAAGCTCTCGCCCCGCGAGATGATGACGCTGGCGCATGAGAGCTGGACGCAGCGGAACTCGGCCGAAGGGCGGGAAGGGACCGGGGCGTTCCGTGCGAAGCGGAAGCCCGCCTGGTACGTGGAAAGATCGGCGAAGGAGGATTGAGGGCCCCCGGCGGCCCTTCCCTGCGCTGCCTTCCCTCAGACGAACGCCAGCAGCCGCCGCGGATTGCCCACCAGGATCGCGTCGATCTCGGCCTGGCTGAACCCGCGGCTGGCCATCATGGGCACCACGTTGGCGAAGATATGCCCGTAGCCATGCCCGCCGAACCGCGTCAGCCGGGTGCGGTAGCAGATGTCGTGGCTGATCACCACGCGCGCCAGATGCCCGCGCGCGATCAGCCCGCGGATCATCCGCAGCCGCACGGCGTCGTTCGGCATGTCGATGTCGGACAGGCCGTAATGGGAGATTTCCTGGCCGAACAGGTCGAACTCGATCACCACGCCGGCATCGGCCAGGCGGAACAGCCGCTCCTCGTCGAAGATGGTGCGGTCGATATGGCTGATGATCACCCGGTCCATTTCGGCGCCAAGGGTGCGCACGAATTCGGCGACTTCCTGCGGCTGGTCGGGGTCGCGGCCGGGATGGACGTTGAGCGCCGCCCCGGTCTGCTGCATGGCCATCACGGCGCCGGTCATCACCCGCTTCTCGAGGTCGGTCCATGGCGCCTGGCAGCCGATCTCGCCGATGATGCCGGCGCGCACGTCGGTGTTCCAGGCGCCGAGCTGGATCTGGTCCACCATTTCGGCGGCGAAGCTTTCGGGCGTGCGGCCATGGTTGGCCAGCGGCTGGTATTCGTGGACGTAGTGGCCGCAGCCCATCACCACGTTGACGCCGGCGTCGCGGGCGAGCGCCACCAGCCCGTTCGGCCGCGGATCGAGCCCGCCCGAGGACAGTTCCACCACCGTGCGCCCGCCCTCGAGCGCCATCAGCTTCAGCTCCTCGGTCGCGGTCGCCTCGCAGAGCAGCCGCAGGTTGTTGGGCGTCTTGCGCTTGCGGCCGTAGTTGATGGCGTAGCAGTTGCAGAGCGTGATCTCGGGCCCCTGGTCGGGGTCGGCACGCAGCGACGGCGGGCGGATGTCCCACAGCAGATGCTCGTGCATCAGGGTCGGGCCGAGCGCGGCCGGGTCCACCGGGCCGAGCACCGTCTGCGCCTTGCCGCGCAGTTCCGCGCGCGTGATCCGTGCCATCTTTCTATCCCCCTCCGACAATCAGGGCGTCGGCCATCACCACGCCCGCGCCTTCTCCCAGCACGATCAGCGGATTGATCTCCGCCTCCGTCACGTCGGTCGCGGCCAGGCGCGAGACTGCGGCCACCGCCTGCGCCAGCGCCGCGAGATCGCCCTTCGGCAGGCCGCGATAGCCGCGGATCGGGGCCAGGCCCTTCACCTCGGCGATCATGGCCATCGCCTCGTCCGCCGTCACCGGGGCGAGCCGCAGGGCGACGTCGCGGTAGATTTCCGCCAGCACCCCGCCGACGCCGAGCGCCACCACCGGGCCGACCAGCGCGTCGCGGCGGAAGCCGACGATGACCTCGGCGAGGCCCTTGACCATCGGCTCGGCGATGAAGCCGGTGATGGCGTCGCCCAGCCGCGCCCGCATGGCGGCGCAGGCCGCGCGCAGGGCGGGTTCGTCGGTCACGTTGAGCACGACCGCCCCGGCCTCGGTCTTGTGGGCGATGGCGGGGGATACGGCCTTGAGCGCCACCGGGTAGGCGAGCGGCGGCGGCGCGGAAGGGTCGACCGGCACGGCGCGGTCGGCGATGCCGAGGGCGGCGAAGACCGCGCGGGCGGCGCGCTCGTCCCGGGCGGGCAGGCTCAGGGGCGGCACGGACGCCGTCACCGCCGGGCGCGGCGCGCGCCAGTCCAGATAGGCGCGAATGCCGTCGGCGCAGGATTCCGGCGTGCGGAACGCGGCGATGCCGGCCTGTGCCAGCAGCTTCAACGATTCCGTGGCTTCCGGCAGCAGGAACGCCGCCATCGGGTTGCG
>JBGAIK010000147.1:0-12140 GCA_044225615.1 Acetobacteraceae bacterium | reverse complement strand
GACCGCACCGCGCGCGCCTTCGGGCCGGTGGACATCCTGGTCAACAATGCCGGCATCCAGCACGTGGCGGCGATCGAGGACTTCCCGGTGGCGAAATGGGACGCGATCCTGGCCATCAACCTCTCGGCCGCCTTCCATGCCACCCGCGCGGTGCTGCCGGAGATGAAGCGGCGCGGCTGGGGCCGCATCGTCAACCTCGCCTCGGCGCACGGGCTGATCGGCTCGGCATTCAAGAGCGCCTATGTCGCGGCCAAGCACGGCATGGTCGGGCTGACCAAGGTGACGGCGCTGGAGGCGGCCGAGCACGGCGTGACCTGCAATGCCGTGTGCCCCGGCTATGTCTGGACGCCGCTGGTGGAGAAGCAGGTGGCGCAGCAGGCGGAGGCGCACAAGCTTCCGCGCGAGGAGGTGATCCGCAAGGTGTTCCTGGCCGAGCAGCCGACCCGGCGCTTCGCCACCGTGGAGGAGATCGCCGGCACCGTCGCCTTCCTGTGCAGCGGCACGGCCGCGTCCATCACCGGCACCACGCTGGCGGTGGACGGGGGGTGGACGGCGCACTGAACGGCCGGCTCATACCGGCCCGCGTTGCTATTGACCCATCAGGAGTGGGTCAACGCGGGCCGGTATGAGTCTTGGTTTTGCGCGCGGCCGCCCCGCCAACCCCGCGCGCGATACCGACCTGCACGAACGCCGGAAGAGCAGGCGCTCGTGCAGGTCGGTATCAGTCGGGACATCCGGCCAGCGCCCGCACCTCGGCGGGCGATCGGCCGGATGCCCGCAGCGCCCGCAGGGTCGTCGCCTGGTCGCGCTTGGCCAGGCGCCGGCCGGCGGCGTCGGTCAGCAGTCCGTGATGGGCGTAGGCGGGCTCGGGCCAGCCGAGCAGCGCCTGGAGCAGCCGCTGGACGTGGCAGGCGGGCAGCAGGTCGATGCCGCGGGTGACCAGCGTGACCCCCTGCAGCGCGTCGTCATGGGTGACGCAGAGATGGTAGCTGGCGGGCGCGTCCTTGCGGGCCAGCACGACGTCGCCGAAGGGCAGCGGGTCGCAGGCGATGCGCCCCTGCCCTTCGTCGTGGAAGCCGAGCGGCCCGGTGGCGGCGAAGGCGCGCGCCACGTCGAGCCGCCAGGCATGCTGTTCGCCGGCGGCGATGCGGGCGCGGGCCAGCGCGGGGTCCATGGCGCGGCAGGTGCCGGGATAGACCGGGCCGTCGGGGCCGTGCGGGGCGGCGGCGGCGCGGGCGATGTCGGCGCGGGTGCAGAAGCACGGATAGGTCATGCCGCGTGCGGCAAGCCGGTCGAGCACGGCGCGATAGGCGGGCAGGTGGGCGGACTGGACGCGCACGGGGCCGTCCCAGTCGAGGCCCAGCCAGGCGAGGTCTTCCATGATCGCGGCGGCGAATTCGGGCCGGCAGCGGGTGGGGTCGATGTCTTCCAGCCGCAGCAGGAACCGGCCGCCCGCGGCGCGCGCCCGCCGCCAGGCGAACAGGGCGGCATGGGCGTGGCCCAGATGCAGGTGGCCGGTGGGGCTCGGCGCAAAGCGGGTGACGACGGTCATCGCCGCCATCCTATACTGCCGGCGAAGGAGACGCAGATGCCGCAACTCGACGGACCGCGCTGGGGGCCGGCCATGGGCACGGCGCAGCAGCTGGTGGTGCTGGTGCACGGGCTCGGCGCCGACGGCCACGACCTGATCGACCTCGCGCCGCATTGGGGGCGGGTGCTGCCGCACGCCGCCTTCGTCGCGCCCGACGGGCCGGAGCCGTGCGACCATGGGTTCGGCCGCCAGTGGTTCTCGGTGGCGGACCGGACGCCGGCGCGGATGCTGGAAGGTGTGACCGCGGCCGCCGGCGTGCTTGGCCCGTTCATCGACGCGGAGCTGGACCGGCTGGGGCTCGCGCCCGACGCCTGCGCGCTGATGGGGTTCAGCCAGGGGGCGATGACGGCGCTGTTCACGGCGCTGCGCCGGAGGGTGCCGCCGCGGGCGGTGCTGGCCTATTCCGGCGCGCTGATCGGCGCGGACCAGACCGTGGCACCGCCGGCGTGGCCGCCGATCCTGCTGGTGCATGGCGAGGACGACGAGGTGGTGCCGGTCGGCCGCTCGCGCCAGGCCGAGTCGGTGCTGGTGGCGCTCGGCGCGCCGGTGCAGGCGCTGTATTGCCCCGGCCTGGGCCACGGCATCGACGATGCCGGCCTGGCCGCGGGTTCGCTGTTCCTTCAACGAAGCTTCGCAACCCGCTGACATGACGGAGGGATGAAACCAGGGTGCCCCCGGCTTGCGGCACGCCATGACGCGGTGCGATAGTCGGGCAGGTTCACGGCGCTGCATGGTCCCTGTCGGGTCGGCTTGCTGCACGATCCAGGGACCCTGCGGCGCCTCGCAGGGAGCGGCGCCTTGCCCGATGGTGGTACGCATAGCGGTGGGCAGCATTTTCCGGCGCTGGTGCTGAACGCGGATTTCCGGCCGCTGTCGTATTTCCCGCTCTCGGTGTGGTCCTGGCAGGAGGCGGTGAAGGCCGTGTTCCTCGACCGCGTCTCGGTGCTGAACGAGTACGACCACGAGGTGCGCTCGCCCAGCATGACGATGCGGCTGCCCAGCGTGATCGCGCTGCGCGACTACATCCCGGCCGCCCGCCGCCCCGCCTTCACCCGGTTCAACGTGTTCCTGCGCGACGCGTTCTGCTGCCAGTATTGCGGCGAGCGGCAGCCGGCGCCGGACCTGACCTTCGACCACGTCATTCCGCGCAGCCGCGGCGGGCGCACGACGTGGGAGAACGTGGTCGCCGCGTGCAGTTGCTGCAACCTGGCCAAGGGCAACCGGCTGCCGCGCGAGTGCCACATGTTCCCGCGCACGGCACCGCGCCAGCCTTCGACCTGGGAGCTGCAGGACAATGGCCGGTCCTTCCCGCCAAACTACCTGCACCAGAGCTGGCGCGACTATCTATACTGGGACTCCGAACTGGAGAGCTGAACTCCGGATGGAGGACACACCATGGACACGCTGCGCCGACGCGCGCTGCTGGCGATGCCGGCAGCCGTGATGCTGGGGGGTGCGGAGGCCGCGCGCACCGCCACCTGGCTTGCCGCCTGGGACGGGCAGGACATCCACCGCACCGCGACGCCGGGGGACGAGGCCGGCGCCGCCTGGCTCGCCGGCGAGGCGCGGGCGATGGGGGCGGCGGTGGAGACCGAGCGCTTCGCGCTCGAGCGGCTGGACCCGACGGCGGGCTTCGTGGAGCTGGAGGGGACGCGCTATCCGGGGGTCGCGATGTTCGACGCGCCCGACACGCGGGACGGGCGGGTATGGGGCGTGGCCGGATTCATCGGCCAGGGCGAGGGGCTGATCGCGCTGGGCGAGTATTCGCCGCTGGCCGTCTACCAGCCGGATTTCGTGACCATGCGCCGGGAGGCGAAGCACTGGGCGCTGGTGATCGTGACCAAGGGCGGCGCGCCGGGGCTTGCGCTGTTCAATGCCGAGCATTTCCCGCAGCCGTTCGGCCCGGCGGTGCTGCAGGTGTCGAGCGAGTACCGCGACATCCTGTTCAACGCCGTCGGGCGCGGGGCGGCGCTGCGGGTGGCGTGCCGGAGCACGCGGACGCGGGCCGAGGCGGCGAACGTGGTGGTGCAGGTGAAGGGCAGCGACCCGTCGCGGCCGCCGCTGGTGGTATTAACGCCGCGCTCCTCCTGGTGGGTGTCGACCTCCGAGCGCGGCGGCGGGCTGGTGTGCTGGCTGGAATGCCTGCGCGCGGTGCTGGCCGCGCGGCCGGCGCGCGACGTGGTGTTCACCGCCAATTCGGGCCATGAGCTGGGCCATATCGGGCTCGACGCCTTCCTGGCGCGCCGGCCGGGCTGGTTGACCCGCGCCGACTGGGTGCATTTCGGGGCCAATATCGGCGCGACCGGCAGCACGCTGACGGCGGTGTCGGCGACCGACGCGCTGCGCGGGCAGGCAGGTGCGGCGTTGGCGGCGGCGGGCCAGGCGCACGAGACGTCGGACCGGATGCCGATGGGCGAGACGCGCGAGGTGCATCGCGCGGGCGGGCGCTACGTGACGCTCATGGCCGGCAATCCGCTGTTCCATCTGCCGCAGGACCGGCTGCCGCACGCGGTGGACCAGGCAGTGGTGACGCGGGCGGCGGCGGCGGCGGCGCAGCTGGTGCTGGGGCTGGCGCGGGGCTGACGCGTCGGTTGCGTTCGCGCCCTGGCTTCGACATCATGCGGCCTTGCCGGGCAATGGGGGAATGACGGTGCAGACGGAAGCGATGGCGGCCGGACAGGCGGTTTCCGGCCTGCGCAGCGAGTTGGGCGGCGTGATGGCTGCCCTGCTGCTGGGCGTGTTCGTGGTGTTCGTGGCCGGGTCGCGGGCGGCCTCCAGCGTACACGAGGCGGCGCACAACACGCGTATCTGCTGGCCTTTCCTGCCATTGAGGTTGCGGTGGCGACGTTCCGCACGCTGGTCTTTGCCTGCGCTGATCGCGGCGGCGGGGATCGCGGGCTCACTGGTGCAGGCGGCGCGGTTGTGGCCGCTGATCGCGGCGGCGGAGGTGATCGAGGCGGCGGCGCCGGTGCATGGCCATGATGATGGTGCACACGCGCACGGCTGGTCGCCCGAGGGCGCGCTGCGGCACGGGTTGACGGTGCTGTTCAATGTCGCGGTCGGCGTCGGGTTCGGGCTGGTGCTGAATGCGCTGGCGCGGCTGGCGAGCCTGCGCGGCGGGGCGGCGTTCACCGCCCGGCACGGGGTGCTGTGGGGCGCGACGGGGTTCGCGGCCTTTGCGCTGGCGCCAGCGCTCGGGCTGCCGCCGGAACTGCCGGGCATGGCCGGAGGCGACCTGCTGGCGCGGCAGCTGTGGTGGGTGGCGACGGCGCTGTGCACGCTGGGCGGGATCGGACTGCTGGCCCTGGCGGCCGGGCCATGGCGCGGCGCCGGGATCGTGCTGATCGTGCTGCCGCATCTGGTGGGGGCGCCGCAGGCCGACGGGCACGGTGCGATTCCGGGCGAGCTTGGCGCGGCCTTCGCGGCGGCGTCGCTGGCGGCCTCGGCGGTGTTCTGGGTGGTGCTGGGCACGGTGTCGGGCTGGGCGCAGCAGCGGCTGGCGGCGCGTTGAGCGTGATCGCTTGCGGCTGAAGGCCGGAAAGCGTGAAGCACGCGGTCAAACAAAGACTTGCCAGTTCAGTCGGGCGCCAGCTCCACCGGCTGTCCGTGCGGGGTGGCGAGGTAGGCTTCCTGCCACGCATCCTTGCGCTGCGCGAGTTCCGCGGGCGCGACGAGGCCCTTGGCGCTGGCCAGCCGCTCCAGGGCGGCGAGCCAGTGCTCGTAGTAGCGGGAGCCGTCGTCCGGCTGGCCGGCGGCCGTGGCCTCGCGCAGCACGGCGCCGAGCGTTTCGGCCCATTCGGGCCAGGTGAAGCAGCCGGCGGCGTGGAGGCGCAGCGCGAGGGCGAAGGCCTGCGCCTGCCAGGGCTCGGCGAAGACCGGGCCGGCCGCGTCGCGCGGCAGGCCGGGGAGCGCGGCGAAGGCGGCCGCTTCAGGCAGGCTCAAGATGGTCCTCCCACAGCTCGACATGGATGCTGTCGGCCGGGTGGCCCTGGGCGCCCCAGAGCTCGGTGGCGGTGAAGCGCACCGTGTAGAGCGGCTGGCGGTCGTCGCCGCGGCCGCGGGCGCGCGAATCGTCGAACACCGCGTTGCCGTGATGGGCGGCGATGACGCCGGCATGGCCGCGGACGTAGCGGGGCATGCGGGTGTGATAGTCGGGGTGGATGTTGCGCGCGCGCACCCGGTCGCCGAGGGCGAAGGCGGGGGTGCGCGGCGGCGCCGTGTCCCTGGGCGGGGCGGGCGGAAGCCGCGGCGGCACCGGCAGCAGCATGCCCGGGCCGGCTTCGGCGGCGGTGATGAGACCGGCCTCGATGCTGGTGGCGAGCAGCGCCTCGAACCATTTCTGGTAGTAGGGGATGCGCAGGTAGTCGGCGGGCGGGATGCGCTCGATCTGGCGGCGGCCGGAGGCGCCGGCGCGGCGGCGGGCGGCGCCGGTGGCGAAGTTGAGGGCCAGCACGCGGGCTTCCCAGCGGGCGTGGAAGATGGGCTCGCCGGGATCGGGGCGGACCGGGCCGAAACCGTGCATGCCGCCCATGTCGTGGATGCCGTTCATGGCGCGGCCCCCCCGGTCTCGGCCACCCCGGGCGGGGCGACCCGGGCGACGCCGACCATTGCGTCGCGGGTGACCAGCTCGGCCAGCGCCGCCTCGTCGAGCCCCTCGCTGCCGGCGGGGCGCTCGGGCAGCACGAGGTAGCGGATCTCGGCGGTGGAGTCCCAGACCCGGACGGCGACGTCGTCGGGCAGGGTGAGGCCGAACTCGGCGATGACGGCGCGCGGCTCGATCACGGCGCGGGCGCGATAGGCGTAGGATTTGTACCAGGCCGGCGGCAGGCCGAGCACCGGCCAGGGGTAGCAGGAGCAGAGGGTGCAGACGACGAGGTTGTGGACCCCGGGCGTGTTCTCCACCACCACCATGTGGCCGCCCTCGGCGCCGGAATACCCGAGCTCGGCAATCGCGGCGGTGGCGTCGGACAGCAGGCGGGCGCGGTAGGCCGGGTCGGTCCAGGCGCGGGCGACGACGCGGGCGCCGTTGCGCGGGCCGACCTGGCGCTCGTAATGGTCGATGGTGGCATCGAGCGCGGCGGGATCGACCAGCCCCTTCTCGATCATCAGGGATTCGAGCGCCTTGACCCGCAGCGCGATGTCGGACGGCACGTCGCTGTGATCGTGGTCATGGGCGTGATCGTGGTCGTCGTGGTCGTGGTCGTCGTGGTCGCCATGTGCGGTCACGGCGGCGTCCCCCCGTTGCTCCGACGCTGACCTCAGCATTTCCGGGCCGATCCCGCAACCGCGCGCCCGGACGGGCTTGACATCGCATAGGGAGAATACCGTATATCAATGAGACTGCCGTCTCACTATGAACCCGCCATCCCAAACCTGGAGGACCGACCATGCCCCTCACCCCCGCGGAAATGGACCGCCGGATCGACGAGCACTTCCGCTTCGAGGCCCAGGACGACGTCGAGGGCGTGCTCGCCACGCTGGCCCAGGACGCCGAGCACGACATCGTCGGCTGGCCCACCGGCCCCACCCATGGCCGCGACGGGGCCCGGCCGTTCTACGAGGCGCTGTTCGCCGACCTTGCCGACGGGCACGTGGAGTGCATCCGCCGCCTCTACGGCCGCGATTTCCTGGTCGACGAATCGCTGTGGCAGGGGCGCGCGCCGGGGCGGCCGTTCGGGCTGGAGGGGCGCGACCGGCCGCTCGCCTTCCGGCTGCTGCATGTCGTCGAATTCGCGGAATCGGGCGACATCCGGCGCGAGAACGTCTGGGTCGATCTCGCCGCGATCATGCAGCAGCTGCCGCAGGGCTGAGGCCGCCGGCATGTCGGGCAACCAGAAGCGCCGCACCCGCAAGGACCTGCTGCAGGCGGCCGCGCGGCTGATGCGGCAGGGAAAGTCTCCGACGATGGAGGAGATCGCGGAGGAGGCGCTGGTGTCCCGCGCGACCGCCTATCGCTACTTCACCAGCGCCGATGCGGTGCTGGCGGAAGCGGCGATCGACATCACCATCCCCGCGCCGGACGACATCTTCCGCGGCGCGGCGGATGACCCGGTGGCGCGGCTGGAGCGGGTGGATACCGCGCTGCACGATGCAGGGCTGGCCAACGAGGCGCAGTTCCGCCTGATGCTGGCGCACACCATGCACCGGGCGCTGGGCCAGACCGACGCCCCGGCCCGGCAGAACCGCCGCACGCCGCTGATCGAGGAGGCGCTGGAACCCGCGCGGCGCGAATTCCGGCCCGCGGCGCTCAGGACGCTCAGCCGCGCACTGGCGATGGTGATCGGCATCGAGTCGATCGTGGTCTTCAAGGACGTGCTGCAGCTCGACGATGCCGAGGCCCGCAGGGTCAAGCGCTGGGCCATCCGCGCCCTGGTGGACGCGGCCCGGAAATCGCAATGAAGAAACCGCAATGAACAAGCAAGGATGGGAACTCGAACATGGACATCGCGATCCGCACGCTGGAGGAGCGTGACCTGCCCGAGGCCGACCGGATCTTCCGGCTCGCCTTCGGCACCTACCTGAACCTGCCCGACCCGCTCGGCTTCATGGGCGATGCCGAGCTGGTCCGGCCGCGCTGGCGGGCGGCGCCCGGGGCGGCGCTGGGGGCGTACGAGGGCGACCGGCTGCTGGGCAGCAACTTCGCCGCCAGCTGGGGCAGCTTCAGCTTCCTCGGCCCGCTGACGGTGCGCCCCGATTGCTGGGACCGCGGCATCGCGCAGAAGCTGCTGGCGGCGACAATGCGGCTGTTCGGGCGCTGGGGCACGCGGCAGGAGGCGCTGTTCACCTTTCCGCACAGCCCGCGGCATATCGGGCTGTACCAGAAATTCGGCTTCTGGCCGCAATACCTGACCGCGGTGATGGAGAAGCGGGTGCGGCGCGGGGCGACCTGCGAACCGTGGACCAGCCTGGGGCGGCTGCCGGAGGTGGAAATCGGCGGCTGCATCGCCGCCTGCCGGGCGCTGACCGACGCGCTGTATCCGGGGCTCGACCTGCAGGGCGAGATCGAGGCGGTGCAGGCGCAGGGGCTGGGCGACACCGTGCTGATCCATGACGGGGCGCAGCTGGCCGGCTTCGCGATCTGCCATGTCGGCAGCGGCAGCGAGGCGGGCGGCGGGACCGCCTACGTCAAGTTCGGGGCGGTGCATCCGGGCCGGGCGGCGGCGATGGATTTCGACCGGCTGCTGGAGGCGTGCGAGGCGTTCGCGGCCGAACGCGGTGCCCGGCAGCTGGTGGCCGGCGTGAACACGGCGCGGCACGAGGCGTATCGCGCCATGCTCGGGCACGGGTTCAGCACGTTCCTGGAGGGCGTGGCGATGCAGCGCAACAACCGGCCGGGGTTCAATCGGCCGGACTGCTTCGTGATGGATGACTGGCGGTAGGAAGGAGAATAGTTGACCAAAGAGGCGGCGAGGCAGCGAGAAGAAAGCCAGTAGGGTCAATCCGCTCGCTGCCTCGCTGTCTCTTTGTTCAACTTTCCTGCTGCTGCGCCTCGATTGCCGGCGGCGTGGTCACCATGACCGGCGGCAGGTCGCCGGTCCATTTCTCGATCTCGACGAGGCAGGATTGGGCCACGGGGCCCTGACCGAGGCGGGAGGTGCCGATGTCCTGGGTCAGGACGTTGGGGTTGCCATGGACGCACATGCTGCCCGGTTCGCCGGGCACCAGCGGGTCGAACCAGGCGCCGGTGGCCAGGACGGCGACGCCGGGGAGCAGGGCGTCGGCGGTAACAAGGCCGGCCAGGCAGGATCCGCGGGCGTTGTGGACGCGCACCACGTCGCCATCGCGCAGGCCGCGGGCGGCGGCGTCGGCGGCGTTCATGGTCAGGGGCTCGCGGCCCGCGATCTTGCTGGCGCGGCTGACCGGGGCCTGGTCCATCTGGCTGTGCAGGCGGGTGGCGGGCTGCACGCTCAGCAGGTGCAGCGGGTATTTGGCCGCCGCGCCCAGATATTCGCGCGGGGCGAACCAGGCCGGGTGGCCGGGGCAGTCGTCGTAGCCGAAGCGGGCGATGGTTTCCGAGAAGATCTCGATCCGGCCGGACGGCGTGTTCAGCGGATGGGCGGCGGGATCGCGGGCGAAGTCCTCGTAGGGGACGATGGCCCGGGCGGGGGCCGCGACCTCGACGAAGCCCTGGTCCCAGAACGCATCGAAGGTGGGCAGGTCCACGCCGAGCTGCCTCGCCTGCTCGGCGCTGCGGCCGTACATCGCGCGCAGCCAGGCGTTCACGTCGCGCTGGCCGGTGAAGCGGGGGCGGACGCCGAGCGCCTCGGCGATGTCGGCCATGTAGTCGAACTCGTCGCGCGCCTGTCCCTGGCGGGGAACGGCACGCTTCATGGCCAGGATGTGCCGGTCGGCGGAGGAGGAGGCGATGTCGTCGCGCTCCAGCGTGGTGGTGGCGGGCAGCACGATGTCGGCGTGGCGGGCGTGGCTGGTCCACCAGCATTCGCTGACGATGATGGTCTCGGCCTTCGCCCAGGCGCGCAGCAGGCGGTTGAGGTCCTGGTGGTGGTGGAACGGGTTGCCGCCGGCCCACCAGATCAGCCGCGCATCGGGGTAGCGCAGGTCGCGGCCGTTGTACTGGTAGGCGCCGCCCGGGTTCTCCAGCATGTCGGCGATGCGGGCGACCGGGATGGCGCTGTTGGCCGGGTTGGGCAGGGACGGCAGGCGGATGGAGGGGAGCTCGACCCGCGGCACGCCCATGCCGTTCTCGCTGCCCATGCCGTAGGCGAAGCCCTGGCCGGGCTTGCCGATGCCGCCGAGCATGGCGGCGAGCGCAGCCAGCATCCAGAACGGCTGCTCGCCGCGCTCGGCGCGCTGCAGCGACCAGGCGGCGCTGAGCATGGTGGGCTGCGATGCGCAGTCGCGGGCAAGGGTGGCGATGGTTTCGGCCGGGATGCCGGTGATCGCGGCCGCCCAGGCGGGGGTTTTCGCGATGCCGTCGGCGCCGCCGGTGACGTAGGTGCGCAGCTGCGCGAAGCCGGTGGTGCAGCGGTCGAGGAAATCCTGGTCGTGGCGGTTCTCGGCGATCAGCACATGGGCCATGGCGAGCATCAGCGCGGTGTCGGTGCCGGGGCGGACGGGGAGCCATTCGGCGCGGGCCCAGTCCGGCATGTCGCCGCGGATGGGGGAGACGTTGACGAGGCGCAGCCCGGCCTCGGCGGCCCGGCGCAGCCACAGCGCCATCTCGTGCCGCCCGCCGCCGCCATTGGTGATCTGGCCGTTGCGCAGCGTGATGCCGCCGAAGCAGACCATCAGCCTTGCGTGCGCGGCGATGTCCGGCCAGGCCGGGACCGGGCCCCAGATCGTGTCGTTGTCGCCCATCACGTGCGGCATCAGGGTCATGCCGGCGGCGTAGGAGTAGTTGGTGAGCTGGGCGGTGAAGCCGCCGGATGCCGCGAGCAGGCGATGGAGCTGGCTGCGCGCGTGGTGGAAGCGGCCGGCCGAGGACCAGCCGTAGCTGCCGCCGAAATTGGACGCCGCGCCATGGGTGTCGCGCACCCGGGCGACCTCGCCGGCGCAGAGGCGGATCGCGGTATCCCAGTCCACCGGCACGAAGGGCTCGGCGCCGCGCGGCGTGCCACCGGCGCGATCGCCGGCGAGCCAGCCCTTGCGCACGTGGGGGCGGTCGATGCGCAGCGGCGAATGCACCGCCTCGGGCAGGGATTGCAGGATGCGGGGCGGGTCGGGGTCGCCCGGGAAGGGGCGGACGGCGGACAGGCGGTCCTGGTCGATCACGGCATGGAAGGCGCCCCAATGGGCGGCGTGCGGCTTGATCTCGGTCATGCGGTCTCCGGTCGGCCGCTGCGCTTTCGGCCGGGGCCCTGTATATGGCGCCGTGTCCCCGCTGCGAAGAAGCAACGCCATGCTCGGCCGCCTCAAGCGCTACCTGACCGCCACCCGGCCGCTGCCGCCGAACATGGCGCCGTCGCTGCCGCCGATGCCCGCGGCCCCGACGCTGTCGCTGGACGAGCGGATCGACCTCGCCACGCGCTGCCGCGACTGCGACATCCTGCCCAAGGCGCGGCAGGCGGGCGAGGTCGTCGCCCTGCCCGACGGAACCCGCGTGCAGATCACCCATAATGGCCTGCGGGTGGTCGCCGACGGGTATTGCGGCGCCTGGATGACCGAGCTGATCCGCCGCTGCCGCGGCCACCACGAGCCGCAGGAGGAGCGCGTCTTCCACGAGGTCGTCGCGCGCATGCCGCCGGATGCCACCATGATCGAGCTCGGCGCCTGGTGGTCGTTCTATTCGTTGTGGTTCCTGAAGGACGCGCCCGCCCGCCGCGCCGTCGCGCTGGAGCCGGACCCGGACCGCCGGGCCCTGGGCGAGGCCAATGCCGCGCTGAACGGCCTGGCGCCGGAATTCGTGGACGGGTTCGCGGGTGGGGCCGACCTGCCCGCCGCCTCGTTCCAGCTCGACAGCGGCCGGCGCGTCGACATCCCGCGCCTCACCGTTCCCACGCTGATGCGCACGCATGGCATCGACACGCTCGACCTGCTGCACTGCGACGCCCAGGGTGCGGAACTCGATGTGCTGACCGCCTGCCTGCCG
>JBGAIK010000146.1:0-14433 GCA_044225615.1 Acetobacteraceae bacterium | reverse complement strand
CGGCCGGTAGGGCGCGATCAACAGGTCGGCCTCGCCGCGGTCGGGCATGTTGTCGACCAGGGCGAGCACGCGGCGCAGCTGCGGGTCGGTGGCGTCGGCCAGCGCGCGCTGCATGGTGCGGATCTGCTGGCGGTCATCTGACGGCGCCATCATGCCACCTCGGCGATCAGGGTTTCGTTGCGGGCGACCAGGTCGAGCAGGAAATGGCCGGTGCGCCAGTCCTCGAACAGCGCGACCTTGCGGCGGTGGCGCTGCATGTCGGAGCTGATGTCGATGTGGCGGTTCACCCAGCCGGCGGCCTCGCGCGGGACGATGGGCAGGAGCATGGCGATCTCGCCCAGGGACCCGGCGCCGGCGTGCTCCCACAGCGCGACAATGCGGTCCCATCCGTCGAGCAGCCAGTCGGGGCGGGCCAGGAGCGTTGCGAGCGCCTCGGACTCGGTCATCCAGCGGCGCAGCAGCGCGACGATGTCGTGGATGGCGGCGTGGCAGTCCTCGAGGACGGCGCGGGTGCAGGCAACGGTAAGGTCGAGCGCGTGGGCGGCGAGGTCGGCCTGCAGCGCGCATTCCTCGTTGGCGCTGGCGACATACGGGTCGAGCGCGGCGCGCATGCGGCACAGGCGGGCCAGCAGGATGGGGATGCGCGCGCCGGTCCGGTCGCCGGGCACGCCGATGCCGCTGTAGAGCACGGACAGCTCCTCCAGCGCCCCGGCAACCGCCTCGGGGCTCCGGGCGAGCTGGGGGGCGATGCGGGCGATGGCGCGCCGGGCGCGCAGCTCCACGCCTGCCGGGCGTTCCTGCTCGGGCGGGACGGCGTTCTCCCCGGGCTGCTCGACCTTGCGGACAAGCTGGAGCAGCAGGGCGAAGTTGGCGAGCAGGCTGGACTGGCGCTCCGCCTTGAGGGCGGCGGCGGCGGCGGCGGCGGCGCGGCGGCCGGCATAGCCCTGGCTCGCGGCCTGGCGGGCGGCCTGGCGGATGGCCGCCGGGGTCATCACCCGCAGGGCGCCGACGGCGGCACTCAGGCGCGAATCGTGCACGGTGGGGCGGCACAGCGCGCCCATGCCGTCCCATGGCAGGATGTAGATGCCGCGGCCGCCGGACGGGTTCGGGACCAGCAGTTCGAGCCCGCCGCGGGTGCCGGGGCGCACCCGGGCGCCGGCCAGCTGGGGCGTGGTGAAGGGCACGGCGATGCCGCGCTCCAGGAAGGTCGTGGGCAGATGGTCCTGCGCCTGGGGCCGTGTTTCGCCGGGGTGGTGGACCGTGTCGGACAAGCCGGGGTGCCTTGGATGATGCCTGGGCAGGGTGATCGAGAAAGATGAATCGATCGTTCCCGTCTCCGCTGGATCAGGGTGCCGGAAGGTCGTCCATGGCAGGGCGGCCGGTGAGGTGGCGCCAGTGGTGCCAGAGCAGGCGGGCGGCCAGCGAGCGGTAGGGCGCCCAGCGTGCGGCCTGCGTCCTGGGGGCAGGGCGAGGCGGGCGGCAAGGCCGTGCAGGTCGGCATGGGCGCCGGCCAGGGCGATGTCGCCGGCCGGAAAGACGTCCATCCGCTCGAGCGCGAACAGCAGGTAGACCTCGGCGGTCCACGGCCCGAGGCCGCGGACGGCGACGATGGCGGCGATGGCGGCGGCGTCGTCGAGGCCGTCGATGCGGCGGTCGTCGAGCCGGCCCTCGGCATAGGCGTGAGCCAGCAGGAGCACCGGGCGACCAAGGGCGGAGGCCGCGCCGCTCGGCTCGCCTGCTCGGATGGGGCGAGCAGCCCGGCCAGGGCGAGGGCGCCGGGCAGGACGGCGAGCAGATCGCGGCGGCGGCCTGGTTGCTGATCTGCTGGCCCATGATGGCCTGGAGCAGGCCCCGGGAAGCCGGGCGCGCGCCGCCGGCGCCAGGGCAGCGGGCCGGCGGCGGCCTCGATGCGCCGGCGAGAACTCGGGATGGCGGGCGGCGAGCGCATCGAGAACTGCCCGGCGGGCGGCGGGGGTGGAGCGGGCGGGATCACCGGCGCATTGGAGCGCGGCGAGGGAATTGTCGCAACCGACGCGGAAATGCGGTAGAAATGCGGCATGATGAACCCAGCAACGACGTCGTCTTCCTCTCCTTCGCCGGCAACGGCCCTGCTGCCGCACCTGCTGGTGATCGACGATGACCGCGAGATACGCGACCTGCTCGGCATGTTCCTGGAACGCCAGGGCTTCCGGGTGACGGCCGCGCGCGATGCCCGCGAGGCACGGCGGCTGTGGCAGCAGGGAATCTTCCAGCTGGTGGTGCTGGACCTGATGATGCCGGGCGAGAACGGGCTCGACTTCGCCCGCTGGCTGCGATCGCAGTCGGACGTGCCGATCGTGATGCTGACCGCGATGGGCGAGGAGACCGACCGCATCCTGGGCCTCGAGCTTGGCGCCGACGATTACATGCCCAAGCCGTTCAATCCGCGCGAGCTGCTCGCCCGCATCCGCGCGGTGCTGCGACGCGTGGGTGAAATGGGCGGGCGCGGCGAGGAGGCCGGGCAGCGCAACATCATGTTCGCCGACTGGACGCTGGACCCGACGCGGCGGCGGCTGATCAACCCCGAAGGCGTCGAGGTGCCGCTGACCGGCGGCGAGTACGACCTGCTGGCGGCGCTGGTGGAGCGCGCCAACCGGGTATTGACCCGCGACATGCTGCTGGAGCTGCTGCGCGGGCGCCAGGCCGGGCCGTTCGATCGCGCCATCGACGTGGCGATCAGCCGGCTCCGGCGCAAGCTGGAGGATAACGGGCGCCACGCGCAGATCATCAAGACCGTGCGCGGCGGCGGCTACGTGCTGGCGGCCGAGGTGCGCCGCCAGTGACGCCGTGACGCTTGCCGTCTGGCCGCGCAGCCTCGCGGCCAGGACGGCGCTGGTGCTGCTCGCGGGCCTGGCGGTGGTGCAGGCGGCAGGGCTCACCATCCATGCGTTCGACCGGGTGGACCTGCAGCGTCTGGCGCAGGTGCATGACGTCGCGGCCAAGGCGATGAGCCTCTATCGCAGCCTGGTGCTGCTGCCGCCGGAGCGGCGCGGGCAGGCGGTGGACGAGCTGGAGGATGCCGAGAACGAGGACTCGGCCTACACGCCCGACCCGCCGCACGATCCGCTGCCGCCGACGGCGCCCGCCCTGCAGCGGCAGCTGATCGCCGAGATGCAGCTGGTGCCGGTGCCGGTGGCGCAGCGCACGCGATGCGGTGCTGCTGGGCGGCGCCGAGCAGGGGCGGATGACGATCGGGCTGCGCTTTCCCGATGGCGCCTGGCTCATCCTGCGCGTCGAGCTGCCGTCGCCGCGGCCGTGGCATTCCTCCACCTTCCTGCTCGCCTTCGTCATGATGACGGCCGCGGCCGGGGCCATGACGATCTGGGCGGTGCGGCGGATGACGCTGCCGGTGGCGACGCTGGCGAGCGCGGCCGACCGGCTGGGCCGCGACGTGAACGCGCCGCCGCTGCCCGAGGCGGGGCCCGAGGAGATCCGCACGGCGGCGGCGGCATTCAACATCATGGCCGAGCGCATCCGCCGCTTCGTGCAGGACCGTACCTTCATGCTGGCGGCGATCGGCCACGACCTGCGCACGCCGATCACGCGGCTCAGGCTGCGCGCCGAATTCATCGACGACGAGACGGTGCGTGCCCGCATGCTGGCGGACCTGGATGAGCTGGAGGCGATGGTCTCGGCAACGCTGGCCTTCGGGCAGGATGCGACCGCGCAGGAGCCGCCGTCGCGGCTGGACCTGGCCGAGCTGGTGCGCACGATCCTGGACGAGACGGCCGACGCGATGCCCGATTTCGCAGGCCCGCTGCTGGCCGCGGGGCCGGAGCACCTGACCATCCAGGCCCAGGCCGATCGGGCAGCGGGCGCTGACCAACTTCGTCGGCAATGCCGCCAAATACGGCGGCGCGGCGCGGGTGACGGTGGGGCCCATCGCGGCCGGCAGGCGCGGGGGCAATGTGACGCTGCTGGTGGACGACGACGGGCCGGGTTTTCCGGAGACGGACATGGAGCGGATGTTCCAGCCGTTCCAGCGCATGGAGCTGAGCCGCAACCGGGAGACCGGCGGCATGGGGCTCGGCCTGCCGATCGCGCGCAACATCGTCGACGCGCATGGCGGCGATGTGACTTTAAGAGGATCTCAGCGGCGGCGGGCTGCGGGCGACGGTGGTGCTGCCGGTCTAGTGTCCCGATTCCGAAGTTCGTTGCCACGTGCAGTGGTCGGGATCAGGACACTGGCTCTTTGTTTTTCAGTGTCCTGTTCACCCTACGTCCGCCATGAAGGATGGCGAACTTCGGGGACAGGACACGCAACTCTTTGTTTTCAGTGTCCTGTTCACCCTACGTCCGCCATGAAGGATGGCGAACTTCGGGGACGGGACACTAGCTCTTGTTTTCAGTGTCTGTTCACCCCCTACGTCCGCCATGAAGGATGGCGAACTTCGGGGACAGGACACTTGCGGCGCGGCCGCTCCGGGACGATTCCCAACTGTTACTGGCCTCGCGGGCGGGGGGCATGCGAGGCTCGCGCGTCTTCGTCGCAGCGGGAGCGCGCCATGATCCAACGGGCCGGCCTGCGGGTCGGCTTCTTCTCGCGGGCGCGTGCCTGCCCGGCGCGGCCGGCGCGGCCGAGCTGGCGCTGACCCGGGTGATGCTGTCCTCGGGCGGCGTCGGCTACGTGGAATATGCGGGCGAGCCCGACGGCACCCCGCTCGGGCTCGACGTGCCGCTCGACCAGGTGGACGACGTGCTGAAGTCGCTGGTGGTGTTCGACGCGGCCGGCGGCGTGGGCGGCTTCTCGCTGCCCGGCAAGGATGGCACGCGCGAGGCGTTCGGCGACGTGCCGATCGGTCCGGCGGCGCTGGCCTCGCCAGTGGAGTTCCTCAACGGGCTGCGCGGCGTGGCCGTGGCGCGAGGGCCGGCGCGATGGCCGGCCGGCTGATCGAGGCCGAGCGGGTGCCCGAGCCGGCCGGGCGGGACGGCACGGTGGAGCGCACCCGGGTGACGCTGATGAGCGATGCCGGGTTGCGGCAGTTCGTGCTGGAGGAGGTGGAGGCGGTGCAGGTCGCCGATCCGGCACTGCGGGCCAAGATCGGGGCGGCGCTGGAGGCGCTGCGGCGGGACAGCGCGAAGTCGGTGCGGCACATCACGCTGGCGCCACCGGGTGCGGGTACCAAGAGCCTGCGGGTCGGCTACGTGGTGGGCGCGCCGCTGTGGAAGGTGTCGTACCGGGTGGTGCTGCCGGCGCAGGCGGCGCCGACGGCGCGCCTGCAGGGCTGGGCGGTGCTGGAGAACGCGACCGGCGCCGACTGGAAGGGCGTGGAGGTGGCGCTGCAGTACGGCAATCCGGTGACCTTCCGGCAGGCATTGTACGCCACGTATTTCGTGCAGCGGCCGGAAGTGCCGGTGGAGGTGCTGGGGCGCATCCTGCCGGGGGTGGACACGCGGGCGCGGCCGATGGCGCAGAATTTCGCATCCGCACCGCCGCCCCCGCCGGCGCCGGCGGGAATGGCACGCTCGGCGGAACTGGCCGCCAAGGCGGCGCCGGTCATGCCGGCGCCGCTGCCGGTGATGGCCGCCCCGGCCGAGGCGGCGGCGGCGAGCGAGGGCGCGCAGGAGACGGTGTTCGTGCTGCCGGGCAAGGTGTCGCTGGCGGCGGGGCACACCGCCTCGGTGCCGATCCTGGATCGCGAGGTGAAGGCGGCCCGGATCGGCCTGCTGCAACAGGGGCGGTCGCACCCGCTGGCATCCATCCGGCTCACCAACGACACCGCGACCAGCCTGCCGGCCGGGGTGCTGACCCTGTACGACCCGGCCTCGCCGGCGATGTTCGCCGGCGACGCGCGCCTCGGCGGCCTGCCGGCCGGCGAGAGCCGGCTGCTGTCCTTCGCCGAGGACCTGCGCACCAGCGCCGAATGGGCGGCCGAGGAGGCCGCCAGCATCGCGTCGGTGACGGCTTCGGCCGGCGTGCTGCGGGTGGACGAGCGGGTGAGAAGCACCAGCCGGGTGACGCTGACCGGGCCGGCCAATGAGCCACGGGACCTGCTGGTGGAGATCGGCAAGCGGCCCGGCACCAGCCTGGTGGCCGGCGGGCCGAAGCCAGCGGAGGAGACAGGCTCTGCGTGGCGGTTCGCGGTGGCGCTGAAGCCCGGGGAGGTGGCGCGCCTCGCGGTGCAGCAGGAGCGGATCACCCGCCGCCAGGTGGCGCTGATCAACGACGAGGCCACGGTGCTGCGGCTGATCGGCACGCCGGAAGTGTCGGCGTCGGTGAAGGCGGCGCTGCAGCGGCTGGCCGACCTGCGGGCGGCGAAGGCGGCGCGGCAGGCCGAGGTGGAGCGGCTGGAGGCGCAGTATGCCGGCATCGAGCGCGACCAGGAGCGGATCCGCAAGAACATCGCCGCCGTCCCCTCCAACGACGCGCTGCGCGGCCGGCTGGTGCGGCAGCTGGAGGCGCTGGAGAACCGGGTGGACGGGCTGAACCAGCAGACCGAGCAGGCCCGGGCGGCGGTGGAGGCGGCGCAGAAGGCGTTCGAGGAGGCGGTGGCGAAGTTCACGCTGTAGGGGGCGGGACGCGGTGGCCCGATCGCCATCGCATCTGATCAACGCACGGATCGCCGCGCTGGGCGACTGGCGCGGTCAAATGCTCGCCCATGTCCGCGTTTTGATCCGGCAGGCGGTGCCGGACGTGGCCGAGGAACGGAAATGGCGCGGCGTGCCGGCGTGGTCGCTTGGCGGGATCATCTGCACCGGGGAGACCTGCAAGGCGGTGGTGAAGCTGACCTTCGCCAGGGGCGCGCGGCTACCCGATCGGCCTGCGCGAGGGGGATGCGCTGGATGCCGACGCATTCCAGGCGACGGTGGCGGCAGCAGCGGCACTGATCGGCGCACGCCGGCCGTGAGGCGCACCGCTACCGGCGCGCCCCCGGCAGGGCCTTGTCACAGATACCGGTCTTGCGGCCCCACGATGTTCTGTACCGTCTCTCCCTTGAGCGCCCGGGCGATGTTGGCCCCGGCGCGGCGCAGCCCGGTGTCGCGGGTCATCGGCACCGAGGCGGAGTTGTGCGGCGAGCCGATGACGTTCGGCAGCGTCATGAACGGGTGGTCCATGGCGAAGCGGCCGTGGCGCACCGGCTCGATCCACCACGCGTCGATGCACGCGGTGAATTTCGGATGCGCCTGGAGATGGGCGAAGAACGCCGCCTCGTCGATCAGCTCGCCGCGGGCGAGGTTGATCAGGATCGCGTCGGGCTTCATGCGGGCGAGCTGGGCGGCGCCGATCATGCCCTCGGTGGCGCGGGTGAGCGGGGCGGCGATGACGAGCACGTCGCTGGCGGCGAGCAACAGGTCGAGCTGGTCCGGGGTGCCGATCCAGTCCACCTTGGCCTCGGTCGCGCCGCGTCGGTTGATGGCGTGGACCTGCATGCCGAGCGAGGCCATCAGCTTCGCGGTGGCCGCGCCGATGGCGCCGAAGCCGAAGATGCCGCAGGTGAGGCCGGCCAGCATGCGGTTCGGTGTCTGCTGGTTGAATTCGTTGCGGGTCAGCGCCGTATGCTCGGGGATCAGCCGCTTGGCGGCGGCCAGGGCCATGGCCAGCGCGTGCTCGGCCATCGGCGCGGCGTAGGCGCCGGCATTGCTGGCGACGGGGACGCTCGCCGGCAGGTCGTCGAAGCGGATGAAGTCGATGCCGGCGGGCATGAGCTGGATCAGCCTGAGCCCGGCGAGCAGCGGCAACTCGTCCGGGCGCAGCTCGCGCGAGGGGTTGGCGGCGAAAAGCACGTCGGCCTGGCGCAGCGTGGCGGCGCGGGCATCATCGGGAAGGTCGGCAAGCCAGGTGATGTCGGCGGCGTGGCCGACGGCCTCGTGCAAGATGGCGCGGGCATCCGGCGGCAAGGCGAGGCTGGCGGCGAGCAGGGGCATGCGTCGGGTCCTTACGGGGCGTGTCTTGGCCATGCGGCGGCGGCAAGCGGGAGCACGTCCTCGATCAGCCGGCGGGTCTGGGCGAGGATCGCTTCCTCGTCGCCCAATGGGCGGAGGATGAACTTGGAGATGCCGGCGTCCACATACGCGCGGATATGGGACAGGATCGCCGCGGCGTTGCCGACGGCGAAATAGGCGGCGGGGTCGCGCTTCGTCCGCGTGCGGTAGGCGTCCATGGCCGGCGCGATTTCGGCCGCCTCGCCGAAATGGAACGGAAAGCCGGCGCCATAGTGGTCGGGCTCGATCGTGCGGCCGGCTTCGGCGGCGGCGGCGCGTATGGCGGCGGCGACCCGGCCGGCCTCGGCGGCGGGCTCGGCACCGGCGATCCAGCCGGTGCCCGCGCGCGCCGTGCGGCGGATCGCGGCCTCCGACGAGCCGCCGATCCACACCGGCAGTTCGGGTTGCACCGGCCTGGGCAGGATGGTGGCCTCGGTGAGCCGGAAATGCCGGCCGTGATGGGTCACACGCTCCCCGGTCCACAGCCGGCGCATGACCTCCAGCGCCTCGTCGGTGCGGCTGGCGCGGGTCTTGGTGTCGAAGCCGAGCGCCTGCCATTCGGGGGAGAGCGGGCTGCCGATGCCGAAGGCGGGCAGCAGCCGGCCCTCGGACAGCACGTCGATCGTGGCGCATTGCTTGGCCAGCAGCACCGGGTCGCGGAAGGCGAGCGAGACGACGTTCATGCCGAACTTGATCCGCCGCGTGCGGCCGGCCAGCGCCGCCATGGTGGTCATCGATTCGAGGATCGGGGTGCGGCTGACGATGCGGTCGGTCTGCCACAGGCTGTCCACGCCGCCCTGCTCGCACATGTCCACCCAGCGCCAGAAGCCGCGGGCGCCGGAGAAGGGGAAGTCCATCAGGCCAAGGCCGATCGAGACTGACATGCCCCCATTCTGCCGGGGATGGCGGGGCCGGCAAGTCCGGGGCAACATGGCGCATCAACGCGGGAGGATGGGCGATGCTGTTCGGGGCCTCG
Organism: Acetobacteraceae bacterium; assembly: GCA_044225615.1. Classification (GTDB taxonomy): domain Bacteria; phylum Pseudomonadota; class Alphaproteobacteria; order Acetobacterales; family Acetobacteraceae; genus CAIYPH01. Next base: position 5,495 of record JBGAIK010000146.1, on the reverse strand, counting down.
ATGTTCTTCACCGACTATTCGATGTCGCCCGGCGCGCTGGCCAGGGCGCTGGAGGAGCGCGGGTTCGAGAGCGTGTGGGCGCCCGAGCACTCGCATATCCCGTTGAGCCGCAAGTCGCCCTGGCCGGGCGGCGCCGAGCTGCCCAAGCGCTACTACGACGCGATGGACCCGTTCGTGACGCTGACGGCGGCGGCGGCGGTTACCGAGAAGCTCAAGGTCGGCACCGGCGTCTGCCTGGTGAACCAGCGCGACCCGATCCAGCTGGCCAAGGAGGTCGCCTCGCTCGACCAGCTCTCCGCCGGGCGGTTCCTGTTCGGCGTCGGCATCGGCTGGAACCAGGACGAGATGGAGAACCACGGCACCGTCTTCGAGACCCGCGCGAAGCTGGTGCGCGAGCGGATCGAGGCCATGAAGGTGATCTGGACCAGGTCGAAGGCCGAGTATCACGGCGAGTTCGTCAATTTCGACCCGATGATGGCCTGGCCGAAGCCGGTGCAGAAGCCGCACCCGCCGGTCATCGTCGGCGGCGCCTTTCCGCAGGGCGCGCGCCGTGCGTTGCGCTATGGCGACGGCTGGATGCCGATCGCCGGACGCATGCCGATCGAGGAGGTGCTGCCCAAGTTCCGCGAAATGGCCAAGGAGGTCGGGCGCGACCCGGCCGGCGTGGAGCTGACCGGGTTCGGCGGCGCCGACGATGCCGACGGCGCCCGCAAGCTGCGCGACCTCGGCTTCGCACGGCTGGTGCTGGCGCTGGAATCGGAGAAGGCGGACACCATCCTGCCGGTGCTGGACAGATGGGCCGGCATCATGCGGAGCCTGCAGGGGTGAGCCAGCCCAGGAACGTGATGCTGGTGACGGTGGACCAGTGGCCCGGCTGGCTGCTGGGCTGCGCCGGCCATCCGGTATTGCAGACGCCGACGCTGGACCAGCTTGCCCGCAACGGGGTGCGCTACAGCCGCGCCTATTCCGAAAGCCCGATCTGCATCCCGGCCCGCCGCACGCTGATGACCGGCACCGGCACGCGCACCCATGGCGACCGCGTGTTCGGCACCACCACGCCGATGCCGCAACACCTGCCCACCCTGGCACAAACCTTCCGCGATGCCGGCTACCAGGCGCATGCGGTGGGCAAGATCCATGTCTACCCGCCGCGCGACCGCATCGGCTTCGACGACGTGCTGCTCTGCGAGGAAGGCCGGCCGCATCTGGGCGCGGTGGACGACTACGAGATGTTCCTCGCCGACCGCGGCCATGTCGGCCAGCAATTCGGCGGCGGCATGAACAACAACAACTACATGCACCGCCCCTGGCACCTGCCGGAAGACTGCCACGCCACCAACTGGACGACGCAGACGGCCTGCCGGCTGATCAAGCGGCGGGACCCGACGCGGCCGGCCTTTTGGTACCTGTCCTACACCCACCCGCACCCGCCGCTGACGCCGCTGGCCCACTACATGGACCACTACCGCGCCTTCGACGTGCCGCAAGCCGCCTGGGGCGACTGGGCGCAGGACGAGGCGGCGCTGCCCTATGCGCTGCGCATGGCGCGCAACTTCTGGCGCGTGCTGCCGCCGGCGGCGCTGGCGGAGATGCGGCGGGCCTTCTACGCGCTGTGCACGCATATCGACCACCAGTTCCGCCTGGTGCTGGGCACGCTGCGGGAGGAGGGGCTGCTCGACGACACGGCGATCCTGTTCACCGCCGACCACGGCGAGATGCTGGGCGACCACGGCCTGTATGCGAAGCGGGTGCATTACGAGGGCTCGGCGCGGATCCCGATGATCCTGATGGGCGCCGTGGGCGATGCCCGCGTGCCGGCGGGCACGGTGGACGACCGGCTGGTGGGGCTGGCTGACGTGATGCCGACGCTGCTGGACCTGGCCGGCATTCCGGTGCCCGCCACGGTGGAAGGCATCCCGATGCACGGTGCGGCGCGGCACGACGTGATCTATGGCGACTGCCTGGACAACAACGCGGCGACCCGCATGGTCCATGACGGCCGGCACAAGATGATCTGGTACCCGGCCGGCAATATCGTGCACCTGTTCGACCTGGAGACCGACCCGACCGAGCTGCGCAACCTCGCCGACGATCCGGCCCATGCCGGCGTGCGGGCGAAGCTGACCGCGCGGCTGTGCGAGCGGCTATGGGGCATCGATGTGGAGCAGGGCTGGGCGGCCGGCGGGGTGCTGACCGGGCATCAGCCGGGGCCGTATGTGGTACGGCCGGACCGGAGCTGGTCGGGGCAGCGTGGGGTGCACTATCCCCAGCCGCCGCAGCTGGCGCAGGACCGGATGGTGGGTTTTCCGCAGTAGTGGAAGCGCTGGTCCGGCATCTGGCAGCGGAGCTGGGGGACCCGGGCACGGCGGAGGCGCTGGCGCGCCTGCTGGCCGAGGACGCGCTGTCCTGGCGGGCGCCGGAGGTGGCGCCGGCGCGGATCGGCACCATCCTGGCCTTCACCTTCGGCAACCGGATGGAACCTTCGGGCAACCGCACGCCTGGGCCGGTCAACGCGGCGCTGGCGGGCGTGGCGGCGGCGGTGCATCGGGCGACCGGGGCGCCGGTGCACGCCCAATGGGAAGTGGCGGAAGCGCTGGCGGGCGTGCCGGTGGTGCCGATCTGGCCGGCGCGGGATGCGCGGGCGGAGCCACTGTACCTGAACACGGCCGATACGGTCGCGGCCTTCCTGCGGGCGGCACCGGCGCCGGGGCTGGTGGGGATCGTGGCGCACCGGGACCATGCGATGCGCTGCGTGATGATCGCGCGGCGTATGGGGCTGGAGGCGGGGGTGCCGGCGGGGTTCGCAATGCCCGTGGCATACGATCCGGAGTCCGGCCAGCCATGGTGCCGGTCGCGCCTGGCCTATCTGATGCACGACGTCGCGCTGCGGGCGGCAGACCGCCGCGATATGCTCGGCGCCGCCATATGATTTTGCGGTGAGCGGCGGCAACCGGCGTAGCGCGCGCGCTAGGCTGGCTTCTGGCCAGCGGTGGTGGGGGCGATGCGGCTTGTATCGGTGCTTGTGGGGGCGGGCCTGCTGCTCGCCGGAATGGCCGCAGGCTATCCGGAGGCGCTCGGGCAGCTTCTGGGCGACATCTTCGGCACAATCGGCATGCCGGAACTGGCGCTGGAGGCAGCGGGCGGGATCGACGCGCTGCGCGGCCTGTTGGCGCGGGACCTGCCCTGGCTGCTGATCGGGGCGGGGTTCGTGCTGCTGCTGGCCGGCAGCCTGGCGCGGCCCGCGGCGCGGCGGGTGCGGGCGGAAATGGAGATCGTGCTCGACCTCGCCAGCACCGAGCCGAAATACGTGGTGCCGGCGCGCTGGGAGGGGGCGGAGCCCATTTCAGGGATGGTGTATCGCGTGGGGGTTCGCAACCGGACCGCGGCGGCGCTTCCAGCGGTGATCGTGACGATCCTGATGCCGGGGATGCACCCGTCCTCGGCGCGATTCGTGAAGGACGGCTCCTACGTCGCCGGGATCGCGGCGGGGGCGACGGAACTGGTGGAAGTGTTCATGATGCGCGACGAGGACATCGCGGCGGGGAAGCGGATCACCGAGACGATGACCTTGCGGGCGACGGCGCCGGGGCTGCGGACAGTGGTGAAGCTGTATCGGTTCGATAGCGGGGCGAAGGTGCCGATGATCGAGGGGTAGGTTGCGGGGATCGGGGCTGTGAAGGGGCTGTCGTTGCGCGAGGAATGATCTTCGGCGGCATGGGCATGGGAAGCCCGCGGCGTCGGGTTCATGCGGGGGAACGTGGTGCGGCGTGGGCTGGCGCCGAACCGGCGGGAGGTTTCGGCGTGGGACCGGTTGGCGGGAAGCGCCGGCTGGTTTGGTCATGGAGGAGGGGAGGTTGGTGGTGCGCGATGGGTGGGCGCGGGCGCCGGCGCAGGTGGCGACGCGACGTGGTATGCCCAGAACCGTGCGGCGGTACTGATCCAGCCTTCCGCTGATGTTCCGGTGCCGAGGCCGAAACCATGGCCCAATCCTCGATAGACGCGGAGCTCGGCGGGGGTTCCTGCCGCCCGCAAGGCGGCAATCCGCCGTTCCATCACCGAGGGAGGCGCGATGCCATCCTGTTCTCCGACGACGGCAAAGGTCGGCGGCTCCCTGGGACCACGGTCCGCGTGCCCTGTATAGGCCATGATCACGGCGGCCGGCCCTGGCAGATCGCTTCGGCCAAACGGCGTCACGCCGTGCGAGCCGACATTGGCCGCCATCCTGGCGCCCGCCGAGCTGCCCCACAGCGAGTATCCGGCCGTGCCGACCCCGAGGGCCGCGGATTGCCGGAACACGGCGGCGAGCGCGGCGGCCAGGTCTTCCGTGGCGGCCCGTTCGCCGGCCCCGGGCCGGTAGCGCAGCACGAAGGCGTTGAAGCCGGCTGCGTTGATCGCGACGGCGTAGGGGAAGCCTTCGTGCAACGATCCGACATAGGCGAAGCCGCCGCCCGGGCAGACGATCGCGAAAGGCGCCCCGGGCGTGCCGCGGAAGAAGAACAGGCCGGTCTGCGGCTTGGCCGGCTCGGCGCGCTTGTCCGCGGCCGAGTAGATGTCGAGAAGAACCGGCCTTCCCGCGTTCACGTCGGCGATCATGCGGTTCAGCGCGGAGACGGCTTCCGCCGGGTCGATGCGGGTGTGGTATGGCATCAGCAACGCCATATCGGCCAGCTTCATGCTTCGGTCGTAGGAGCGATTGTCCCATGGCAGCAGGCGCGGGGCGAACCCCGCGAAAGCCGGGTGGTCCAGGAGGGTGCCGATCGTATCCTCCACCCGCAGCGGCGGCGCCGCCGGGTGGCCGGGTCGGGCCGACGCGCCGGAGGCGAACGGGGCTGCGGCCAGCGCCGCACCGGCAGAGATCAACTGCCGGCGTCCCTTGGTCAAACGCGCCATCTTTTCACCCACCAGATGCTGTCGCCGGCGGCGGCCAGGTGGTGCCGCCACGAAAAGAGATAGGCTTGGCCGACGCCCGCGATTATCCGCTACGATGCGCATGTCCCCATTAACCTGGCTTATCAATGCCGCAGGAAAACTTCGACATCCTGGCCGCCTTTGCCGCCGTGGCGCGGGAGCGCAGCTTCACCCGCGCGGCGGCCAAGCTGGGCGTGTCGCAATCGGCCCTCAGCCAGAGTATCCGCGGCCTGGAAGACCGGCTGGGCCTGCGCCTGCTCACCCGTACCACCCGCAGCGTGGCCCCGACCGAGGCGGGGGATCGGCTGTTGCAGACGATCGCGCCGCGCTTCGAGGAGATCGAGGCGCAGCTTGCCGCGTTGAGCGCGCTGCGCGACAAGCCGGCCGGCACCATCCGCATCACCGCCGGCGAGCACCCGGCGATCGCCATCCTGCAACCGGCGCTGAAGCGCTTCCTGCCGGACCATCCGGACCTGCGGGTGGAGATCACCGTCGACTACGGACTGACCGACATCGTGAAGGAGGGTTTCGACGCCGGCGTCCGCATGGGCGAGCAGGTCGCCAAGGACATGGTGGCCGTGCGCGTC
>JBGAIK010000145.1:7065-12391 GCA_044225615.1 Acetobacteraceae bacterium | reverse complement strand
GTCTTCCAGCAGGCGGCGAAATGGCCGGGGGCGAGTTCGCGGAGTTCCGGCTCGGCGGCGCGGCAGCCATCGTCTGCACGGGGGCAGCGGGGCCAGAAGCGGCAGCCGGGGGGTGGGTTCAGCAGGTTGGGGACGGTGCCGGGGATGGTGGCGAGGCGGTCCTGGCCCAAGGCGAGGTCGGGGTTCGCGCCGAGCAGGCCGACCGTGTAGGGGTGGCGGGGGGCGGCGAAGATCTCCTCGACCGGCGCCAGTTCGACGATGCGGCCGGCATACATCACCGCGACGCGGTCGGCCATCTCGGCCACCACGCCGAGGGCGTGGGTGATCAGCAGGACGGACATGCCCAATTCAGCGCGCAGCTCGCGGATCAGGTCGAGGATCTGCGCCTGGGTGGTGACGTCGAGCGCGGTGGTGGGCTCGTCGGCGATCAGCAGGTCGGGGCGGCACAGCAGCGCGATGGCGATCATCACGCGCTGGCGCATGCCGCCGGACAGCTCGTGCGGGTAGGCCGCCATGCGGCGCTCGGGCTCGGGGATGCGGACGCGCCTGAGCATCTCGACCGAGAGGCGGGCGGCCTCGGCGGGGCTGACGTCGCGATGGGCGAGGACGGTCTCGGTGAGCTGTAGGCCGATGGTGAAGACCGGGTCGAGCGAGGTCATCGGCTCCTGGAAGACCATCGAGATGCGGTCGCCGCGGATTTCCCGCATGGCTTCCTCGGGCTTGTCGAGAAGGTTCTCGCCCTTGAGGGCGACGCTGCCCCGGGTGATGCGGCCGGGCGGGCTGGGGACGAGGCGGATGATGGACAGCGCCGTCATCGACTTGCCGCAGCCGCTTTCGCCGACCAGGGCCAGCGTCTCGCCGGCGGCGATCGCGAAGGAGACGCCGTCCACGGCGGGGATCACGCCGCGGGCGGTGTGCAGGGCGACGTGGACGTCCGCCACCGCCAGGACGGGGGTGTCCATCAGTGGCGCATCCGGGGGTCGAGCACGTCGCGCAACCCGTCGCCGAGCAGGTTGAAGCCGAGCACGAGGACGGCGATGGCGATGCCGGGGAAGGTGGCGAGCCACCAGGCGCGGTAGATCACCGTGCGGCCCTCGGACAGCATCGAGCCCCAGGACGGGGTGGGCGGCTGGGCGCCGAGGCCGAGGAAGGACAGCGACGTCTCGATGATGACGGCGACCGCCATGGTGAAGCTCGCGATGACCAGCACCGGGCCGATGATGTTGGGCAGGATGTGGCGCAGGATGATCCAGGCGTTGCCGCGGCCGAGCGCGCGGGCGGCAATGACGAACTCGCGCTGGCGCAACGCGATGACCTCGCCGCGGACGATGCGGGCGAAGCCGGACCAGGTGACGAGGCCCGTGGCCACCATCGCCCCGCTGAGGCTCGGCCCCCAGACGGTGACGAACAGCAGCGCGACCAGGATCAGCGGGAAGCCGTAGACCAGGTTGATGAAGTTGGCGAGCACCAGGTCCACCCGGCCGCCATGGAAGCCGGCCAGGCAGCCGATGCCGATGCCGATCAGCAGCGAGACGCAGGTGACGATGGCGCCGACCTGGAGGGAGACGCGGGCACCCCAGACGAGGCGGCTGAACACGTCGCGGCCGAACGTGTCGGTGCCGAGGAGGAAGCCCTCCGACAGCGGACGCTCCAGCGAGACCATGAGGTCCTGCTCGGCAAAGCCGTGGGTCGCGATCCAGGGGGCGAAGATGGCGACCAGGGAGAGGAACAGGATGATGACGAAGCCGACCATCGCCGACGGGCTGGCGACGAAGCGACGGACGAAGTCGCGCCAGGGGGAGTAGGCGGTGGTGACGCTGGTGTCGGTCCAGGGTTCGGTCATGGCGCAGTCCTGGAAGAAGCAAGGCGAAGGGAAGGGCCTCCGGCGGCCAAAGGCCGGGGGCCTTTGGAAACCGGTCTTGCTGGCGGCTGCATCGCCAGCCTTCGGTGATTGGCACGGCCTGCTTGCTTGCGCCGCAGGCAAGCGAACCGTGCTCCCGCTCCCGGCCGGGTGCGGGGGCATGGTTTGAATGCCTGCGGCGCAAGGAAGAAGGTCCGGACGGGAGCCCGCTTGTGCGGATTTGGCACCATCACCTCACCCCTCACCCCGACCCTCTCCCGCGCGCGGGAGAGGGAGCAGCGGCCGGTCGGCCGGGCCACAAGACGAAGGTGGGTGCCGCAGCCGCGCGCAGTATCGCCGGGTCCAGGGGGCGGCTGCGCCCCCTGGCCGCCGGAGGCCCTTCCCTTCCTGCGTCATAGCTTTATGCGCCGGTCGGCCGCCGCGTAGAGCAGGTCGGCGGCGAGGTTGGCGAGGAGGACGGCGCAGCCGAGCAGGGTGATGATGGCCTGGACCACCGGGTAGTCGCGGCCGGTGATGCCGTTGACCAGCATCAGGCCCATGCCGGGCCAGGCGAAGATGGTCTCCACGATGACCGAGCCGCCGACCAGGCCGCCGAGATGCAGGCCAAGCAGGGAGATGACCGGGATGATCGCGTTCTTGAGCGCGTGCAGGTAGACGACGCGCCAGCGGCGCAGGCCCTTGGCGTGCAGGGTGCGGACGAAATCCTGGCGCAGCACCTCGAGGATCGAGGAGCGGGTCATCCGGGCGACGATGGCGGTGTATTGCAGGCCGAGGGTGACGGCGGGGAGGATGTAGTGCAGCGCGGTGGCGTTGCCGGTGGCGGGCAGCCAGCGCAGGTTGACGGCGAAGAGCAGCACGAGCAGCAGGCCGAGCCAGAAATTCGGGATCGAGATGCCGATCAGCGCGAAGGCCATGGCGCCCTGGTCGATCGCGGTGTTCTGCTTCATCGCCGCGACCACGCCGAGCGGGATGGCGATGAGGTAGGCGAAGCCGAGGGCGAGGCCGCCGAGCAGCAGCGAGTTGGGCAGGGTGGCGGAGATCAGCTCGGTGATCGGCTTGCCGGACTTGAGCGAGCGGCCGAAATCGCCCTGCAGGGCGCGGCCGAGATAGATGCCGTACTGGACCACCACCGGCCGGTCGAGGCCCAGCTCCTTTTTGGCCGCCTCGCGCTGCTCCATGCTGGCATAGGGGCCGACCACCAGCTCGGCCGGGTCGACCGGGATCAGCCGCATCGCGACGAAGACGACGAAGGAAACGATCAGCGCCATGGGGATGAGCATGGCGAGCCGGCGCAGGGCGTAGCGGAGCATCAAGGCGAGCGCGATGCTGCGGCGGCGCCACCCTCCCCCTGAGCCTCCCGCAAACGCGGAGGGGAGAGGTGGCCGCCTTGGCGACTGGTCGTATGCGGGGGTAGAGGGTCATCGGGTTGGGCTCGTAGCCGCGCAGGCGCTTGGTGAAGACGTAGGTGTCGAGCGGGTGGTAGACCGGGATGATGGTGTTCAGCTCGCCGTGCATCAGCCGCTGCAGTTCCTTGACGTGGCCGTTGCGGGCGGCGAGCGAGGCGGAGGCGCGCATCTTGGCGATGGTGTCGTCCACCCGCGGGTCGCGCAGGCGGGCGCGGTTGGTGGCGGGGATGTTCCCGGAGTGCATCCACCAGTCCATGATCGTGTCCGGCCCGTCCCACAGGTAGAAGCCGGTGAGGATGCCGAAATTGCCGCTCAGGGTGCGCACGTTGAGCGATTCCACGTCGAGCTGGACGATCTTGATCTTGATGCCGATGCGCGCGGCCTGGGCCTGGACGACCTGGGCGAGCTGGGTGAGCTCGGAGATGGAGATGACCAGCATCTCCGGCTCCCACGGCTTGCCCTCGAACTCGACGAAGCCGTCGCCGTTGGTGTCGGTCAGCCCCGCCGCGGCGAGCAGGGCCTTGGCCTTGGCCACGTCGTAGGGGAAGAACTTCTCGCAGTCGGCCAGGTACATGTCCTTGAAGGTGGGCGGCACCACGCTGTGGGCGGCGACGCCCTGGCCGAATAGCAGCCGGTCGATGATGGGCTTGCGCTGGATGGCGTGGGCCATGGCCTGGCGGACGCGGACGTCGTTCCAGGGCTTGGCCTCGGTGTTGAAGTAGATGGTTCGCGCGGCCGGCATCGGCTTCTGGATGACGGAGAGGGCGGGGTTGCCCTTGAGGCGCTCGACGTCGGCCGGATTGGGCTGGACGATGATGTCGAGGTCGCCGGTCTCGATGGCGGCGGTGCGGGCGGCGTCGTCGGCGATGTAGCGGTAGACGATCTGGTCGAGCCAGGAGACGCCCTGGTTCTTCGCGAAGGGCGGCGCCCAGGCATAGGCGTCGTTGCGCTCGATCACCAGCTTGTCGCCGGGGGTCCATTCCTTGAGCTTGAAGGCGCCGGTGCCGTCCTCGATGTTCACGCCGTAGGCGTCCTTGCCGACCTTTTCGTAGGTGGCCGGGTTGTGGATGCTGGAATAGACCGTGTAGAGAATGAAGGCGAGGTTGGCGTCGGGCTGCTTGAGCCTGACGACGGCGGTGAGGTCGTCGGGCGTGTCGATCGTGTCGACCTGCGAGTAGGAGCCCTTGAAGCCGAAGAAGCCCTTGGGGTCCTTCGCCTGCTCGAACCACCACTTGATCGCGGCCGAGGTGACCGGGGCGCCGGAGTGGAACTTGATCCCGGGCCTGAGCTTGAAGGTCCAGGCAAGGCCGTCGTCGGAGACGGTCCAGCTGGCCATGTGCGGAACGTAGCTGCCGTCGGGTGCCCGGGTCAGCAGCCGGTCGTACATGTGCTGGGTGGCGTCGGTCATCCAGGTGGTGTTGAGCTGGTTCATGCGCCGCGGCTCGTTGGCCAGGCCATAGCGCAGGGTGCCGCCGCGGACCGGCGTTTCCTGTGCGCCGGCGATATTGGGCAGGGCGGATGCCGCCCCGATGACAGCCGCCGATTTGAGCAATCCACGCCGCCGCAGCACGGTCATCGCAGCCTCCTCTGGTTGCTACTCCACGCGATCGTAGGGGTGCGGGCCGAGCCAGGCCCGGCGCACCACGCCATCCTTGTCGGCCACGAAGCGCAAGGCCTCGCCATGCACCTGGCCGCCGTGCATGCGGAAATTCTCGCCGTCGGGGGTGAGCCTGACGTCTTCCCAGCCGCCGGGCCCGGGCACGCGCAGCGAGAGCATGCCGTGGGTGAAGCCGATCTCGGCGTCGCCGAGGATCCAGCGGTATTTGCCGGCGTAGCGGGCCCAGCCGGGCGGCCCCTGCATGGCCGGCGTGGCGCGCGCGGCGCTGCGGCGCAGTGCGGGGCACAGCAGGTCGAGCGCGCGGGTGGCGAGGTTGGTGCCGACGCTGCCGTCGGAGCCGTTGGTGAAGACGGCGACGCCCACCCTGTCGGCGCGCGAGACCAGCGCCTTGCAGGTGAAGCCATGGACGCCGCCGCCATGCTCGGTGCGGGTGCTGCCGTC
>JBGAIK010000145.1:0-7000 GCA_044225615.1 Acetobacteraceae bacterium | reverse complement strand
AGCCAGCAGGCGCGGTGCATCGCGTCGATGCTGGCCGGCGCGAGGATGGCGGGGGCGTCGGACCATTGCGCGGCGAGGAACTTCGCCATGTCGATGACGGTGGCGTGCATCGAGCCGCCGAAGCTGATGCCGCCGAGATCCTGGTGGGCCAGCACCTCGGGCGGCCAGGCGCCGGCGGGGCGGGCATAGCCGGTGGCGAGCCGGGCGCGCTGGCGTTCGGCGAAGCGGGGGGCGGCGGTGTCCATGCCGAGGGGGGCGAGGATTTTCGACGTCACCCAATCGTCCCAGGTCTGGCCTGCGATCTTCTGGAGCGTGTAGCCGAGCAGGGCGATGGCGAGGTTGGAGTATTTCCAGCGCGTGCCGGGGGGATAGGGCTGCTCGGTGATCTCCAGCAGTTCCATCAGGCGTTCGACCGGCGGGAAGGTCTCGCCGCGGTCCCAGTAGGGGTGGGGCGAGTCCTTGCTGAGGCCGGAGGTGTGGGTGACGAGATGGCGGAAGGTGATGAGGGCGGCGCCGGGATGGCGGTGCGGGACCTTCAGCTCCGGCACGTAGGGCTGCACCGCGTCGTCGAGGCGCAGCGCGCCGGCGTCGCGGAGCTGCATGAGCATGGTGGCGGTGAACAGCTTGGTGATGGAGCCGACGGCGTAGACGGTGTCGGGCGCGGCGGGGGTGCCGGCGGCGATGTCAGCCTGGCCGAAGCCGTGCGCCCAGATCGGGCCATCGCCCCGGACCACCGCGATCGACAGGCCCGGCGCCAGGTTGCGCGCCATGTCGGCTGCGATCTCGGCCTCCAGCAGGCCAAGGGCGGCCTGGAATTCCGCATCGTCCTGCACGTTCACCGCTCCGTGAAGACAGAGGTGCATTGCTGCACCGCGAGGTCAGCATAGCCGGCAGGCGGGGGCTGGCAAGCGTGGGCGGCTGGGATTCGTTGGAAAATTTGCAGTGGGGGATTGAGGGGAAGCGAAGGGTTGCCGGGGCGGTCATTTGCCGCGCCGGAGCATGGCGCGCAGGTCGAAGGCGCCGAGGAGCTGGCCGGCGGCGGCGTAGGCGAGCAGGCCGCCGGTGACGAGCAGGCCGAGGCCGAGCCAGCGCCAGCCGGCCATCTGGCGCACGGGCTGGTAGACCGCGGCGTCGAGCGCCCAGAGCACCGCCATCATGACGAGGCCGGCGAGCAGCATGCGGGGGAGCGTGCGGCGGAGCGGGGCATCGATGGCGAGGTGGCCGCGGCGGGCGAGGATTGCGGCGAGGGCGGCGATGTTGGCCCAGGCGGCGACGCTGGAGGCGAGCGGCGGGCCGAGATGCTGGAGGGGGGCCATGAAGGCGATGTTGAGGGCGAGGTTCAGGGCGACCGCGGCCATGCCGATCTTGACCGGCATGGCGGTGTCACCGCGGGCGAAGAAGGCGGGGACGAGGACCTTGACCAGCACGAAGGCGGGCAGGCCGGCGGCATAGGCGGCGAGCGCCTGGGCGGAGAGATGGACGTCGGCGGCGGTGAAGGCGCCGCGCTCGAACAGCACGGACAGGATCGGGCCGGGCACGGCGAGCAGGGCGAGGGTGGCCGGCAGGGTGAGGGCGAGGGCGTATTCGATGGCGCGGTTCAGCGTTGCGATCGCGGCCTGCGCCTCGCCGGCGAGGGCCTGGCGGGAGAGGGTGGGGAGCAGCGCGGTGCCGACGGCGACGCCGATGGTGCCGAGCGGCAGCTGGTTGATGCGGTCGGCGTAGTAGAGGATCGAGACGGTGCCGGCGGGCAGCAGGCTGCCGATGATGACGTCGACCGAAAGGTTGAGCTGGGTGACGCCGGCGCCGAGCAGGCCCGGCCCCATGCGGCGGAACAGCAGCCGCATGCGCGGGGTGAGGCGCGGACGCGGCAGGGCGAGGCGCATGCCGGCGGCGCGGACGGCCCAGATGAGCAGGGCGAGCTGGAAGATGCCGGAGACGGAGACGCCCCAGGCCAGCGCATGGCCCGCGGTGGGCACGAGGCCGGCCAGGCCGACCATGAAGGCGATGGAGGTGAGGTTGTAGATGACCGGCGCGGCGGCGGCGGCGGCGAAGCGGTCGAGCCCGTTGAGCACGCCGGACAGCAGGGCGGTGAGGCAGATCAGCGGCATGTAGGGAAAGGTGATGCGGCTGAGCTCGACGGCGGTGGCGAACTTGCCGGGATCGGCGGAGAAGCCGGGGGCGAGGACCAGCAGGACCGCCGGCATGAAGAGCTCGGCCGCGATGGTGATGCCGAGCAGCCAGAAGGTCATGACCGAGGTGGCTTCGCCGGCGAAGCGCTGCGCCTCGGCCTTGCCTTCGGCGGCGAGCAGGCCGGAGAAGGCGGGAACGAAGGCGGCGTTGAAGGCGCCCTCGCCGAACAGGCGGCGGAACAGGTTGGGCAGGCGGTTGGCGACGAAGAAGGCGTCCGCCACGGCGCCGGCGCCGAGCATGGACGCGATCAGGATGTCGCGCAGGAAGCCCAGGACCCGGCTGGCCATGGTCCAGCCGCCGACGGTGAGGATGCCGCGCAACATGCGGTGCTCGGCCAGAGCAGAAAGCCGGTCCGGGCAATGCCCGGACCGGCTTTCGTGACGCGGCGCCCCGCCTGGGGGAGAAGGTGGCGCCGCGTTCCGGCCGAGGGGGGCTCAGCCGAAGCGGTGCGACTCGCTGCCGTTGGACTGGTCGGCGAACTTCTGGGCGTCGTTCTGGGCGAACTTGGTGGCCTCGTTCTCCGCGAACTTCTGCGCCTCGGTCTCGGCGAACTTGACGGCCTCGTTCTCCGCGAACTTCTGGGCGTCGTTCTGGGCGAACTTGGTGGCCTCGTTCTCCGCGAACTTCTGGGCGTCGTTCTGGGCGAACTTGGTGGCTTCGTTCTCCGCGAACTTCTGCGCCTCGGTCTCGGCGAACTTGACGGCCTCGTTCTCCGCGAACTTCTGGGCGTCGTTCTGGGCGAACTTGGTGGCCTCGTTCTCCGCGAACTTCTGGGCATCGTTCTGGGCGAACCTGGTGGCTTCGTTCTCCGCGAACTTCTGGGCGTCGTTCTGGGCGAACTTGGTGGCCTCGTTCTCGGAGAACTTCTGCGCCTCGCTGCCGTTGGACTGGTCAGCCAAGGTGATCGCAGGGTGGTTCACAGAAACGCGAGAATATTGGGCATCGGCCTCATAGGCGAAGGCAGACGTCGTCATCGACAGCACGGCGGCAAAGGCCGCAGCGGCAAAGGTGGTCTTCATCTCTAGTCTCCATTTCGTCCGGGGCTCTGAGGCTCGCCGGAGCAGTTCTTGATGTTGGCGGGTGGAACCGCTGTGGTTCCCTGCCGTCGAGGCGCTATGTGGACCTTCCGGCAGGAAATCGGAACTGGGACAATGCGGATAAGACCTATGCGTCGTACGCGTGTAATATGGCGGCGATATGCGTCTGGGACAGAGGTTCTATGAACCGTGTCACAATTGGGGCGGAATCCGGGTTCCGCAAGGCTGGCGTGCAGCGGCAGGCGGCCCCTGCCACCCCCTTCCGCGGACGGAAGGGGGTGGCGCGGCGGATCAGGCCTTGATCAGCGGGCAGCCGCCGTCGGCGAGGGGGCGCCAGGCCTCGGCGGGGGCGATGGAGGCGACGAGGTTGCAGTAGTCGTGCGGGCCCTTGGCCTGGGCCGGCGGCTTCACCTGCCACAGATACATCTGGTGCATCACCCGGCCGTCGGCGCGGATCTGCACGTCCCTGTTGTACATGTCGTTGACCGGGGTGGCCTTCATCTTCGCCACCACCGCCTCGGCATCCGTGGTGCCCGCGGCCTTGATCGCCTTGAGCCAGTGGTTGACCGCGGCGTAGTTGCCGGCATGCAGCAGGCCCGGAACCATGCCGCCCATCTTCTCGCCCCAGCGCTTCGCGAAGGCGCGGGTGCCGTCGTTGAGGTCCCAGTAGAAGCTGTCGGTGTAGGACAGGCCGGCGCAGACGTTCTGGCCGAGCGAATTCACGTCGGCCACCTGCATCAGCAGGGTCGCGGTCTTCATGGTCTTGCCGATGCCGAACTCGGCGGCCTGCTTGATGCAGTTCTGCAGGTCGGTGCCGGCATTGGCGAGGCCGAGCACCTGGGCGCCGGAGGCCTGCGCCTGCACCAGATAGGCGGAGAAGTCGGCGGTGCCGAGCGGGGCGCGGACGGCGCCGAGCACGGTGCCGCCGGCCTGCTTCACCGCCTCCATCGTGTCGCGCTCGAGCGCGTAGCCGAAGGCGTAGTCGGCGGTGATGAAGAACCAGCTCTTGCCGCCGGCGCGGGCGAGCGCGGTGCCGGTGCCGTGGGCGAGGGCGAAGGTGTCGTAGCAGAAATGCATGCCGAACGGGCTGCACTGCTTGCCGGTGAAGTCGGAGGCCGCGGGGCCGGTGATCATGTAGGGCAGCTTCTTGTCGCGGGCGACCTGCTGGACGGCGAGGCCGGAGGAGGAGGCGGCACCGTCGCCGAACGCAACCACGCCCTCGTCGGCCCATTGGCGGGCGATCGAGGAGGCGAGGTCGGGCTTGTTCTGCATGTCGGCCTGCAGCACCTCGACCGGGCGGCCGAGCACGGAGCCGCCGAAATCGGCGATGGCGAGCTCGGCGGCGAGGCGGTTGCCGGGGCCGCCGACGTCACGGTAGGGGCCGCTCATGTCGCTGAGCAGGCCGATGCGGACAGGCTTGGTGCCCTGCGCGCGGATGGTGGCCGGGGCGGCGAGCGGCGCGGCGATGCCGGCGAGGAGCGTGCGGCGCGACAGATTCGGCATGAAGGACTTCTCCCGAGGTTATTGTTGCCGCAAGCCTGCCGGCTCGGGTGGTATCCGGCAAGCCTAAACCGTGGCTAGCGTAACATTCGGCAATCCGCGGCGAGCCCGCCGGCATAGGGGCGCCAGAACTGGGTGGCGCCGAAGAGGGGAATGCCGAGATAGCCGCGCAGGCGCAGGCGTCCGTCCGGGTCGCGGGAGAGGCGGGCCTGGTAGACGCGGCCGTCCTCGGGGTTGGTGATGGTGCCGGCCCACAGGCCGGGCTCGGCCTGGACCAGGTCGTTGATGATCTGCAGGCCGCATTGCGGGCGGCCCTGCCAGTCGCGCGGGGTGCCGGTGGGGCCGAAATCGCCGATGCCGACGATGCGGCCGCACAGGCCGCCGGGGCAGGGGGCAATGGCGATGACGCCCTCGCCATCCTCGGTGAGCCAGTTCCCGGCGATGGGTTGGGCGAGGGATGGAAAGGGAACGAGAATAAAGGCAAGCAAGATTCTTCTTTTTCTGAAGAAAAAGAAGCAAAAAGACTTTTTATCCGTTGTCCTTCGTGATGCGGACAAGGAAGCTCCGCGCAAAAGGGATAGAAGTTTTTTGGTTCTTTTTTTCAAAAAAGAACACCCTTCCCTATTCGTCCCTGAGCGGCCGCGCCAGCAGCGCTCCGATCGCGCCGCGCACATCAAGCCCGCCCTGCATCACCTGCGCCACCGCGCCGGCGATCGGCAGGATGACGCCGGCGCGCGTGGCGCGGGCGACGAGGGCGGGCGCGGTGCGCACGCCCTCGGTGACGGCGCTGCGGCCGGCGAGGATGTCGGCCAGCGCGCGGCCCTGGCCGAGCGCCAGGCCGAGCGAGAAGTTGCGGCTGGACGGGCCGGTGCAGGTGAGCAGCAGGTCGCCGAGGCCGGAGAGGCCGGCGACGGTCTCGGCCCGGCCGCCGAGGGCGGTGGCGAGGCGGGCCATCTCGGCCAGGCCGCGGGTGACCAGCGCGGCGCGGGCGTTCTCGCCGAGGCCGGCGCCGATGACGACGCCGGCGGCGATGGCCACGACGTTCTTGGCCGCGCCGCCGAGCTGGGCGCCGATCGCGTCGTCGTTGCCGTAGAGGCGGAAGGCGGGCGTGGCCAGCGCGGCGATGATGGCGGCGCGGCAGTCGGGGCCGGCCACCACCGCGGCGGCGGGCAGGCCGGCGGCGACCTCGTGGGCGAAATTGGGGCCGGTGAGCACGCAGGCGGGACGGTGCGGCTGGGTTTCGGCGAGGATTTCGAGCGGGAAGGCGAGGGTCGCCGCCTCGACGCCCTTGGCGCAGACGGCGATCGGGCCGGTGCCCGGCAGGCGGGCGGCGACGGCGCGCATGTACTGGACGGGGACGGCGAGCAGGGTGAGCGCGGCGTCGGGCAGGTCGGCGGTGAGGGTGACCGCCGCGGGCAGGGCGGCGCCGGGCAGGCGCAGGCCGGCACGGGCGGGGTCGCGGGCCCAGAGCGTGACGCGGTTGCCGGCGCGGGCAGCCTGGATGGCGAGCGCGGTGCCCCAGGCGCCGGCGCCGATGACGGCGAGGTCATTCATCGGTCAGCCGCTCCACCGAGGTCCCGGCGCCGGGCTCGCCGCGGTCGAGGGCGGCGCGCAGGGCGGGGAGGAGGGATTGCATGGCGGGCACGAAGCCGAAGGGCGGGTTGATCACGACCAGGCCGCAGCCGTTGAGGCGGGCGGCGTCGTCCGGGGCGCGGAGATGGAGCTCCACGGCGACGGCGTCGCGCAGCCCGGCGGCGCGGATGCCATCGTGCAGGGCACGGGGCTGGGCGCGGGACTTCACCGGATACCAGGCGGCGAGGATGCCGGTGGCGAAGCGGCGATGGGCGGCGGCGAGGCCGGCGAGGAGGCGGGCGAACTCGTCGGCAGCCTCGTAGGGCGGGTCGATGAGCACGAGGCCACGGCGTTCCCTGGGCGGCAGCAGGGCGCCGAGCGCCTCCCAGCCGTCGCGGGCGTGGACGGCGACCTGCGGGTCGGCGCGGAACAGGCGCCGCAGGCTGGCGGCGTCGTCGGGGTGGAGCTCGCAGCAGGCAAGGCGGTCGCCGTCGCGGAGCAGGGCGCGGACCAGCGCGGGGGAGCCGGGGTAGAGGCCGAGCCGTTCGACGAGGGCGAGATAGTCGGCGAAGGCGGGGTCGGGGCGGGCCCGGAGGCGGGCGATGCCGTCCCGCCATTCGCCGGTGCGGCCGGGCTCGGGGGCGGAGAGGTCGTAGCGGCCGATGCCGGCATGGGTGTCGAGCACGAGGAACGGGGCGGGC